>CAYTJT010000032.1:0-19614 GCA_964438105.1 uncultured Rhodothermales bacterium | reverse complement strand
TCGACGTGATCCCGTGGACCGACGACAAGGTCGAGTTCCTCAAGCGCTCGCTCGCCCCGGCCAAGCCCATCGCCGTCGAGTTCAACGACGAGCTCGACCCGCCGCGCGCTCGCGTCACCGTTCCCGCCGAGGAGGTCTCGCTCGCGATCGGGCGCGGCGGGCAGAACATCCGCCTCGCCTCGCGCATCACCGACTACGAGATCGACGTCTACCGCGACATCCGGGAGGACGAGGAGGACGTCGAGATCGAGGAGTTCTCGGACGTGATGCCGCCCGACGTGATCCAGCGGCTCAAGGACATCGGCTGCGACACGGCCAAGGCCGTGCTCGAGCTCTCCGAGGACGAGCTCGCCCGCCGCTCCGGCCTCGAAAAGGAGACGACCGAGAAGATCCTCCTGCTCATGCGCGCCGAGTTCGCCCGTGAGGAGGAGGAGATGGAAGAGATCGTCGAGGAGGCCGCCGAGCTCCGCGTGCCGGATGGAGAGCAGGGCTCGGCTGCCGAGCCGACCCCGAGCCTCGATGGTCCGCGCGCTGTTGCGGCTGCCGAGCCCGAAGCGGATCTTGAGCCCGAAGCAGAAACCGAACTCGAGCCCGAAGCAGAAACCGAAGGCGCCGAAGCCGAAGAGTCCGACGCTGCGGAGCGCGAAGTCTAGGCCCGCTGTTCCTTACCTTCTTCTTCGTAGCAGACCGACGAACCGGGAACATCACGCACGCCGCTGCGGATTTACATAGACTCCCTCGGCCCCCCGAGTTCGCTCCCAACACGTACCCCCTTGTATGCCAGATAATTCGACCAAGGCGATGAAGCCCGTCCGCCTCTTTAAAGCATTGCGCGAGCTGAACGTGTCCGTCGACACGCTCGTGGAGACGCTGAAGGAGAGCGGGTTCGAGCTCGATGCCAAGCTCGAGAAGGGCGACATCAACGCGAAGCTCCCCCCGGAGATGTACGACGCGCTGCGTTCCGTCTTCGCCGAAGACATGGACGCCCGCGCCCGCGTCTCCGCGCTCCGCGCGCGCAGGGAAGAGGCCGAGCAGGAAGAGGCCGAGCCCGTCGCCTCGGGCGACTCCGCCCCCGGCGTAGCCCCGCCCGCCGTCGAGCCGACCCCCGAGCCGACCCCCGAGCCCGAGGTCGAGGAGCCCGTGGCGGAAGCGCCCGTCACAGAGGAGCCCGCCGAGGCCGAGCCCGTCGCCGAAGCGGAGCCCGAGGTCGAGGAGCCCGTGGCGGAGGAATCCGAAGCGGAAGAGCCCGCCGAGGCCGCGGAGCCCGTCGCCGAGGCGGAGCCCGTCATCGACACGTCGGCGACCGTCGAGGCGGACGAAGAGCCCATCGCCGAGGCGGAGCCCGTCATCGACGCGAAAGCAGACGAAGCCGTCGCCGAAGTCCCCGCCGACGAGTCCGAAGCAGAGCCGACGGACGAGGTCGAAGCCCCCACCGCTGAGCGCGACGAGCCCGGTGCAGAGGAAGAGGACGACGAAGGCGATGAGGACGCGCCCGTCGCCGAAGACGACCCCGAAGCCGAGGGCGACGACGAGTACGAAGAGGACGATGAAGAGAGCACCCTTCGTGCCGACCGCTACGCGCTGAGCGGCACGAAGGTGATCGGCAAGATCGACCTCTCGGGCATCGAGTCCGGCCGCCGCCGAAAGCGGAAGCGGAAGAAGACCGCCGCCTCGTCCGACGACGCCGCCGAAGAGTCGACCTCGCGCAGCAAGCGCGGCAAGCGCAAGAAGAAAGGCAAGGTCGACAAGGCCGAGGCCGCTTCGACCGTGCAGGAGACGCTGCAGAAGCTGGCGCAGGGCTCCGGCCGCAGCCGCCAGAAGCGCCGCCGCGCGCGCCGCGAAGAGCGGGCCGAGCAGCGCGAGCGCGAGATGGAGGAGCTGCTCGAGCAGGAGAGCGAGCTCCGCGTGATGGAGTTCATCTCCACCGGCGAGCTCGCCGAGCTGATGGACGTGCCCGTCACCGACGTCATCCAGACCGGGTTCAACCTCGGGATGATGGTCTCCATCAACCAGCGGCTCGACGCCGACGTGATCACCCTCATCGCCGACGAGTACGGGTTCGACGTCGAGTTCGTTGACGAAGACGGCCTCGACGACATCGAGGTCGAAGAGGACGATCCGGAGGACCTCGAGGACCGCGCGCCCGTCGTCACGATCATGGGCCACGTCGACCACGGGAAGACCTCCCTCCTCGACTACATCCGCGAAGCCAGCGTGGCCTCTGGCGAGGCCGGCGGCATCACGCAGCACATCGGCGCCTACACGGTCACGACCGAGGACGGTCGGCCGATCACCTTCCTCGACACGCCGGGCCACGAGGCGTTTACCGCCATGCGTGCCCGCGGCGCCCAGGTCACCGACCTCGTGATCCTCGTCGTCGCCGCCGACGACCAGGTAATGCCGCAGACGAAGGAGGCCATCAACCACTCGAAGGCCGCCGGCGTGCCGATCGTGGTCGCGATCAACAAGATGGACCGCGAGGAGGCCAACGCCGACCGCATCATGCAGCAGCTCGCCGACGAGAACGTGCTCGTCGAGCCCTACGGCGGGCAGGTGCAGGCCGAGTTCGTCTCGGCGAAGACCGGCATGGGCGTGCCCGAACTCCTGGAGAAGGTGCTGATCGAGGCCGAACTCCTCGAACTCCAAGCCAACCCCGACCGCCTCGCCGTCGGCTCCGTGATCGAGAGCCGGCTCGACAAGGGCCGCGGCGTCGTCGCGACGATCCTCATCGAGAACGGCACGCTCGAAGTCGGGGACGCGTTCGTCGCCGGCACCCACTCGGGCCGCATCCGCGCGATGTTCAACGAGCGGGACGAACGCGTCGAGGAGGCCGGCCCGGCGCGTCCGGTGCAGATCCTCGGCTTCAACGGCGCCCCCGAAGTCGGCGACCGCTTCGTCGTGCTCGACGACGAGCGCGAGGCGCGCGACATCGCGCAGCGCCGCTCGCAGATCCAGCGCGAGCAGACGATGCGCAAGCGGAAGCACGTCTCGCTCGACGACATCAGCCGCCGCATGGCGCTCGGCGAGCTCACCTACCTCAACCTCATCATCAAGGGCGACGTGGCCGGCTCCGTCGAGGCCATCTCCGACGCCCTGCTGAAGATCTCGACCGACGAGGTCGCCGTCGACATCGTGCACAGCGGCGTCGGCGCGATCACCGAGACCGACGTCATGCTCGCCGCCGCGAGCGACGCCATCATCTTCGGCTTCCAGGTCCGCCCGATGGCCGGCGTCCGGCAGATCGCCGAGCGCGAGGAGATCGACGTCCGCCTCTACTCGGTCATCTACGACGCCATCGAAGACGTGCGCGACGCGCTCGAAGGCCTGCTCGAGCCGGAGGAGAAGGAGAAGACGCTCGGGATGCTCGAAGTCCGCGAGACGTTCAAGATCCCGAAGGTCGGGACCGTCGCCGGTTGCTACGTGCTCGAAGGCAAGATCCGCCGCAACGACCGGGTCCGTCTCGTCCGCGAGGGCGTGGTCGTCTACGAGGGCGAACTCTCGTCCCTCAAGCGGTTCAAGGACGACGCCCGCGAGGTGCAGAGCGGGTACGAGTGCGGCCTCTCGATCCAGAACTTCAACGACATCAAGGTCGGCGATCAGATCGAGGCCTACGAAGTCGTCGAGGAACGCCGCAAGCTGCAAGTCTAACGAACGCTGAACGGCGGGGGGCGAGGCGACGTCCTCGGCCTCCGCATCTCGCAACGCCCCTCCCGCATGTCCATCCGAACCGAGCGCATGGCGCGGCTCGTGCAACGCGAAGTCGCCGAGCTGCTCAACAACGAGTTCTTCGAGGCGTCGCAGTCGCTCGTCACGGTGACCGGCGTCCGCGTCACGAAAGACCTCGGCATCGCCTACGTCGACGTGAGCGTGCTGGGGGAGGAGGAGGCCCGGCGCAAGATCGCGTTCCGCCGGCTCGAAGACATCGCCCCGCAGGTCCGGTCCGCACTCGCGCAGCGCATCCGCCACCAGGTTCGTCGCATCCCCGAGATCAAGTTCTTCCTCGACGAGACGCAGCAGCAGGCGGCGCGGATGGAGGAACTGTTCGACCAGATCCGCGAGGAGCGCAGCGAACGCGAGTCCGGCGAGCCCGGCACCGACGAGCCGGAGCGCGATGCCTGAGGAGCCGCTGCCGGCCTCGGCACCGCCCGTCATAACGAACGCCGCCCGCCCGCCCGCCGACGGCAGCGCGGCGATTTTGCTCGTGGACAAGCCCGCCGGGATGTCGTCGTTCGGTGTGATCCGCCGGCTGCGCCGGTTCCTCGGGGTGAAGAAGATCGGGCACGCCGGCACGCTCGACCCGGCCGCGACGGGGCTGCTCATCTGCCTCGTCGGGCGGCCGGCGACGAAGCTGCAGGCGCACTTCATGGGGCTCCGAAAGACCTATACCGGCACGATCCGGCTCGGGCAGACCACGGAGTCGTACGACGCCGAAACCGACGTCGTGGAAGAGCGCGACGCGTCCGGCGTCACCGACGTAGACCTCGAATCGGCTCGGCAGCACTTCCTCGGTGAGATCGAGCAGTTCGCGCCGATGTACTCCGCCGTGAAGGTCGATGGGGAGCGGCTGTACAAAAAGGCTCGGCGGGGTGAGTCGGTCGAGCGTCCGCCGCGCATCGTGACCGTCTACCGGTTCGACATCGAGCGCCGGGGCGACGAGGTGGACTTCGTCGTCGAGTGTTCGAAGGGGACCTACATCCGCTCGCTCGCGCACGACCTCGGGCAGCGGCTCGGCCCCGCAGAGCGAGGGCAGGCTGTCGGCGCCCACCTCGCCGCGCTCCGACGGACGGCGATTGGGCCGTACCGCGTCGAGGACGCGTGGACGCTGGACGCGCTCGCTGAAGCCATCGCTGGGTAACCGTTATTGCAATGAAACGCCAGATCGGACTCGGCGAGATCACCCGCGACGACTGCTCCGTGCTCACCGTCGGCACGTTCGACGGCGTACACCTCGGGCACCAGGCCATCCTCCGCTACCTCAACGAGCGCGCGGCGACCGTGGACGGGTGCAGCGTCGTCGTCTCGTTCGATCCGCACCCGCGCGAGGTCGTGCTCGGCAAGCGCGTACCTCTCTTGACGACATTAGAGGAGCGGGGCGACCTGCTCGAAGCGTTCGGCATCGACCGGTTCGTCGTGCTGCCGTTCACGCGCGACCTCTCGAATCTGTCGCCGCGGGACTACGTGGAGCAGGTGCTCATCGAGACGATCGGGCTGCGCGAAATCGTGATCGGCTACGACCACCGCTTCGGGCGCGACCGGGCGGGGGACCGCGCGACGCTCGAAGCGCTCGGCGCGGAGCACGGCTTCAGCGTGGACGTGATCCCCGAGCAACTCGTCCACGAGGTCACGGTGTCGTCGTCCGAGGTGCGGCGGCAGCTAGAGGCGGGCGGCGTCGCGCAGGCCGCCAAGCTGCTCGGCCGGTCGTACACCCTCACCGGCACCGTCGTCCGCGGCGATCAGCGCGGGCGGACGATCGGGTATCCGACGGCGAACCTCCGCGTGCACGGCGACCGCAAGCTCGTCCCGAAACCCGGCGTCTACGCCGTCCGCGTCGAGTACGGCGACGAGACCTTCGGCGGGATGATGAACATCGGCCGCCGCCCGACCTTCGAGACCGACGGCGCCGTGACCGTCGAGGCCCATCTGTTCGACTTCGAGCGCGAGATCTACGGACGCGCGTTGGACGTGGCCTTCGTCAATCGCGTTCGCGATGAGCAGAAGTTCAGCGGCCCCGACGCGCTCGTCGAGCAGCTGCGGAGCGATGAGGTGCAGAGTCGGAAGGCGTTGAACTTTTAGCCCGGACTTCGCACGAAAGCGCAGGACGCGTGCGTAATTTCACGCTTCTAGCTTTCGCCCGATCCAGTGAAGCCCCGCGCCGAACGCCGCCGCGGGCCGGGCGTCGCTCCTTTAGCATGGAATATCTAAAGAGGCACACACCGCATGATCTCGAAGGAACAGAAGCAGCAGCTCATCGCCGAGCACGGAAACGGCGACACCGACACCGGCACCACCGAGGTGCAGATCGCAATCTTCACGACGCGCATCAACGAACTGACCGACCACCTCAAGACACACGTGAAGGATCACGCGTCCCGCCGTGGGCTGCTCCTTCTCGTCGGTAAGCGCCGCCGTCTCCTCGACTACCTCGCGGACACGGACATCGAACGCTACCGCGCGATCATCGCCAAGCTCGGCATCCGTAAGTAACCCCTTCCGCAGCGGCACCCCCACCGGGTGCCGCTGCCGTTGTAACAGGGCGCACCGCCGCCCGTCCCTCGGTCCACATCGGGCTCACCACGTCCACGCCCGGCAATCAGTCTTCACGAGTCGGTCCGCACGGCCTCACCGCTTCCGCCGACCGCCTCCTGAAAGCTGATTACTGGCGCCCCGACCGCTCCGGCGCGACGGGCAGCGGGGACGAGCCCGCGGGCTCTCATCCAACCCACATCCCCATGCAAGCCATTACCAAAACGATCGACATCGGTCAGGGCAAAACGATCACGCTCGAGACCGGCAAGCTCGCCAAGCAGGCCGGCGGCGCCGTCGTCGCCCGACAGGGCGATACGATGGTGCTCTGCACCGCCGTCATCGACGACAGCGCCCGCGAGGGCCAGCACTTCTTCCCGCTCACCGTCGACTACCGCGAGAAGTTCAGCGCCGGCGGGATGTTCCCCGGCGGCTTCATGAAGCGCGAGGGGCGCCCCTCCGACAAGGAGACGCTCTCGTCGCGCCTCATCGATCGGACGATCCGCCCGCTCTTCCCCGACGGTTTCCGCAACGAAGTGCAGGTGCTGTGCTTCGTGATGTCGGCCGATCCCGAGGTCGACGCCGACGTCGTCGCCGGGGTCGGGGCCTCCGCCGCGCTCAACCTCGTCGGCGGCCCGTTCGACGGGCCGACGGCGCACGTCCGCGTCGGCCGCGTCGACGGCGAGTTCATCATCAACCCGACCGTCACCGAGAGCACCGAGGGCGACTTCAACCTCATCGTCGCGGGCAAGGCCGACGCGATCGTGATGGTCGAGGGCGAGATGAAGGAGGTGAGCGAGGACGACATGCTCGCCGCGCTCGACTTCGCCCACGACGCCATCAGGAAGATCGTCGCCGCTGAGAAAGAGCTTCGCGCCGAGGTCGAGCAGCAGAAGGGCGCGATCGAGCCGATGGAGTACGACCTCAAGGTCGCCGACCGCGACCTCGTCGAGAAGGTCCGCGGGATCGCCTCGGACCGCATCGAGGCGCACCTCCGCCAGCCGTACGACAAGAAGAACCTCTACGGCGGGCTGAAGGAGATCCGCAACGACGTCATCAAAGAGGTCCAGGACAGCCTCGTCGGCGACGCGCTCGAAACGGTCGGCGTCGAGACGCAGCCGTCCGTCTCCGAGGGCGACATCAAAGACGCGTTCTCGACGGTCGAGAGCGACGTGATGCGCGAGATGATCCTCCGCGAAGGCACGCGCATCGACGGGCGCAAGCTCGACGACGTGCGCCAGATCTGGTCCGAGCTCGACTACCTCCCGCGCGTCCACGGCTCGGCCGTCTTCACGCGCGGCGAGACGCAGGTGCTCGCCCAAGTCACGTTGGGTACGTCGCGCGACGTGCAGGGCGTCGACCAGCTCTTCAACCAGACCGACAAGCGGTTCTACCTCCACTACAACTTCCCGCCGTTCTCCGTCGGCGAGGCGCGGTTCCTCCGCGGCCCCGGCCGCCGCGAGATCGGGCACGGCATGCTCGCCGAGCGCGCGCTCAAGCCGATGCTCCCGAGCGCGGACGAGTTCCCCTACACGATCCGCATCATCGCCGACGTGCTCGAGTCGAACGGCTCCTCGTCGATGGCGAGCGTCTGCTCCGGCTCGATGGCGATGATGGCCGCGGGCGTGCCGCTCAAGAAGCCGGTCGCTGGGATTGCGATGGGCATGATCAAGTCGGACGACCGCATCGCGATCCTCTCCGACATCCTCGGCACCGAGGACCACCTCGGCGACATGGACTTCAAGGTGACCGGTACGCGCGACGGCATCACCGCCGTGCAGATGGACATCAAGGTCGACGGCCTCCAGCAGTCGACGATGCAGAAAGCCTTGGATCAGGCCCGCGAAGGCCGGAACCACATCCTCGACGAGATGGCGAAGACGATCGACGCCCCGCGCGAGGAGCTCGCCGAGTCGGCGCCGCGCCTCTACCAGCTCGTGATCGACACCGACTTCATCGGCGCGATCATCGGGCCCGGCGGCAAGAACATCAAGGCGCTCCAGGCCGACACCAACACCTCTGTCAACGTCGACGAAGCCGACGGCAAGGGCTACGTCACCGTCTCCGCCAACAACCAGGAAGACGCGATGGCCGCGATCGAGATCATCCGCGGCATCGTGACCGTCCCTGAGGTCGGCGAGGAGTACGAGGGCACCGTCCGCAAGATGCTCCCGTTCGGCGCGATCCTCGAAGTGCTGCCGGGCAAGGAGGGGATGCTCCACGTCTCCGAGATGGCCCACGGCTACGTCGAGAACCCCGAGGACGAGATGCAGGTGGGCGACAAGGTGAAGGTCCAGCTCATCGAGGTCCGCGACGACGGGAAGCTCCGCTTCAGCCGGAAGCCGTTCCTGCCTGAGCCGACGGAAGAGGAGAAGGAAGCCGCCCGCCAGCGGCGGAACAACGGCAGCGGCGGTGGCAACCGCGGCGGCGGCCGAGGCCGTGGCGGCAACCGCGGCGGACGGAACCGCTAGCGCGCTGGACCCCCCGCTTTTCTCGCGCCCGCTCGAAAAGCCGTCCCCCTCAGCGAGGGGGACAGCCCGGTGAAACCGGAAGCGAGCTTTGCGAGCGACCGCGAACCGGGCGGGGGGCCGG
This sequence comes from uncultured Rhodothermales bacterium, assembly GCA_964438105.1. Classification (GTDB taxonomy): domain Bacteria; phylum Bacteroidota; class Rhodothermia; order Rhodothermales; family JANQRZ01; genus JBBSMX01. The sequence continues at coordinate 10,779 of CAYTJT010000032.1, read as the reverse complement.
CACACTCCATCACGGTGCGAGGGCGGGGCTTCGGCTCCGCCCTCGCGCTATATTCCCGCCCACGTCCCCTGCTCCTCCCGATGACCGAAGTGCTCGACTACCCCCTCTTCAACATAACTACCCTCGACAGCGGCGTCCGCGTCGTGAGCGAGCGCATCCCGTCCGTCCGCTCGATCGCCGTCGGCGCGTGGCTCGCCGCCGGCAGCCGCGACGAATCGGAGGAGGCGAGCGGGATCTCGCACTTCATCGAGCACATGGTGTTCAAGGGGACGCGCCGCCGCCGGATGCACCACATCGCGCAGCGGATGGAGTCCGTCGGCGGCTACCTCAACGCGTTCACGTCGAAGGAGTACACCTGCTACTACGCGCGCGGGCTCGACGAGCACCTGGAGCGCGCGCTCGACGTCGTGCTCGACCTCGTGATCGACCCGACGCTGCCGGAGCGCGAGGTGGAGAAGGAGAAGGAGGTCGTCGTCGAGGAGATGAAGATGTACGAGGACGCGCCCGAGGACCTCATCTTCGACAAGTTCGAGGCGGTGATGTACCCGCACCACCCGCTCGGCCGGCCCGTCCTCGGCGTCCCCGAGACCGTCCGCTCGTTCTCGCGCGACCTGCTGCTGGACTACATCGACGATCACTACGCGCCGAACCGGCTCGTCGTCGCCGTCGCGGGCAACGTCGAGCACGACGCCATCGTCCGCCACGTCCGACGCCTCACCGCCGCCTTCGAGCGCGCGCCGACGCCGATCCGCCGCGCCCCGGCGAACGGGTACGACGCCACGGAGCACGTCGTGCGCCGGCCGATCCAGCAGGCCCACCTCGTCGTCGGCACGCGGGCGACGGGCATGACGGACCCGCGCCGCACCGTCCTCACGATGCTCAACACGCTTCTCGGCGGCGGGATGTCGAGCCGGCTGAGCCAGAACATCCGCGAGAAGTACGGCTACTGCTACAACATCTACTCGTTCGCGAACATGCTCTCCGACACCGGCGACTTCGGGGTCTACATGGGCACCGACGCGAAAAAGGTCGACCGCTCGCGGAAGCTGATCGGGCGCGAGCTCGACAAGCTGGCGCAGACGCCCGTGAGTGCGCGCGCACTGGGGCAGGCCAAAAACCAGCTCAAGGGATCGCTGATGCTCGGGCTCGAAAGCATGAGCAACCGGATGATGCGCCTCGGCCGCATCGAACTCATCTTCGGTCGGTACTTTTCGCTCGACGAGATCATCGCGTCGATCGATGCGGTGACGGCCGAGCAGGTCCGCGACCTCGCCGCCGAGCTCTTCGACCCCAGCCGCCTCTCGACCGTAGCGATTCTGCCGGACGCTTAGCCAGTTTGAACGAAGCGCCATCCCGTAGAGACGCAGCGCGCTGCGTCTCTACCGTCGATCCTACAAACGCGTTTTTCCGTATCCAGACCCAGGCCTCATGAAAGTCCTCGTCACCGGCGGTGCCGGATTCATCGGCTCGCACGTCGCCGACGCCCTCGTCGCGCGCGGCTACGACGTCCACGTCATCGACGACCTCAGCGGCGGGCGCCGCGAGAACGTCCCCGCCGCTGCGACCTTCCACGAGCTCGACATCCGCTCCGACGAAGCCGCCGACCTCGTGCGGCGCGAGCGGTTCGACGCGCTGCTCCACCTCGCCGCGCAGATGGACGTGCGGAAGTCGGTCGCCGACCCGCGCTTCGACGCGGACGTGAACGTGCTGGGCGCGCTGAACCTGCTGGAAGCGGGGCGGGAGAGCGGGCTCAAAAAGGTCGTCTTTGCCTCGACGGGCGGCGCGATCTACGGCGAACCGGACCCGGGGGTCAACGACGGCGGCCCCCAGCCGGAGAGCCACCCGCAGCGCCCGCTCTCGCCCTACGGCATCACCAAGCTCGTGACGGAGAAGTACCTCTACTTCTACGAGCAGAGCTACGGGGTCGGATACGTAGCCCTCCGGTTCGGGAATGTGTACGGCCCCCGGCAGAACCCCCACGGCGAAGCCGGCGTCGTCGCCATCTTCTCCGAGCGCTTGCTCGACCGCGAGCAGCCGGTGATCTACGGCCACGGCGAGCAGACGCGCGACTACGTCTACGTCGGCGACGTCGTCCGCGCCGTCCTCGCCGGACTCGACCACGAGGGCTCCGAGATCGTGAACGTGGGGACGGGGCAAGAGACGAGCGTGAACGAGCTCTTCCGTACGCTCAACGACCTCACCGGCGGCCACGCTGACGAGCGGCACGCCGACGCCAAGCCGGGCGAGCAGCAGCGCAGCGTGCTCGACGTGGCGCACGCACGCGAGGTGTTCAAGTGGGAGCCCGAGGTCGACCTCGAAACCGGTCTGCGCCGCACGGTCGAGTGGTTCGCCCGGCGACGAGCGACGAGCGACGACTGACGAATCAATCCTGCCTTCAACTCGTCGCTCGCAACTCGAAACCCGTCACTCGCCATGTACCGCGTCCAGCTACAGAACTTCGAGGGGCCGCTCGACCTGCTCCTGTTCTTCATCCGACGGGATGAGTTGGACGTCCACGACATCCCCGTCGCGCGCATCACCGACGAGTACCTCGACTACGTCCGCGTGCTCGAAGAGATCGACCTCGACGGGGTGGCGGACTTCATCTACATGGCCGCCATCCTCATCGGGATCAAAGCCAAGATGCTGCTGCCCCGGCCCGAGCTCGACGACGACGGGGAGCCCGTCGACCCCCGCGCCGAACTCGTCCGGCGGCTGCTCGAATACATGCGGTACAAAGAGGCCGCGAACCACCTCGGCCGGCAGTACGAAGAGCGGGGCGAGCAGTTCGTCCGGGGCGCCGCGTCGGACGTGCGCGACGAGCTGCGCGAGGCGATCGAGCCGAGCTACCGGGTATCCATCTTCGACCTGATTTCCGTACTACGGCGCGTGCTCGCCGAGGCCCCGGAGGAGGTCGTGCTCCACCCCGTGCAGCGGTATGACTACACGGTCGAGGAGCAGCGGGCGTACGTTCTGCGCCGCGTCAGCGTCGGCCGCACGTCGTTCGTAAGCCTGGTCCGGGGTGAGCCGAAAGCGTTCGTCATCACCGCGTTCCTGGCGATCCTCGAACTCGTGCAGCAGCACGCCGTCCGCATCGTCGACGGCGTGTCGAGCGAGGACTTCTGGCTCGCGCCGGGGGAGCGGCCGCCCGTGCATGAATCGCTGCGAGCCGCCGTCCACGCCACTCAGCCACCGCCCGAAGCCTAACCCGGATGCCCGACACCCCTGCGGATACCACCACCGAATTGCAGCGCGTTGCCGAAGCGCTCATCTTCGCAGGGGATGAGCCCGTGCCCGCCGAGACCGTCGTCGGCGTGTACGCGTCGGTGCGGGGGGGGGACGAGGTCGACGTCGCTGCCGTAGAGCACGCCGTGGAGGAGCTCAACCGAGCGTACCGGCGGTCGGGCCACGCCTTCCGCATCCGCACGTGGGCGGGGGGCTACCGGATGGCGACGGTGCGGGAGGTGGCGCCGTACGTGCGCGCGCTCGTCGAGGCGGAGGAGGAACGGCGGCTGAGCCGTTCGCTCTTAGAGACGTTAGCCGTTATTGCATACAAACAACCCGTCACGAAACCGGAGGTCGACTTCGTGCGCGGGGTCGACGCCGACTACGCGCTGAAAAAGCTGCTCGCGAAGGGCTTCGTCGCCGTCGTCGGGCGCAGCGAGGCCGTGGGGCGCCCGTTGCTCTACGGCACTACCGACCGCTTTCTCGAACAGTTCGGCCTCGCGTCCATCGGTGACCTGCCGCGCCCGCGCGAGATCGAGCAGCTTCTTAACGATCCCGCGTTCACGCACGAGCGTACTGAACTCCTCATCGACCTCGACCACGAACCAGGGGAGAGCGCCCCAGCCACCGATGGCGAACCGGCGACCGAACAGCAATAAACGCGCGAACGCGGACTCGACGCGGCGGCGGAAGGTGCGTGCGCGCAAGAATCGGCAGTCGTCGGCGTCCGCCCCCGCGCCCGACCCCGACGGGCCGGTCCGGCTCAACCGCTACATCGCCCAAGCCGGGATCACGTCCCGGCGCAAAGCCGACGAGCTGATCGCCGCCGGCAAGGTCGTGGTCAACGGCTCCGTGGTCACGGAGATGGGCTCGAAAGTCGAGCCGAGCGACCACGTCGAGGTCGAGGGCCGGGTGATCCACCCGAAGGCGTTCGACTACATCGTGCTCAACAAGCCGAAGGACACGATCACGACCGTCGACGACGATCGGGACCGCGCGATCGTGATGGACCTGCTCGACGACGACGCCCGGCAGCGCGGCGTCGTGCCCGTGGGCCGTCTCGACCGCGATACGACCGGGGCGCTGCTGTTCACGAACGACGGCGACCTCACGCACCGGCTCATGCACCCGAGCTACGCCGTGGAGAAGCTGTATCTTGTCCGCTCGACCACCCCCGTCAAGCCGCACGACCTCGACCGGCTGCGCTCAGGCGTCGAACTCGACGACGGCCCCGCGAGCGCCGACCGGGCCGACTACGTAAGCGATGACGCGCGCGAAGTGGGGCTAGTGCTCCACGAGGGGCGCAATCGCCAGATCCGGCGCATGATGGAAGCGCTCGGGTATGAGGTCGACAAGCTCGACCGCGTCGAGTACGCCGGGCTCCGGGTCGACAAACTCCGGCGCGGGGAGTGGCGCCGGCTCCGCCCAAACGAAATCAACCGGCTCCGGCGTTCGGTCAAACTCAAGCCGCTCGTGTTTTAGTCCTCGGTCATTTGTCACCCGTGCGCTTCCCCGACAAATGACGATGGACAACAGACAAAGGATCACCCCATGAAAATCGCCTTCGAAGGGCTCACCTACGACGACGTCCTCCTCGTCCCGGCCCGCTCGTCCGTCATGCCGCGTTCCGTCTCGACCCGGACGCGGCTCACGCGCGGCATCACCCTCAACGTGCCGATCATCTCCGCCGCGATGGACACGGTGACGGAGGCGAACCTCGCGATCGCGATCGCGCGGGAAGGCGGCGCCGGCGTGCTCCACAAGAACATGACGATCGAAGAGCAGGCCACCCAGGTGCGCCGCGTCAAGCGCTCTGAGAGCGGGATGATCCTCGACCCGATCACGCTTGGCCCCGACGCTACCGTGGACCAGGCCCGCTCGCTGATGGCTCGCTATCACATCGGCGGGATCCCCGTCGTCGACGGGGACAGCCGGCTCGTCGGGATCGTCACGAACCGCGATCTCCGCTTCGAGCCCGACGGCGGCGCCCGGCTCGAATCGATCATGACCGCTGCGCCGCTCGTGACGGCGCCCGTCGGGACGACGCTCGAAGAGGCCGAGGCGACGCTGCAGGAGCACAAGATCGAGAAGCTGCCCGTCACCGACGACCGCGGCTTTCTCAAGGGGCTCATCACGTTCAAAGACATCCAGAAAAAGCGGAAGCACCCCAACGCCTCGAAGGACGAGCACGGGCGGCTCCGCGTCGGCGCGGCGGTCGGCATCACCGCCGACACGCTCGAACGCGTCGCGGCGCTCGCCAAAGCCGGCGTCGACTTCGTCACGATCGACACGGCGCACGGCCACTCCGAGGGCGTGCTGGAAACCGTCGAGCGGGTCAAGGGCGAGTATCCGAACCTCGAGATCGTCGCGGGGAACGTGGCGACGGCGCAAGGCACCGAAGACCTCATCCTCGCCGGGGCCGACGCCGTGAAGATCGGGATCGGGCCCGGCTCGATCTGCACGACGCGCGTGGTGGCGGGCGTCGGCGTGCCCCAGCTCACGGCCGTGCTCCAGTGCGCGGCGGCGGCGCACAAGTACGACGTGCCGGTGATCGCCGACGGCGGGATCAAGCAGACCGGCGACATCCCCAAAGCTCTCGCCGCCGGAGCGGACACGGTGATGATCGGGGGCCTGTTCGCAGGCGTTGCGGAGAGTCCGGGCGAGACGGTCCTCTACGAGGGGCGCAAGTACAAGCACTACCGCGGGATGGGCTCGCTGGGCGCGATGAAGGCCGGGTCCAAGGACCGCTACTTCCAAGACGCCGAGGACGATCTCAAGAAGCTCGTACCCGAGGGCATTGAGGGCCGCGTCCCGTTCAAGGGAGACCTCGCCGAGATCATCTATCAAATGGTGGGCGGCCTGCGGGCAGCCATGGGCTACTGCGGCTGCGGCGACGTCGCTGCCCTCCACGACCGCGCGGAGTTCGTCCGCGTCACCGGGTCCGGCCTCCGCGAGAGCCACCCGCACGACGTCACGATTACCGAAGAGGCCCCGAACTACAGCGTTCGCTCCTAACCGTCCCCACGACACGCCGTGACCGAACGCATCGCTACCATCCAGCGGCTCATCGCCGAGCACGAGGCCGACGCGGCGTTGCTCTCGTTCCTCCCCGACATCCGCTGGGCCGTCGGCTTCTCCGGCTCGAACGGCCTGCTGCTGGTCGCGGACGGAGGGGCCCACTTCCTCACGGATGGGCGCTACGCGACGCAGGCGGAGGGAGAAGTGGCCGGAGCAGCGGTGCACATTCCCGACGCCGACCTGCTCGAGTACCTCGCGGACAGCGACCTCGTGCCGCCGGAAAGCGTCGTGCTCTGCCAGGCGGACCACGTCACGATGGCGCAGTTCGAGCGGTTCGAGAGGCGACTTCCGACCGTTTGCTTTGTGCCGGTATCGGAGCTGCTCCAGGCGGAGGTCGCCGCGAAGACCGAGGCTGAGATCGATGCGGTGCGCCGAGCGCTCGCGGTGACGGAAGCCGTGTTCGAAGCCCTCCTGCCGCAGATCGGTCCGGGCGTGACGGAGCGCGACCTCGCGTCCGAGATCGTCTATCAGCACCTCAAGCGGGGTGCCTCCGCGATGGCGTTCGAGCCGATCGTGGCGTCGGGTATCCGAGGGGCGTTGCCTCACGCTCGGCCCTCTGGGAAGTCCATCCGTCCCGGCGAGCTCGTCGTCATCGACATGGGCGGCTTCGTCGACGGCTACGCCTCGGACATGACGCGAACGGTCGCGGTCGGGGAGCCGGACGACGCCGCGTGCCGAGCCTACGGCGTCGTGCTCGAAGCGCAGCGGGTCGCCACCGAGGGGGTGAAGGCCGGCGCCTCCGGACGAGCGCTCGACCGCCTCGCTCGTGATGTGATCGGCGAGGCGGGCCTGGGGGGCTACTTCACGCACAGCCTCGGGCACGGCGTCGGACTGCAAATACACGAGTGGCCGCGACTCTCGCACCGCACCGACGACACGCTGCCCGAAAATGCGGTCGTGACCGTCGAGCCGGGCGTTTACCTCCCGGAGCGGTTCGGCATTCGCATCGAGGACATGGTCGTATCCCGCGCCGACGGGCCGGAGGTGCTGACGCGCACCCCCAAAGAGCTGCTGATCCTGTGAGCCCGGTCGATCCCGAGCCCATCGCGGCCGCGACGGGACTCCCCCGAGTGTCCGTCATCGTTCCGATCTACAACGTCGCCTCGACGCTGCCGATTACGCTCCCGTCGTGGCTAATCCAAGAGCACGCCGAGCTGCTGCTCGTGGACGACGGCTCGACGGACGGCTCCCGCGCGTACCTCGATACGTGGGCCCTCAACCAGCCTTCGGTTCGCATCCTCGAGCACGACCAGAACCGCGGGCGCGCCGCTGCGCGGAATACGGGCATCGCGGCAGCCACGGGCGACGTACTGCTGTTCCTCGACGCCGACATGCGTCCGGAGCCGGATTTCGTGCGCCAACACGCGATGCTTCACCAGAACGCCGACGTGATCGGGGTGGTGTCTCGCCCCGTGCTCGAAGGCCTGAACGAGTCGGACTATTACCACGACTATCTGCGGTCGCGGATTCGAGCTGTGAGAAGGGAGCAGGACGCGCCGTTACCCTTCAAATTCTTTATCATTGGCTACACCTCCGTCAAGGCTCACGCAGCGCGAGAAGTCGGGGGCTTCAATGAACGGTTCACGTATGGCGAGGACCTCGACTTCGCTTATCGACTCGCAACCCGGTACCCGAACCGTCTGATCCGCTCGGACAAGCCCAAAGTGCATCATTACGACCACGGCACCCTAGACGAACGGCTGCGCAAGCTACACGAGTTCGGTCGTGACAACCTGCCGTTGCTGCTCACCGAGCACCCCGGCCTCGGGCGGATGGCCAACCTCGACTTCGTAGATTCAGATGCACCGTCGACGCTCGCTGGACGGGTAAAGCACTGGGGGCTTCGTCCCAGCGGTGTGGGGTTCATTCGCGCATCGATTCGAGCGTTGCTGCCGTATGTTCCCTCGGCTATGAGACCGCTGCTGCTGCGTTACGTCATGGCTTCCACCGTTGCCGACGCCTACCGGCAGGCCACGCCTTTCCGCCCGCACTAATGGACCGCCGAATCCGATCTTTTCCTAGCACGGTCGATGCAACCGTTGAGGCCTCGGCTTTCGTGTTGGAGACCGCCGAAGCTTTTGGGGTGGCGCACGAAATCCGAGAAGCGCTAACGCTGGTCGTCGGTGAGGCCGTCGCCAACGCCGTAAGCCACGGCAACAACTTCGATTCTGTGAAGGAGGTCACGGTGGAGTGCACGAAGCGTGATGGGGAATTGCACCTCTGCGTAGAGGACGGCGGCGAGGGAGTGCCTGCAAACCGGCTCGAAACTGCTTCGCTCCCGGAAGACCCGCTAGATACGAGCGGTCGTGGCCTCTACATCATGCGATCCCTTGCCGAGCGGATCTGGCTAGAAGAGTCCGGACGTCGACTCTGTATGATGTGGCGCCTTACCGAGGACGCTTAATGGCGGAGCATCGACGCATGACCAGCGGGACACGTCGAAGCATCTGGTTCGGGGAGGGCGGGCTTTTTATCGTGTGTGTGCTAGGGCTTGTTGTTGGGGCTGCCACGTTCGATCGTGTTGCCGGGAGCGTCGTCTTCGTCCTAGCGGCGGCGGCGTGTACGGGAGTCGCAGGATGGGCTTGGTACCGAGATAGGGTATCGACGGCAGAGGTGTTGGCGTTAGCCATAGTTGCCCGGCTTATAGCCATCCCGTTGCTACCTACGCTTTCCGATGATGGATTTCGGTATTTGTGGGATGGTATACTTCAGATACATAACATCAATCCTTATTTATATCTTCCCTCTGACGTTACACTAGCTGGGTATCAGGAATCGGAGCTGTACGAGGGGATTAACTCAAAATATTACTATTCAGTATATCCCCCTGCTTCTCAACTAATATTTTGGCTCGGAGGTATTGGCGCGGCGGGTATCAGTTGGGAGGCAGGCTGGTATGTGATTAAGATCACATTCGTAGCTCTGGAGGTAGCGGGCCTGTGGGCAGCGAGTCGACTCGTAGCACCCCGATACCTGGTGATCTATGCTTGGCATCCTCTGTCGATCATTGAAGGAGCAGGCCAGGCACATACGGACGTAGCCATGGTAGGGGCTATACTTCTCTGCATCTTTGCTTATCGTCGAGGCCTTAATAATATTGCGGTCGCAGCGATCACGGTCGCTGGGTGGTTTAAGCTATACCCTTTCCTCCTCCTGCCTTTTTTGCTGAATCGTGTGGGATGGAAAAATGTATGGGTAGCGCTAGTGCTGTCAGCTCTGCTGTGGGCGCCGTATGCGACTACAGTAGTACCGAACCGCATAATGAGTTCACTCGCACTATATACTCAACTCTTCGAGTTCAACGCGGGGCCGTACTACACGCTCAAGTGGGTAGGCTATACACTCACAGGAAGCGATGTAGGTAAAGTTATTGGACCAATATTGCAAAAAATATTTGCCATTTTGGCAATAGCCATTTGGGGGGTGCACACCATACATCGAAGTGCCATCTCATGGATATGGCTCCTCGTGATAGGACTGCTGTGGGCCACTGCGACTACTGTACACCCCTGGTATTTATTGGGTGTGCTAGCGCTCGTGCCGTTCGTGCTGGAAAGCCACCCGGGCACATCAGCGCGGCTATATAGTGTCTCGTGGATATGGTTATCTGTTACGTCGTTGGGAACCTATCTCCTCTATTCTGTAGGTGAAGGTCTATACTGGGCCTTTGTATCGATAGGGTGGGGTGGATGGGCGCTGTGCGTGTCGTTGGGTCTGGGGGGAAAGAGCTTAGCGTTAGTGATGCAGCAACGCGCCTCTGACAAATGGGAATGGATCCGCAGATACGTCAAGAACCCTAGACAACTTCTCGATCTCGGAGCAGGGGACGGCTACGTCGCTGCAGTAGTGGCGAAAGACACCAATGCTCAAGTAATGCTAGCGGATGTTGTCGATTATAACCGAACTGACTTACCACTGAAGCTGTACACCGGGGAAGTGCTGCCCTTCGACGACGGTGTCTTCGATACGACGCTGCTTCTGTTCGTTCTACACCACAGCAAAAACCCACAGTCTGTACTTCGCGAAGCACGCCGCGTGACCTCGGGACGCATCGTTGTGATCGAATCGGTTGTCGAGAGCAAACGGGACCGATGGTGGCTAAATCGAGTGGACCGGTTGGCAAACTGGGTACGCTCGGGTGGGAAGATGCACGAACAACCTTTGCATTTTGACACGCCGCAAGGTTGGCGAGATCGATTTAGCGAGGCCGGTCTAGTAGCAGTAGCCGAGGACCGGCGAGGGCGTTGGCTGCACAAGCAGCACCTCTTCATATTAAAACATAAACCGTTATTGCAATAATTTATCCTCTAGAGTGGCCATGATGTCGCTCGTGCTACCAACACTATCAAGGTTTAGCCACGTATATTCCTCCCTTCGTCGGAACCACGTAAGTTGTCGTTTAGCATAACGCCTGCTGTTTCGCTTTAAAAGACGGACCATTTCTTCATAGACTATTTCGCCTCGGATATAGGACAT
>CAYTJT010000031.1:0-19621 GCA_964438105.1 uncultured Rhodothermales bacterium | reverse complement strand
CCGCTCGAAGACCTCGAAGTCAAGCGGCTCGTCGAGGACGAGGTGCCGAGCGTGTGGGCGCGCGTGAAGCTGCCCGACGGGCCGCGCGTCCAGCTCGTCTTCGTCCACCCGCGCCCGCCGCGCCCGGACATCGGGCAGGACGCGCACCTCCGCGACGCCGAACTCGTCCTCGTCGCTCGCGCCGTCGAACCGTTGGAGCGGCCCGTCGTCGTCGCCGGCGACTTCAACGACGTGGCGTGGAGCTACACGACGTCGCTGTTCCAGAAGCTCGCCGGCCTGCTCGACCCGCGCCGCGGCCGCGGCCTCTTCATGACCTTCCACGCCGACCACCCCCTCCTCCGCTACCCGCTCGACCACATCTTCCACTCCGACGACCTCGCGCTCGTCGAGATCCGCGTGCTCGGCCACACCGGCAGCGACCACTTCCCCGTCCTCGTCGACCTCGCGTACGTCGCGGATCGGGCAGATCAGGAGGCCCCGGACGCCGACGCGTCCGAGCGGGAGCAGGGCGACGAACTCCTCGAGTTCGCCGAGGAGATGAAGGCGGAGGAGAGCCCCGAAGAGGAGCGCGAGCGCAAGGCGAAGGACGTCTAGCGACTACGGCACGTCGGCGGCGGCCGGGCCCGTCGCGGGCCGGAATCCGCTCGTGTTTTGGACAGTGCAGAAAGTTTTAAGGAGAAAGGTGAAGTGCGATAATGCAGGTTAGGTGAATACGGTCACGCGACGGTGGGAGTTGGGGCGAGAAACCTACCTTCGACGTCCGCCGAGGCATTCTCGTAGTCACTCTAACCAGACCTGCCGTTATGTCCTTTATTTCGCTTCGCGGAGCCACGCTGCTCCCGCTGTTAGCCCTCGCGTTCTTCGTCGCCGCCTGCGACTCTAACGACACGGACGACGACCCCGTCGACGAGCCCATCGACGAGCCCATCGTAGAGGAGCCGGCGCCCGACCTCTTCCTGCTCGAGCCCACGTACTACTCCGAGGTCAGCTTCCCGGCGGAGGGACGCGGGCCTCAGCGCTACCTCGATCCCGTCGCGTCGTCCCTCACGTTTGAAATCGAAGAAGGCGTGTTGGACGCCGGGGGCACGGTAACGACGACGCGGCGCGAGGTGGACTTCGTGGCCGCCCTCGCCGATCAGGGCTACGGCCCGAGCGCGGTCGTCGATGCCCGCATCCTCGACTACGCGCGGCTGACGCTCCAGGCCCCGGCCGGCGGCACCCTCGGCTTCCTCGACTACGTCAGCATGGTGTTCTCGGCCGACGGCATGCCCGACCGCGTCGTAGGCGGGGAGTCCTACTTCTACGATGTAACGGAGGCAGACCTCTACATCGATGACTACTACGCGCGGGAGTACCTCGCCAAGCCGGGCTTCCGCGTCCACCTCGTCCTCGAAGCCTACCGGGAGCCCGATGCGGCGGGCGCGCACCGCTTCTCCCTCGCCTTCGAGACGCAGTTTCGGGTCTACGACGGCGACCCCGCGCCCAGCGAGGTGGCGTTCGAGCGCGAGATGTACCTCCGCGACGCCCTCCAGTACCAGGGGTACGATGTGGGAGACGTCGTCTCGGCGCGTGTGACCGAGGTCGCCCTCCTCGACGGCGACGGGTACAACGGTCCTGTCCCCGGCGTATTGGATGCGCGCCTCGACGTGGCCCGCATCCGCATCGGCTCACCGGAGACCGAGGAGATGGAAGACCTCGCCACGCTGGAGGTCTTCGAGATGGAGTCCAATCGCTATGGCAACGAGCAGAGCGTCGCTCGCGCCTCAGCCGATCTCGACGTGACGGAGGTCGTGCGTCGCACGGGACGGTTGCTCCTCGGCGGCGTGCTCGAACTCGATGACGCGGCCGCCTCGCGCGGGGAGTACTACCGCACCACGCTCGAAGTCGAGGTCGCTTTCGAGGTGCCGGTGCCGCACGGCCCCCGCTCCGAAAACGGCGGCGACCGGACGATGGAGATCCGCGTGCCGATGCGCGTGCCGGTCGCGGCCAAATAAGCCCGCTCGGGAGAACGCGGCGGCGGAGGGCGTATGTTGGGGCATGACCCTCGACGCCCTCCGCCGCCACTTCCCCCACACCGACCGCTGGGCCTACCTCGACCACGCGTCGACCGGGCCGCTCAGCCGCCCCGCGAGGGAGGCCGTCGACGCGTTCCTCGACCAGCGGCACCGCACGAAGCCGAACAACTACTTCGACGTCGCCCCCACCGTCGAGCGGGCACGGGAGCGGATCGGGGAGCTGCTCGGCGCGCCGACCGCCCGCGTCGAGTTCGCGCCGAACACGTCGGCCGCGCTCAACGTCCTCGCGCAGGGGCTCGACTGGCAGCCGGGCGACCGCGTCGCCGTGCCGGGCTGCGAGTTCCCGGCGAACGTGTACCCGTGGCTCGGGCTCGAAGCGAAAGGCGTCGCGCTCGACCTCATCCCGCACGAACGGGGGACGTTCACCGTCGAAGACGTCGAGCGAGCCCTCAGGCCCGAGACGCGGCTCGTGAGCGTGAGCTGGGTGCAGTTCCTCTCCGGCTTTCGCACCGACCTCGACGCCATCGGCTCGCTCTGCCGCGAGCGCGGCATCCTTTTCTGCGTCGATGCGATCCAGGGCGTCGGCGCGCTCAAAATGGACGTGGCGGATCTGCCCGTCGACTTTCTCGCGTGCGGCGGGCATAAGTGGGTGATGGGGATGCAGGGGCTCGGCTTCTTCTACGTCACCGAAGCGTTGCAGGCGCAGCTCCGCCCCGTGCGCGGCTGGCTCAACGGCCCGATCGACTGGGACGACTTCCTCTCGTACCCCACCGACTTCCACGACGACGCGCAGCGCTTCCGCATCGGCACCCAGTGTCACGCCGCCGTGGTCGCGCTCGACGCCGCGCTCGGGCTCTACCTCGACGCGGGGCGCGAGTGGTGCCACGCGCAGGTGCTCGCCCGCAGCTGCGAGGTCGCCGACGGGCTCGACCGGCTCGGCCTCCGCCGCTACGGCTCGGCTGACGCTGCGCACGCCTCCGGCATCGTCGCCGTCGAGCATCCCGACCCCGAAGGCGTGTTCGAGACGCTAGAGGCCGAGGGCATCGCCATCGCCGTCCGCGACCGCCGGCTCCGCGTCTCGCCAACGTACTACAACACCCCGGACGAGGTGGCGCGCGTGCTCGACGCCGTCGCCGCGCACGGCAAAACGCAGGTCGCGGTCGGATGAGCGGCGACGCCCCCGATACGCAGGAGACCGTCGTCACGTTCGACGTGCCGGAGGGGTACCACGCGGAGCAGCGGCTCGACGTCTACCTCGCCGAGCGGCTCGCGAACGCGTCGCGCTCCAAAGTGCAGCGCGGCATCAAAGCCGGCACCGTCACCATCAACGGAGCCGTGCAGACGAAGGGGTCGACGCCCGTCGTCGCAGGCGACCGCATCGTATGCCGCATCCCGAAGCCGCCGCCGATCGAAGCCCGCCCCGAGCCGATCCCGCTCGACATCGTGTATGAGGACGACGTGCTCCTCGTCGTCGACAAGCCGGCCGGGATGGTCGTGCACCCGGCGTATAAAAATCGAACGGGCACGCTCGTCAACGCGCTCCTGCACCACGTCGGCGGCGGCACGCTGTCGTTCGAGGGCGACGACGAAGAGTCCGAAGACGAGGCGCTCGGCCTCTCGACGGCGACGGCCGCGCCGCGCTTCGAGGGCGACGTGACGGTGCGGCCCGGCATCGTCCACCGGCTCGACAAAGACACGACGGGGTTGATGGTCGTCGCCAAGACCGACGCGGCGCACGCGCACCTCGCGCAGCAGTTCATGGACCGGACGATCCACCGCCGCTACCTCGCGCTCGTGTGGGGGAATCCCGATCCACCCGCAGGCACGATCGAGACGCAGCTCGGGCGCGACTCGAAAGACCGGCGGCGGATGGCCGTCGTGCCCGGCGACCGGGGCAAGCGCGCCGTCACGCACTTCGAGACCGTCGAGCCGATGCAGTTCACCGCGCTCGTGCGGTTCCGGCTCGAAACTGGGCGGACGCACCAGATCCGCGTCCACGCCCGCCACCTCGGCCACCCCGTCCTCGGCGACCCGACGTACGACGGCACGGCGCTCCGTTACGGCCCGGACACGAAAGCCCGCCGCGCCTTTTTCCGCAACCTCTTCGAGGTCATGCCCCGGCAGGCGCTCCACGCCGCCACGCTCGGCTTCGTCCACCCGGCGACGGGGGAGGAGGTGCGCTTCGAGGCCGACCTGCCCGACGACATGCGGCACGTGCTCGGCCGGCTGCGGCAGGTCGAGGGGTAGCGCACGCGCTGGTGTCTCGCCGGTGTGAAGCGTCCGAGAGGCGCGAACGAGCGACGGGGCTGCCCGTATATTTGCGCTCACCCGTTCCGAGCGCCATGCCCACCACCGGCTCCCTTTCCATCAGCGACCTCCTCACGCCCGAGACGATCCGCGTCGGCGCGCCGGAGACGGACAAAGCGTCCGTGCTCGATGCCCTCATCGACCTGCTCGACGGGCACCCGTCCGTTACCGACCTGGCCGCCGTTCGCCACGACGTGTTCGAGCGCGAAGCGCAGATGTCGACCGGCGTCGGGCTCGGCCTCGCGCTCCCGCACGCCCGGACAACCGCCGTGACGGAGACCGTCGCCGCGCTCGCCACGACGCGCGAACCGGTCCCGTTCGAGGCGCACGACGGCGAGCCGGTCCGGCTCCTCTTCCTGCTCGTCGGGCCGGAGCAGGCGCGCGGGCGGCACATCCGCCTGCTCGGCCGGGTCTCCCGGCTGATGAATCAGGATTCGTTCCGGCAGCGGCTCCTCGCCGCCCCCTCGTCCGAGGACGCCCTCGCGCTCTTCCGCGACGCCGACGCCAAGCTCGCGGTGTAGCAGGCCTGCACCGCCTCCCGAAGTAGATGCCGAACCCGAAGGTGTACATCGAGACGACCATCCCGAGCTTCTACCACGAAGTACGGACCGAGCCTGACATGGTGGCGCGGCGGATGTGGACACGTCAGTGGTGGGACGAGCAGCGCGCGGCCTTCGCCCTCGTCAGCAGTGACGCCGTCGTCGATGAGCTCGAACGGGGGGCGCACCCGGCCCAAAGCGAAGCCCTGACGCTGATGGAGCCGGTCGAGTTACTCCCCATCGAGGTCGAGGTGGCCGAGATCGTCGAGGCCTACATCCGGCACAAGGTGATGCCGGGCGACCCGTTGGGCGATGCGCTGCATCTGGCGCTGGCCTCCTACCACAAGTGTGACTTTCTGCTGACCTGGAACTGCCGCCACCTGGCGAACGCGAACAAGTTCGGCCACATCAGGCGTATCAACACCGTCCTCGGGCTCTTCGTCCCCATGCTCGTGACGCCCCTCGAACTGCTAGGAGGTACCGACGATGAAGGATGACCCGGCCATCGAGCGCGTGCGCGAAACGCGCCACGAGATCTCGGCGGAGTGCGGCCACGATCCGCGGAAGCTGGTGGCGTACTATCTGGACCGCCAACGCGAGCGCCGCAATAAAGAGCGCAACGAAGCAGAGCCGAAGCAGAACGCTTGATGCCAGACGCCCGGCTGATGAACCACGACACGTTCCGGCAGCGGCTCCTCGCCGCCGCTACGTCCGAAGACGCCCTCGCGCTCTTCCGCGACGCCGATGCCAAGCTCGCGGTGTAGCCGACGCGCGGCGTAGCGCCGAGCGCGTCCTCACTTCTGCGCCAGATCCCCTCCCGATGAGCTTTCGATCCATCAAAGGCACCTTCGACATTCTGCCCGACGCCTACGACGCGGGGGGCAGCACGGTGCATGGCAGCGCCGCGTGGCGCCACGTCGAGGGCGTCGTGCGCGAGACGATGCGGCGCTTCAACTTCGAGGAGATCCGCACGCCCATCTTCGAGCCGACCGAGCTCGTCGCGCGCGGGGTCGGGGGGACGACGGACATCGTGCAGAAGGAGATGTTCGCCTTCGAGAAGGGCAGCACGAGCTACGTCCTCCGGCCCGAGGTCACGGCCCCGGTGATGCGGGCGTATCTCCAGCACCACCTCCAGCAGCGTGGCGGCGTGCAGAAGCTCTACTACATCGGCCCGTGCTTCCGCGCCGAGCGGCCGCAGAAGGGCCGCTTCCGGCAATTCCATCAGTTCGGCACCGAGACGCTCGGCACTGACGACCCGCGCGCCGACGCCGAGGCGATCGCGTGCATGGTCGCCGTCTACCGCGCCTTTGGCATCGCCGACACGCGGCTGCGGATCAACACGCTCGGCGACGCCGAGAGCCGCCCGCGCTATCGCGAAGCCCTCCGCGACTACTTCGCGCCCTACGCCGACGAACTGAGCGAGACGAGCCGCCGCCGCCTCGACGCGAACCCGCTCCGCATCCTCGACACGAAGAGCCCGACGGAGCAGGCCATCGTCGCCGATGCGCCCCTCTTGATCGACTACGTCGACGACGAGAGCCGGGTGCACTACGACACGGTCAAAGCGCTGCTCACGGATCTCGGCATCGACTTCGACGAAGATCCCCGGCTCGTGCGCGGGCTGGACTACTACACGCGGACGGCGTTCGAACTGGAGAGCCCGGCGCTGGGGGCGCAGAGCGCGCTCGGCGGCGGCGGGCGCTACGACGGGCTCGCCCAAGCCGTCGGCAGCAAAAAACCCGTGCCGTCGGTCGGGTTTGCGGCCGGGTTCGAGCGGCTGTTCCTCGCGCTCGACGCGGCCGGGTGGACGCCGCCCGAGGCGCGCGACCCCGCCGCGTTCTTCGTCGCCCTCGGCGACGAGGCCGAGCGCTGGACCTTCGCCACGGCCGACCGCCTCCGCCGCGATGGCCTCCGCGTCGGGCTCGACCTCAAAGGCCGCTCGCTCGGCGCGCAGATGAAAGAGGCCGACCGGCAGGGCGCGCGTTACGCCGTGATCGTCGGGAAAGACGAGCTGGCGGCCGGCGCTGCGCAGGTCAAAGACATGGCGAGCGGCGAGCAGCGGAGCGTCCCCTTCGGCGACCTCGCCAACGTGCTTCCGAACTACGAACTACAAACGACGAGTGACGAATGAAATGATTGGTTGGCGGCCGGCGTTCTCAGGAGAGGTCGTCGCCCCATTCGTCGCTCGTCACTCGTAACTCGTCGCTCGCCATGTACCCTCGCATCTCGGACCTCTTCCGCGACCTCTTCGGGCTCGACCTCCCGCTCCCGCTCTACTCGTTCGGGCTGATGGTCGCGACCGCGATCCTGACGGCGACGTGGCTGGCGCGGAAAGAGCTCGACCGGATGTACGCCGCCGGGCTGATTGGGCCGGTCGAGATCAGAGAGCCGGGCAAGGGGGGGCGGACGAAGGTCGTCAAAGAGAGCCCCTCGGCGATCATGTGGAACGTGATGCTGCTGGCCGCGGTCTTCGGCGTGATCGGCTCCAAGCTGTTCCACATCATCGACTACTGGGAGCGGTTCGTCGTCGATCCGGCGGGGATGCTCTTCTCCACGGGCGGGCTCACGATCTACGGTGGGATCATCGTCGCGGGCCTTGCGATCTGGGTCTACGCCCGCCGGAAGGGCGTCCACTTCGGCGCCCTCGCCGACGCGATCGCGCCGGGGCTGATGCTCGCTTACGGCATCGGGCGGATCGGCTGCTACCTCGCGGGCGACGGCGACTGGGGCAAGTGCTCCGACCTCGCCGACAAGCCCGCCTTCCTGTCCGATTGGCTCTGGAGCGAGACGTTCCCACGCAACATCCTCGACCGCGACCTCGTCGCCGAGTGCGGCGGCGCGTTCGACGGCGTCTACCCGACGATGCTCTACGAGTTCGCCGCCGCGGCCGTGCTCGCGGGCGTGCTGTGGGCGCTGCGGAAGCACACGCATCAGTTCGGCTGGCTCTTCTCGCTCTACCTCGTCTTCAACGGGATCGAGCGGTTCCTCATCGAGCAGATCCGCGTGAACCCCGAGCTGTCGTGGATCGGGCTGACACAGGCCATGCTCATCGCGCTGCTCTTCGTCGCGGCGGGGATCGGCGGGATGGCCCTGCTGTGGAAGCGGCGCACGCGGGAGCCGCAGCCCGCCTCGGCGTCGTAGCGGGTTTGGATAAGCGAGGTTAGCCGTCGTTTATTGCCGGAGGTCGCCTCTGCCTTCGACACGAACCCTCGGCTCCATGCCACGCCGCTCCGCTCTGCCGCTCCTCGCCGTTCTCGCCCTGATCCTCGCGCCGTGGGCCGCCGCGCAGGAGGCCACCGCGATCCGGGGTACGGTGCTCGGTCACGACGGCCGCCCGATGCCCGTCGCCCACGCCCACCTCGCCGGTGCGTCCGTGACCGCCGACGCCGACGGCCGCTTCGCCCTCGCGACCGACACGATGGGGCTCGTCACGCTCGAGCTCACCGGCGCCGACCACCAGATCCACCGCGTCCCGCTGCTGATCGAGGAGCCGGGGGCGATCGAACTAACCGCGCGGCTCGCCGCCAACCCGCCCGCGGAGGGCTACGGCGACCTCCGCGTCATCGGTGATTTCAACGCCTTCAGCTTCGGCTCCGGCGTCCCGATGGTGCCTCGCCCCGACGGGACGTTCGCGGCCACGTTCGCCGCTCCCGCCGACACGTTCGCCTATCAACTCCTCGGCGCGACCGGCCACGGGAACAGCGTCAACGGGACGATGCACGACCGGCTCGTCTACGACGGCGGCGGCGACTACCGCTCCGTCGTGGACGCTGCGGGCGATTCGGTGACGGTCGTCTTCGACCCTGGTGTCGCCGTCCGAGGGGAGAGTGAAGCCGAGGTCGCCTTTGCTGACCCGGCGTCGTTGGTGGCCCGCGTCGCCGCCGTGTTCGCGGAGCGCGACCGGCTCGACGCCCGCCTGCAAGCGGCGCGGCAGGCGGAGTACGAGCGGATCGAGCGTGACGAGGGCCGCGCGCTGCCGGAGCTGAGCCGAGAAGAGCGTCTCGCCGTCCTCGATCTTGCGGTGGAAGAGGCCGGTGCCCACGTGGCGATGGCGGCGATGGCCGAGGCAATCCGCGCCGAGGCGGACCCCACGGTGCAGCAGGCGCGGCTCGCCGCGTATTTCATGGTCAACGGCGTGCCCCCCGCCGACAGCACCGCCGACGCCGCGCTCGCCGACGAAGCGCTCGCCGCGATTCCGCCCGACTCGCCCTATTGGAAGCCGCTCCTCCCAGACGCCGTGGCGTACCGGACGGGGCGTGCCGACGACTACACCGACTACCTCGACGCGGTCGTCGAAACGCACCCGAACCCCGAGGTCGGAGCGAGCGTGCTCTTTCAGCGGCTCCGGCGCGCGAGCCGGGACGAAGACGAAGCGGCGCAGCGGCGGGCCTACGCCGAACTCGTCAGTCGCTTCCCCGAGAGCACGTACGTGCGGTTCGCCGACGCGATGTACGCCCCGGACCGCCCGATCGTGGAGGGCAAGGCCGTCCCCGCCTTCGCGTTCGAATCCCTCGACGACCCGGCGGTGACGATCTCCAGCGAGTCCCTCCTCGGCCAGACCTACCTGCTCGATTTCTGGGCGACGTGGTGCATGCCGTGCATCGCCGAGTTGCCGGAGATAACGGAGGTCTACGAGAGCTTCCGCGACCGCGGATTCACGATCTTCAGCCTCTCGTTCGACGACGAGGTCGAGGCGGTGGCGCCGTTCCGCGAGGGCCGCTTCGCGATGCCGTGGCTGCACGGGTTCGTCGAGGGCGGCTTCGACAGCGACGTGGCGAAAGCGTTCGGCGTCGCCGGGATTCCGAAGCCGATCCTCGTTGGGCCGGACGGGACGATCCTCGCGACCGAGGGCGACCTCCGCGGCGAGAAGCTGCGCGAGACGCTCGCGGAGCACCTCGGGGACGCCGACGCATCTTCGCGAGACCCGGAGTAACTTCGGCGCGGGGCGGAAACCGGAGCGCGGCGTGTTCGTGCACGACACCGCCCGACCGCTCTCCCGTCTGCCCATGCTCCTCCGCATCGCGTTTCTTTTCCTGCTCGTCCCGGCCGCGCTCGCGCAGCCCGCGACGGTCTCCGGCACGCTCGTCGGCGCCGACGGCGCGCCGCTCTCGGTGGCCCACGCCGAACTGCTGAGGCCTGGCGCAGAGCCGACGGCAGCGCGAGTCGTCGGGGCGGACGGCCGGTTCGCGGTCGCGAGTCGGGGCGAGGGCTTCGTCACGCTCCGGCTGACCGGGCTGCACCACCGCGCGCTCGACGTCACGCTGTGGCTCGATGCCGGAGCGTCGGTCAAAGTCGATGCGCGGCTCGCGACGTATGCGCCTGCGGACAGCCTCGGCGACGTGCGTGCGCAGGGCGGGTTTCCCGGCGCGGGGCGCACGCTCAAGCCGCAGCCCGACGGCACCTTCGCCGAAACGTTCGTTGCCCGCGCCGACACGGTCGCGTACCGCGTCTCCGGAGTGACGGCGGATGATTTCCCCATCGCCGGGACCGCGCTCGACCGCGTCGCGCTCGACGCCGACGGCGGCTACACCGCCGTGCTCGATGCGCCGGTCGACAGCGTCACGATCACCTTCGACCCTTCGCTGCTGCCGCAGTCGGACAGGCTGCCCGCCGTCGACTTCGCCGATCCGAACAGCCGAGCGTCACGGACGGCAGCAGTGCTGCAGAGCCTCGACAACCGCAGCGAGCGCGTGTACGACGTGCGGCGCCGGATCTTGCTCGGCACGCGCACGACGTCGCCCGAAGACCGACAAGTCGCGCTCGACCGAGCCACCGCGCCGTTCCGTCTGGAGGAGGAAAACGCCCGGCTCGAAGCCGCGCTCGCCGACGAGACCGACCCAGCGGTGCGGCAAGCGCTGCTGCTGAACTACGTCAGCGTCGAAACTGACCTCGCCGAGAAAGACGCCGCGCTCGGACTTCGGGCGCTGGAAGAGATCGGGCCGGACAATCCGCTGTGGGGGCTGCACCCCGCGCTCGTGCAGCGCGCGCTCGACCTCGCCGCGCGGGCCGACTCAGCGACGGCGGTGGCGTGGATGCGGGCGCTCCTCGACGAGCACGCCGACGCCGACGCGCGCGCCTTCGCGCTCCTGCACGGCCTCGAAACGGCCGACCGCGGCGGGGACGAGGGCGCCGCCGAGGGCTATTACGCGCTGCTCGAAGACGACGCCTACGCCGAGACCGACCCCGGCCTGCTTGCGCCGATGATGTTCGCCCGCTACGATCCCGACGGGGCCGTCGCCGTCGGCGCGCTCGTGCCGGACTTCTCCGTGGAACTCCTCGACGGCGGCGGCACGGTCTCGCGCCAGTCCCTGCTCGGCCGGACGTACCTCATCGACTTCTGGGCGATCTGGTGCGCGCCCTGCATCGCCGAGATGCCGACGCTGCACGCGGCGTACGAGCGGTTCCGCGACCGGGGCTTCGAGATCCTCTCGCTCTCGTTCGACGACAGCGTCGAGCAGGTCCGCCAGTTCCGCACGACCGAGTTCCCGATGCCGTGGCTCAACGCGTACCTCCCGGAAGGCTTTTCGGGCGACATCGCCGAGCGCTTCGAGGTACGCGGCCTCCCGAAGCCGGTTCTCGTCGGGCCGGACGGGCGGATCCTCGCGCTCTCCAGCGGCAAGCTGCGCGGCGCCCTGCTCGAGCGGACGTTGGCCGAGCACTACGGGGTGGGGGAATGAGCGAGCGTAGCTATCCCGACGTGGTCGATCTCACGGCGCGCGCGCTCCGGCGCATCGGCGACTGGGAAGCGGCGTGGGGCGAGTTCGAGCGGCACGCGGCGTCCGCCGTCGACGCCGAGCGGCTCGACGCGGCGCTCGACGACTACCTCGGCCGGCTCGGAGGGAACTACCCGTTTTTCCACCCGCGGTATGCGGGGCAGATGCTCAAGCCGCCGCACCCCGTCGCCGTGGCCGCCTACGCCGCCGCGATGCGGATTAACCCGAACAACCACGCGCTCGACGGCGGCCCGCCCACCGGCGCGATGGAAAAAGAAGTCGTAGCCGACCTCGCCGCGATGTTTGGGCTGCCCGGCGACACGCTCGGCCACCTCACCGGCGGCGGGACCGTCGCGAACCTCGAAGCGCTGTGGGTGGCGCGGCACCTGCATCCCGACCGGGCCGTCGCGTTCAGCGCCGACGCGCACTACACGCACGGCCGGATGAGCGAGGTGCTCGGGCTCGACGCCGTCGCGATCCCCACCGACGGGCGCGGGCATATCGACCTCGACGCGCTCGAAGACGAACTCAAGACCGGCCGGATCGGCACCGTCGTGCTGACGCCGGGGACGACGGGGCTCGGCTCCGTCGACGCCGTGCACGAGGCGCTGGCGTTGCGCGAGCGCTACGGCGTCCGCCTCCACGCCGACGCGGCCTACGGCGGATTCTTCACCCTCCTCGCAGCGGAGGAGAGTGGCTCCGGAAAAATGAATCAAGTCATTCCCGACCCCGATCGGGAATCCAGAGGTTCTGCGCATCCTGTGGAGCCCCGCTTCCGCGAGGATGACGATGGGAAGGGGGAGGCGAAAAGCCTCGCAGCGATTCCCTCGGATTTCCCCGCCGAGGCGTACCGCGCGCTCGCCGACTGCGACTCGGTCGTCGTGGACCCGCACAAGCACGGGCTCCAGCCCTACGGCTGCGGCTGCGTGCTCTTCCGCGACCCGAGCGTCGGCCGGTTCTACCGCCACGACTCGCCCTACACCTACTTCACCTCGGACGAGCTGCACCTCGGCGAGATATCCCTCGAGTGCTCGCGCCCCGGCGCCGCGGCCGGAGCGCTGTGGCTCACGCTCCGCGCGTTGGGGCTTCGCGAAGGCATCGGCCCGATCCTCGCCGCGTGTCTCCGCGCCGCCCGTGACTGGGCCGCCCGGATCGAGTCGTCCGACGTGCTCGATCTCTACCTCCCGCCCGAGACCGACATCGTGACGTTCGTGCCGCGCACCGCCGAGCGCACGCTCTCGGCCGTCGACGCCGCGAGCCAGCGCCTCTTCGACGCGGCGATGGCCGACGACGACCCCGTCTTCCTCAGCCTCTACCGCGTGCCCGCCGACGCGTTCACCGCCCGTTTCCCCGACGTCGTTGCCGACGTGCCGCACAGCCTGCCCCGGACTCGATCCGGGGTTCGCATCCTCCGTTCCGTGCTGATGAAACCCGAGCACGAGCGCGCCGTCGCGTGGCTCCACGACCGCGTCGAATCCTTCGCCACCCACGTCATCCATGGCTGACTCGTCCCACCTCATCGCCGGTCGCAACCCCGTCCGCGAAGCCCTTCAGCGCGGCGAGCGCAGCATCGAAAAAGTGCTGCTCGCGCAGGGGAGCGGCGGCAAGGCCGTCGACGCCATCCGGTTCGCAGCGAAAGAGGCCGGGGTGCCGGTGCAGTTCGTCCCGCAGCAGAAGCTGACGAGTGTCGCCCCCGGCGTGAACCACCAGGGCGCGATCGCGATCGCGTCGGCGCTCGACTACGCCGTGCTCGAAGACATGCTGCACGCGATCGCGCCGGACCCGGACGCGGTGCGTTCGACGCGGCCCGTGCTCGTCGCGCTCGACGGGATCGAGGACCCGCACAACTTCGGGGCGATCCTGCGGAGCGCGGTGGCGGCCGGGGCGGCGGGCGTGATCGTGCCGGAGCGGAAGCAGGCGCCCCTCAGCGCGACGACGATCAAAGCCAGCGCGGGCACCGCCGCCCGCATCCCCATCGCCCGCGTCACCAACCTCAGCGATGCGCTGCTCCAGCTCAAAGAGCGCGGCTACTGGGTAGCGGGGCTGGACGGCGGTGCCCCGGAAACGGTGTGGACGCAGGACTGGGACCGGGCGCTCGTCGTCGTCGTCGGAAGTGAAGGGGGCGGGCTCGGGACGCGCGTCCGCGAGACGTGCGACTTCCTCGTGTCGATCCCCCTGCGCGGGCCGGCCGAGTCGCTCAACGCGTCGGTGGCGACGGGCGTGACGCTGTTCGCTGCCGTGCGCGGCCGGGCGTGACGCCTCGGCGGCAGCAGCCGAACGGCGGCGCGCCGCCCGACCGGTCTTCCCGCAAAAGTTGCGTCAGCGCTTCGCCCGCTTCTTGCGCAGCCCGTAGACGATCTTGCGGATCGTGTCGAACTGGAGGTAGGGGTACTCCTGGCGCAGCGCCTCGATCGCGTCGTACGCCGGGGTGTCGTGGCGGCGCATCGCGTGGAACGCCTTGCGGATGTTGAAGTCGCGGACGCCCTTCTCGTTCAAGAGGTCGTGCTCGACGAGGCGATGGTAGACGTCCTCGCTGATGAGCCCCTCCAGAGGGTTGCCGGAGTCGTGAGCCGGTGAATACTCCATAGTGCTAGCCGTTGAACCCGGGGGAGCCGTGGTGAGGCTCGGTCCCCGCCACCGCGGAATGCGGCCGCAAGGAAACGGTACGGCCTGCGCCGAGGCGCGCCAAGGCGAACGCTTCCGAACGGTCCGTACTCTATTCCGAACGGACCGAGACCGCCGTCGAGTCGTAGAGCCATTCCTGGGCGTCGAGGACGGGGCCGCCCTCCTCCCGGCGGAGGCTGCCCTGCACGAAGAGCCGCCGCCCGACGAGCACGGGCAAGGCCTCCGGCAGGTCCACGCGGACGAGCCCCGTGCCGTCGTCGAGCACGAGCGTGCGCGCGCCGGCCTGCTGATCGACCACGCGGCCGTTGATGGACACGATCCCCTCCGCGAGCGAGTCGAGCGCGGACACCGTCGTGGGGGCGAGACCGGACGCAACGGTGTCGGCGGGGCCGTCGGCGTCGCGGTTGCAGCCGGCGACGAGGAAGACGAGGCAGAGGGGCAGGACGAGGCGCATCGGGCGAGGGGAAAGAAGAGGTGATGGAGCTACAACGACGGCTCCGTTCCGTCGGTGGGTGCGCGGGCGGTTTGCTCGCGGAGGTCGCGGAGGCTGGCGCCCTGGAGCAGCACGCACGCGAAGCCGACGATGGTGTAGAGCACGAGCTGGGCCGCGTGCGAGAGCACGGCGTAGGCCGTCGCCGGGGCCGTCGCCACGCCGAAGAGGCCGCCCATCGTGCGGATCGTGACGTAGTGGTACGAGCCGACGCCACCGGGGGAGGGGACCGCCATCCCCACCGCGCCCACCATCAGCAGCACCCACGCGTCGTCCAGCCCGAGGCCGGTGATGCCGAGCATCGGGAGCGGGAGGTACGTCACGACGAGGTACACCGCCCAGATCGCGAGCGTCGCGAGGGCGATGCCGAGGCGGCGCGGCGCGCGCAGCACCGACGCGAGCCCGTCGCGGAACGACCGCAGCGTCGCCCCGACGCGCCCGGCGAACCCCTCGGCGCGGGCGCTGCGCGCGAGCACCGCGCGGAAGAGCAGTGCGCCGCCGACGGCCACGACGAGCCCGGCGACGATCACGACCCACCACGCCACGGGTGGATCGGCGAGAAAGTCGGTCGCGGGGGCGAAGATCGGGGCGATGACGGCCGTCCGCTCGGCGAGCAGGGCGAGGGCCGCGACGAGCCCGAGGGCGAGCACGAGCACGTCGAGCAGCCGCTCCACGACGACGGTCCCGAACACGCCGGAGAACGGCAGCCGCGTGTGCGTGGCGAGGTTCGCCGTGCGCGCCACCTCGCCGAGGCGGGGCGCGGCGTAGTTCACCATGTACCCGATCATCACCGAGTAGAACGCCGTCTTCAGCGGCACGCGCTGCGTTTTTTGCTCGGCGTCGGGGAGGGCTTCGAGCAGCATCTGCCAGCGCCACGCGCGGAGGCCGTGCGCGCCGAGCATGAGCACGCTGAGCGGGACGAGGTACCAGTAGTTCGCCGTGCGCAGCGCGTCGCCGAGCGCGCCGAAGTCCACGTTGCGGAGCGCCAGCCACAGCAGCACGCCGCCGAGCACGACCGACGCGCCCTGCACGAGGATGGATTTGAGGCGTCGAGACACGGGCGACGTCGAGGGGATGGAGGCCGAGCAAAAGAAACGGGGCGACCTGGGCCGCCCCGTGAAAAGTACCTGCGAAAAGTGCCGCCCGCGCTACGAGCGGAGGTCGATGCTACGAGCGGAGGTCGACGACATCGGTGCCCTCGGGCGCGACGAATCGGAACACGTCATTACCGAGCCGCGGGTTGACCTCCACGTCGCGGAGGTCGAAGCCGACGCGCGTGCCGTTGCCGTCCACGATCTGCACGCGCGTCGGGAGCGCGTCGGAGGAGCGGACGTAGAGCGTGACCTCGCGCAGAAACGCGTCGGCGTTCTTCGGGGTCAGCTTCAGTTTGTCGTGCCGCGCGCCGTCGATCGACACGGTCCCGATCACCTCCACGTCGAAGCGATCGGGGTAGTTCGTGAAGAAGTCGGCGGGCGAGAACGCCGTCTCGTCCTCCACCGCGTCGTTGACGAGCACCTGCTCGTCTGGCGCCGAGTAGACCCACGCCGTCGTGCCGTCGGTGACGAGGATCTGGTCGCCGGTCTCGATGCGGTAGGCGTCGCCGCGCAGCGTGAGCGTGCCCTCCATCGACGCGTCGCCGATCGTCTGGACGAAGCGGGCGCGGAGGGCGTCGGTGGACTCGTACCGGTCGCGGAGTCGATCCAAGATGTCATCGCTGCTCTGGGCCTGGACCTGTCCAGCGAAGAGGACGGCGACGAGCGCGAGTACGGCGGGCGGCGCGAGAAAACGGTGTTTAGAGGGGGAGAGCGTCATCGTGGTGGGGGGCAGGTGGGAAGGCATCGTGGTCCGACGGGGTGGCAAAGGCTATGCCCGACGGGCGCGCCGAACGGCAGCGCCCCGCCGACCGGAGCCAGCGGGGCGCAACGGAGTGCAGACTCGGAATCGCGCTCAGGCGGGTTCGAGTTCCTGGCGGCTCCCGACTTCGATCTTGCGCGGCTTGCGCTCCTCGGCCTTGCCGACGCGGATCGTCAGCACGCCGTCGTCGAAGTGCGCTTCGATGTTGTCGGGGTCGACGTTCGGGCCGAAATCGAACGAGCGATAGAACCGGCCGTACGCCCGCTCGATGCGGTAGAACTGGCCGCCCTCGTGCTCTTCCCGCATCGAGCGCTCGCCCGAGACCTTCAGCGTGCCGTCCTCGACCGTGATGTCGAGGTCGTCGCGGCTGACGCCCGGGATGTCGACGGCGATGACGTAGGCGTCGTCGGTCTCCGAGAGGTCGGCGCGGGGCGCCCAGACGGACGACTCCTGGTTCTCGCCCGTGCGGGTCGGGACGAAGTCGTCGAAGAGGCGGGACATCTCGCGGCGCAGGAGGTCGAACTCGCTGCCGCGGTTGTATCGTGTGATAGCCATGGCAGATGGTTGGTTTGGTGCGATAAGGGATGGATTGAGAGTGGTCGGTGTCCGTGGTCGGACTTTCTCAGTATCGTGCATACGACGTGCCAGTAGCCATTTTTTGCCGGTTTGACAGCGCGGTGTCGCGCGACTCCCTAACCCGTCTGTCAGTTTTTCACTCTGAGCCTGATGCCTGCGCCGATCCACATCCATTCTGGCGGACAGACCGGCGTCGACCGCGCCGCCCTCGATGCCGCCCAGTCAGCGGGCGTGCCGATCGGCGGGTGGTGCCCGAAAGGTCGCCGCGCCGAAGACGGGCCGATTTCGCCGCACTACCCCCTCCGCGAAACGCCGACGCCGGAGTATGCCGAGCGCACCGCGTGGAACGTCCGCGACGCCGACGCCACGCTCGTCCTCACGCGCGGCACGCCGACGGGCGGGACCGCGGCGACGGTCGAAGTAGCGCGCGATCTCGGTAAGCCGTTCCTCGTCGTCGAGCCTGAGGACGCGGAGGTGGCGACCGTCATTCGGTGGCTTAGCGAGCACGGCGCGACGACCCTCAACGTAGCGGGACCGCGCGAAAGCACGGCCCCGGGGGTCTACGCCGACGCGAAGCAATTTATGACGAGGCTGCTCCGCAAACTCACCGACGGCTAACGATCCGCACGGTCGCTGTCGAGCCGGAACCGGACCGGGAGCGAGAACCGAACCTTGACCGGCTCGCCGCGCTCCATGCCCGGTCGGAACTCGGCCGCGCGGACCACGCGGAGCGCTTCGGCGTCGAGAGCGGGGCTAACGCTGCGGACGACGCTAGCATCCGTTACCTCCCCCCGCTCGCCGACCACGAACTGGACGACCACGGTCCCCTCAGTCCCCGCCGCTCTGGCCGCTTCGGGGTAGACGATCTCCTGCTGGAGCCCTTCGAGCTCACCGATCAGCTCGGGCGGATTTTCGATCGGGCCGAAGTAGTCGCTGCGGTCGGGGCGCTCGTCGCCGAGACGGAATTGGATCGGGAGGGCGAACTGCACTTTCACGCGTTGCCCGTCGTTGCTGCCGGGCTCGAACTGTGCTTGGCGGACGACGCGCAGCGCTTCGGCGTCGAGTTCGGGGCTGACGCCGCGCACGATCTTCTCGTCGATGACGCCGCCCTGCTCGTTGACGACGAACTGGACGAAGACGCGGCCTTCGACGCCCGCGGCTTTAGCCTCGGCGGGGTACTGAATCTCTTGCGCGAGGCCGTCGAGCCCACCGATCAGTTGGGGCGGGTTGTCGACGATACGGTAGACTTCGGAGGTCGCGTCGTCGGTGACGGGCTTCTGAGCCTGGGCGGGGACGGCGAGGAGCGCGACGAGCGCGAGGGGAAGCAAACGGGCAAGCATGACAGCGGGAAGCGGGTGGGACAGGCGAACGGGCTCGGCGGAGCCTCTGCCTCTACAGATGGAGAGCGACCACAAAAGTTGCTCTCGCTACGCGTCGCGCCCGGTCTCGCCGCGCCGCTGCTTGTCGCGGTAGCTGTTGCCGTAGATGTCTTCGCCGTCCCGCAGCCGCCGCGCGGCCTTGACGTAGACGTACACCACGCACGCCGCGCCGCCCACGACGGTCACGATCAGCGGAAGCCAGAACGGCATGTCGAACACGCCCGTCTCGAACCACGACGGCCGCTTTGCCCGGACGTCCGGGTTCAGCACGGCTTTGTCGATGAGCCACACGGTCATGCCGATCGCGACGAGCACGACGAGCGCGGCGGCGGCGCGGAGTAGCTTGAGGGGGGCGTGGGGGGGCGGCGTGCTCACGGGGCGATGACGGCTGGGCTGCGGACGGGGATGCCCGCGGCGCGGAGGTGCTCTTTGGCCTCGGGGATCGTGAACTGGCGGAAGTGGAAGATCGACGCGGCGAGGACGGCGTCGGCCACGCCGAGCCCTTCGCTGAGGTGGGCGAGCGTGCCGGCGCCGCCGGAGGCGATGACGGGGATCGAGACGCGGTCGTGGAGCGCTTCGAGCATCGCGAGGTCGTAGCCGTCGCCCGTGCCGTCGCGGTCCATCGAGGTCACGAGGAGCTCGCCCGCGCCGCGCTCTTCGGCCTCGGCCGCCCACGCCAGCAGG
This sequence comes from uncultured Rhodothermales bacterium, assembly GCA_964438105.1. Lineage (GTDB taxonomy): Bacteria > Bacteroidota > Rhodothermia > Rhodothermales > JANQRZ01 > JBBSMX01. The sequence goes on along the minus strand of CAYTJT010000031.1, from coordinate 439 downwards.
TCGATGCCCACCGGCTTGCGGCCGCCGTGGACGTAGAGCTCCCACCCCGAGTCCGTCGTGCCCGTGCGCTTCGCGTCGATCGCGACGACGATGCACTGCGTGCCGAACGCCGCCGCGCCGCGCGTGATGAGGTCGGGATCGCGGATCGCCGCCGAGTTGATCGCCACTTTGTCCGCGCCCGCTTGCAGCATCGCCCGCATGTCGTCCACGGTGCGGATGCCGCCGCCGACGGTGAGCGGGATGAACACCTGATCGGCCGTGCGGCGGACGACCTCGCGCATCGTCTCGCGGTCTTCGTGCGTGGCCGTGATGTCGAGAAAGACGAGTTCGTCGGCGCCGGCCTCGTCGTAAAACCGAGCCTGCTCGACGGGGTCGCCCGCGTCGACGAGGTCGACGAACTGCACGCCTTTGACCACGCGGCCGTCGTGCACGTCGAGGC
>CAYTJT010000030.1:9769-19667 GCA_964438105.1 uncultured Rhodothermales bacterium | reverse complement strand
CGCGCGGCGTCTCGACCGAGGCGTACAACACGACGTGCCCGTTCGTCGAGAAGGTCTGGAAGCGGAGCGCGCAGATCGGGAAGAAGGAGTACGCGATCGTCGTCCACGGCAAACGCTACCACGAGGAGACGCGCGCCACGATCTCCCACGCCCAGGCCGACGCCCGCGCCGTCGTCGTCGTGCGCGATCTGGAGGAGGCCGAGGACCTCGCTGCCGTGATCCGGGGCGAGCGCGACGCCGCCTTTTTCTTCGAGCGCTTCCCCGACCGCTACTCCGAGGGCTTCGACCCCGAGCGCGACCTGAAGCGCATCGGCGTGGTGAACCAGACGACGATGCTGGCGACCGAGACCCAGGCCATCGCCGACCTCCTCAAGCAGGCCGTCATCGACCGCTACGGCAGCGACGACGTGCCCGCGCACTTCGCCGACACGTCGGACACGCTCTGCTACGCGACGAAGGAAAACCAGGACGCGACCTACACCCTGATCGAGAGCGGCGCCGACCTCGCGATCGTCGTCGGCGGGTACAACTCGTCGAACACGAGCCACCTCGTCGAGCTCTGCGAGGAGCACATGCCGACGTTCTTCGTCTCCGGCGCTGACGACGTCGAGCGCGGCGCGATCCGCCACTTCGACCTCCACGACCGCGCCGTGCGCGAGACGGCCGGCTGGTTTCCGTGGGACGCCGCCGCCGAGCGCCCCGTGGACATCTTGCTCACGGCCGGCGCTTCGTGCCCGGACGCCCTCCTCGACGGCGTGATCCGCCGCGTGCTCGACTGGTTCGAGCCCGAGGGGGCGCTGCGCCCCGTCGCGGACGTGCTCGCCCCCTTCGAAGCCGCGAGCGCCGCCTGACGCCGCCCGCTCCCGACGCCGCCCGCTCGGAGCCCTCTCCGCTCGCAACCCGTGACGCCCCATGGCCTGGTACGAAGAGTGGTTCGACTCCGACGCCTACGAGCTCGTCTACGACCAGCGAGACCTTTCAGAGGCCCGCCGCCTCGCCGACCTCATCGAGCGGACCGTCGAGCCCGAAGCGGGTGCGCGCGTGCTCGACGTGGGCTGCGGCCGGGGGCGGCACGCGCGCATCCTCGCCGCGCGCGGCTACCGCGTCACCGGCGCCGACCTCTCCCCGCGCGCGATCCGCACGGCCCGCCGCCGCGCGGCCGCCGCCGGCCTCGACGTCCGCTTCGAGACCGGCGACATGCGCCACCTCGACTACGACGCGGACTTCGACGGCGCGGTCAACCTCTTCACCACGTTCGGCTACTTCGACGACGACGGCGACCACCAGGACGTGATCGACGGGATCGCGCGGGCGCTCGTGCCCGGCGGGTGGTTCGTGCAGGATTTCCTCAACGCGTCGCACGTCCGCGCCCACCTCGTCGCCGAAAGCGAGAAAACGGTCGACGGCGTGCACGTTCGGCAGGAGCGCTGGCTCGACGGCGACCGCGTCAACAAGCGCATCACGTTCCGCCGCAACGGCATGGACGACGCCGGCGGGTCGGACCCCGGCGACCTCCCCACGTTCACCGAGTCCGTCCGACTCCTCACCCTCAGCGACTTCCGCCGGATGTACGACCACGCGGGCCTCGCCCTCACCGACGCCTTCGGCGATTACGACGGCGGCCCGCCCACCGGCGATTCGCCCCGGCTTATTTTGGTCGCCCGCAAGCTCAGTTCAACCTAAGTCGGCCACTCCATCGTCCGCCGCATGAACTCGTCGAACATGGGGACGGTGAAGGCGGTGTCGCCGTGGGCCGGACTGTAGATCATCCCTTTGCCGATCAGGTTGGCGCGCAGCGGACCTACGGACTGCACCTTCACGCCCATCTTCTCCGCGATCTCGCCTGAGCGATGCGGACCGGGTCCCAACTCTGCCATGGCCCGGAGATAGTCTTTCTCTCGCGGGGTTAGCCGGTCTAGTCGCACGCGAAAGAAGCCTTCGTCCAGCTGCTGGATAGCCCGCTGCGTTGCACGCTCGGCATCCGCTTGCGTGATGGGAGAGGAAGTGGCCGCGTTCCAGGCGTGTTTCCCCCACTCCTGGAGGAAGTAAGGGTAGCCCTGGGTCCGGCGGACGATCTCGGCCAGGGCCGCGTCTTCGTAATCTACCCCCTCACGCTGCGCTGGCGCGCGCAGGGCTTCTCGCGCGTCGGGATCGTCGAGCGGTCCGATGGAGGGGTAATCGAAGAGCCGCTCGGCGTAGGACTTCGCCTCACCCGCCAACCCGGCGAGCTGAGGCAGGCCCGCTCCGAAGAAGACCACGGGCAGGCTCCGCTGAGTCAGCTTGTGCAGGGCGACGATGAGCGCGCCTAAGTCCCGCTCGCTGAGGTACTGCACCTCGTCGAGCAACAGGGCTATCGCGGTTTCTCGATGCGCAGCGGCCTCCGCGACGGCCCGCAGCAGGTCAGCGAGATCGAGTTCGAGGTCGCCTGAATCGGCGCTACCGAACTCGGGATCTACTCCGAACTCGAGATCGCCCACGCTCACCTTGAACGCAGCGGCAAAGGAGCGCAGGGTGCGGAGGGCTCGCTTGACCTCAGCGTAGACCCTCTCGCCACGATCAAGCCGCAGTAGAAGGCGGCGGAGGTGAGGCACCAACAGTTCCGGGAGCGCTCGCCCTTCAGGAGCCTCTATCAGGATGGGCCGCACGCCTTCTTCCTCGGCCAGAACCTCAACTTGATTCAACAGAACGGTCTTGCCTACTCCTCGAAGCCCGAGTAGCATCTGCCCCTTTGCCAACCGCCCTCCCTTCACTCGCGCCAGCGCAACGCTCGCCTGCTCCAGTATCTGACCTCGCCCGGCTAGCTCGGGCGGCCTCGTTCCCGCACCAGGCGCATAAGGATTGAGTCGTGGATCCATAAATGTCGTTTCTCGTGGGACGTTCGGTATATTTATCGAGGTTATCAAAGTTACTGCCCAGGCGGATAACTTTAGTAAACTTTATACAAACCCCTTCCGCGCTCTTACTATGACCGACGCCATCCGCTACGCCCAGCAGCACGCCGACACCTTCGTCGAGCAGCTCAAGGACTGGCTCCGCATCCCCTCCGTCTCCACCGACCCCGCCCACGACGGCGACGTGCGCGCCGCCGCCCAGTGGCTCGCCGACGAGCTCCGCCGCATCGGGATGGAGACCGTGGAGCTGAAGGAGACGGGCGGCCACCCCATCGTCTTCGCCGAGCACCACGTCTCGGACGACGTGCCGACCGTGCTCGTCTACGGCCACTACGACGTGCAGCCGCCGGACCCGCTCGAGCTGTGGGAGAGCCCGCCGTTCGAGCCCGTCATCAAAGATGGCCACCTCGTCGCGCGCGGCACGGCCGACGACAAGGGGCAGGCGTTCATGCACGTGAAGTCGGCCGAGGCGTACCTCCAGAGCGAGGGCTCGCTGCCGGTCAACCTCAAGATGATGATCGAGGGCGAGGAAGAGAGCGGCAGTCTTCACCTCGCGCCGTTTATCGAGCGCAACAAAGACCTGCTCGCCGCCGACGTCGTGCTCGTGAGCGACACGTCGCTCTTCGCGCCCGGCGTGCCGTCGATCGCCTACGGACTCCGCGGGATGGCCTACGTCGAGGTCGAGCTGACGGGGCCGAAGAAGGACCTCCACTCCGGTGTCTACGGCGGCGGCGTCGAGAACCCGATCAACGCGCTCGCGAAGATGATCGCCGACCTCCACGACGCCGACCACCGCGTCACCGTCGACGGCTTTTACGACGACGTCCGCGACCTCACGGACGAGGAGCGCGAGGCGTACAAGGCGCTGCCGTTCGATCTCGATGCGTGGATGGAGGAGGCCGGCGTCAAGACGACGAAGACGGAGAAAGGCTTCAGCCCGCTCGAAGGCACGTCGGGCCGCCCGACGCTCGACGTGAACGGGATGTGGGGCGGCTACATCGGCAAGGGCGCGAAGACGGTCCTCCCGTCGAAGGCGACGGCTAAGATCTCGTGCCGCCTCGTCCCAGACCAGACGCCCGACGAGATCACCGACAAGCTCCGCCGCCACTTCGAGGAGCGCACGCCGGAGACGATGACGCTCGACTTCCGCAACCTCCACGGCGGCCACGGCGCCATCGTCGACACCTCGGCCCCGGCGATGCAGGCGGCGGCGGCGGCGCTCGAAGGCGTGTTCGGCCAGAAGCCGCACTTCACGCGCGAGGGCGGCTCGATCCCCGTCGTCGCCGACTTCAAAAAGATCCTCGGGCTCGACACCGTGCTGATGGGCTTCGGGCTCGACTCCGACTCGATCCACTCGCCGAACGAGAAGTTCGGGCTCGACCGCTTCCACCAGGGCATCGAGGCGTCGATCCGGTTCATGGACGCCTACGCCCGGCAGGACGAGCGGTGAGGCCCGCCGTGCCGTCGGCCTGGGCGCGCAAGTCCGCCCGGCTGACTTTCATCCCGTCGTCGGCGTCGGCAGGCCAGGGGTAGAACGTCGTCGGGATTTTGAACCGGGCGAGCGAGGCGCCGAGGGCGTCGCGCCACGCCTCGGGTGTCCACACTTCGGCGTCGACGAACGCCACCGGCGTCTGCCCGAACTCCCCATCGGACACCGGCACGACGACGGCGCGCCGCACCCCGCCGATCCGGCCGAGCGCGGCTTCGATCTCCTCCGGCTGCACGTTCTCGCCGCCGGAGATGAAGAGGTGGTCCTTCCGCCCGACGACGCGTAGCATCCGCTGGCCGTCGATCTCGGCCCACGCGCCGAGGTCGCCCGTGGGGAACCAGCCGTCGCGGTCGGGCCGCTCGGCCGCTTCGCCCTCGGCGTAGCCCGCGAACAGCGTCGCACCCCTCGCGAGGATCTCGCCGTCGGCGGCGAGCCGGACCTCGCGGTGCGGAAGGACGACGCCCGCCGTGCCGAGCGCGTCGAGCCCGGCGCCCGGCGGTGTCGCCGTGACGGTCGAAGCCATCTCGGTCATCCCGTACGACGTCGAGATCGGCAGACCGCGAGCGTGCGCCTCGGCGATGAGCCCGGGCGGGACCGCGCTGCCGCCGAGGAGTACCGCTTTCATCCCGGCGAGCGCGTCGGCGTGCCCGTCGCGGAGGAGGCGGAGGAGCTGCGTCGCGACGAACGAAGCGTGCGTCACGCCGTGCGCCGCAATCGTCTCGCCCACCGGCCGATCGCGTTCGGGCAGCACGACGGCGGCGCCCGCGAGCACGCAGCGAAAGAGAACGGCGAGCCCGCCGACGTGGTAGAGCGGCAGGTCGAGCAGCCACCGGTCGCCCGGCTCGAGGCCGAAGAAATCGACGGAGCCGCGCGCGCTCTGGATGTGATTCCCGAGCGTGTGCAGCGCGGCCTTCGGCGTGCCCGTGCTGCCCGACGTGAAGACGAGCGTCGCGGGCGCGTCGAGTTGCCACGGTATCGCTTCATCTGCACTCGGCGCCTCCGGCACCGACGAGAAGTCGAGCACGCGGAGGTCGTCCCACGCCTCGTCTGCGTCGGCGACGAGCGTGTGGCACCCGATCCGCTCCAGCAGCGGCGGCACCGCGGCGGCAGGCTGCCGCGTGTTGAGGGGCACGGCGACGACGCCGGTCCGGAACGCCGCGAGGAGAAGCGCGAGGTAGCCGGCATCGGCCGGCCGGTAGACGGCGAGCCGGTCGCCACGCTGCACCCCTTCGGCGCGAAGCTGCCCCGCGAGCGCGGCGACGCGTCGGTCGAGCGCGGCGTAGCTCCACACCCCGTGCGGCCCGACGACGGCGGGCGCGTCCGGCTGCGAACGGGCCGTTTCCCGAACCGGATCGGGGATCTCGCTCACCACGGGTCCGGGATCTCGACGGCGCGCTCCGTTCGAAAAAACGAGGGCACGTCCACCGCCGGGCGGTCGAGGGCGAGGCGGGGCGTGAGCACGTCGGCGGCGAGGCGGTTGTAGGGATCGAGCCCGGCGGGCGCGCCGCCCGTGGCCGCGGCGAGGGCGACGTGCCCGCGCATCGCCACGCCGCTCTCGAACATCCCGCTGAGCACCGGCGTGATGCCGAGCGCCTGCGCCGATGCCGCGAACCGCCGCGTCCGCGCGACCCCGCCGACGAGCGTCGGCTTGAGCACGGCGGCCGTCGCCCACCCCTTGCCCTGCAGCGCGTCGGGATCGGTGCCCGCCAGCGATTCGTCGAGCGCGACCGGCAGCTTCGTGTCGAACCACAGCACGGGCAGGCCGGCGGGGTCGTGCAGCGGCTCTTCGATGTAGTCGAGTTCGACCCCGGCGATGCCTTCGGCGAAGCGGGCGGCCTCATCGAAGGTCCACGCCTGATTCGCGTCGAGCCGAATCGCGGCGTCGGGGCAGCGCTCGCGGAGGGCACGGACGAGCGCGATCTCGTCGTCGAGCGCCGCACGGCCGACTTTCAGCTTGAGCGTCCGGTACCCCGCCGCGACGAGGCGCTCGGCTTCGGCCAGCACCGATTCGCCGGAGCCGACCAAGAGCGCGTTGATCGGCACCGATACCTCGGGATCGGGGTGCATCGCCTGCGCGAGGGTTCGGCCCGACGCCTCGGCGGCGAGATCGAACGCCGCGAGGTCGAGCCCGAACCGCGCCGACGGCACGAGGGCGAGCGCTTCGAGCGCGCGATGGAGGTCGCCGTCGGGATCGGTCCAATCGGGGCCGGGCGTGCAGCCGGCGAACACGTCCGTCGCACGGCGCACGTCGGCGATGGCCTCGTCGAGCGACTCCGGACTGAAACCGGGCAGCGGCGCGACATCGCCCCACCCGGTGCGTCCTTCCTCATCTCCGAGCCGGATGAGCACGCCCTCGCGGGCCTCGTGCTCGGTGCCCTTCAGCGTGAGCGGCGCGGTGAGCGGCAGGCGGTATCGGCGGAGTTGCATCCTCACCCGATCACCCACCCGACGGCGAACACGACGCTGTAGACAAGCAGCAGCCGCGCGGTTTGTCCGAGCAGCGGGTTCAGCGCGGCGAGGTCGTCGGTGCGGCGGAGCGTGCGGACGAGCGGGCGGCCGAGGAGGGAAGCAACGAGCGACGCCGCGAGAATCCACACGTAGCCGCGCATCCACAGCGCGAGCGCGGCCGGAACGACGACGGCGCCGGAGATGCACGCGGCGTAGAGCCGCTCGCCCGCGCGCCGCCCGAACCGCACGACGAGCGTCCGCTTGTTTGCGGCGCGGTCCTCCTCCACGTCGCGGAGGTTGTTGGCGAGGAGGATCGCCGTGGCGAGAGAGCCCGGCCCGAGCCCGGCGACGGCCGCGACCGGCCACAGCGCCGTCGACGCGCTCCCGACGGCCTGCACCCAGAACGTGCCCGCAACGGCGACCGGCCCGAAGAACACGAGCACGAAGAGGTCGGCGATGCCGAGGTAGGCGAGCGAGCGCGGCCCGGCCGTGTAGAGCCAGCCGCACGCGAGCGACGCCACGCCGATCGCGACGATCGGCCAGCCGCCGCGAAGCATGAGGTACGTCCCCGCCGCGACCGCGAGCGCGAAGGCGATGACGGCCGCGTTGCGCGTCGCCGTGGGCGTGACGAGACCCGCCTGCGTCACCCGCATCGGGCCTTTCCGATCGGCGGTGTCGGCACCCTGCACGAAGTCGTGGTAGTCGTTCGCGTAGTTCGTGCCGATCTGGATAAAGAGCGCGCCGAGGAGCGCGCACGCCGCCGCACCCGCGTGGAATGCCCCGGCCTCGATCGCGAGCGCGATCCCGACGACGACCGGCGCGACGGCCGCCGGCAGCGTCTTCGGCCGCGCCGCCGTTATCCAGACCTGCAGCCCGGGTGTGGATGTGCGAACGTGTGGAGGTGTGGACGCGCTCATCTCCTGATCGCCAAGTCGTTCATACGTGCTCACCTCCACACTCCCAGACGTCCACACTTCCACACGTCACGGCTTGTACCCGTCCGCGTCGAAGTCCGGGGCGCGGCGTTCGAGGTAGGCGTTGCGGCCCTCCTGCCCCTCCTCGGTCATGTAGAACAGCATCGTCGCGTGGCCGGCCAGCTCTTGCAAGCCCGCGCCGCCGTCCTCGTCGGCGTTCGCGGCGGCTTTGATCATGCGGATCGCGATGTTCGAGTTGGCGAGAGTCTCGCGGCTCCACTGCACATATTCGTGCTCCAGCCGATCGAGCGGAACGACAGTGTTGACGAGCCCCATGTCGAGCGCTTCCTGCGCGCTGTACGGGCGGCAGAGGAACCAGATCTCGCGCGCCTTTTTCTGCCCGACGATCCGCGCGAGGTGCGCCGTCCCATACCCCGCGTCGAAGCTCCCGACCTTCGGACCGGTCTGCATGAACCGCGCGTTGTCGCTCGCGATCGTGAGGTCGCAGACGACGTGGAGCACGTGCCCCCCGCCGACGGCCCACCCGTTGACGGCCGCGATGACCGGCTTCGGGCACTTGCGGATGCGCGTCTGGAAGTCGAGCACGTTGAGCCGCTGCGTGCCGCTGCCCTCTTCTTTGTAACCGTGCTCGCCGCGAATCCGCTGGTCGCCGCCGGAGCAGAACGCCTTGTCGCCCGCGCCCGTCAGCACGATCACCCCGACGCTCGGATCGTCGCGCGCGTCGTCGATCGCGCGGATCATCTCGGTCACGGTCTGCGGCCGGAACGCGTTCCGCACTTCGGGCCGGTTGATCGTGATGCGGGCGATCCCGGCGGTGTCGGTGCTCTCACTCCCCTTTTCGTAGTCGATATCGGAATATCCCTCGACGGCCCTCCACTCGAAGGGGCCGGAGACGGTGGGGCGATCGGTGTTGTGGTGAGGCTTGGCCATCAGGGAAGGACGGGTTGGGGAGAAGAAATGGGATCTCGGAGGAAGTCGCGGGCGAGCTCGGCGAAGAGCGCGGGCCGCTCGGTGTGAACGGCGTGGCCTGCGGGCACGATGAGGGGCATGACGGGCGGACCGACGGCGGCCATCTCGAACGCGAGATCGGCGTATTTGCAGTCGCGGCCACCGGCGACGGCGAGCGTCGGGGCGGCGAGCGATTCGAGATCGGGCCAGAGGTCGGGCTGCTGACCCGTGCCGAAGCCACGGAGCGAACGCGCGAGTTCGGTCGGGATGTTCCGCCGCCGCCGTTCGATGAAGTCGCGGCGCGCGTCGTCGCCGTCGAGCGCGAAGATCGGCAGCCGCGCCCACGCGTCGAGAAACGCGCCGAAGTCAGTTCCGATAGCGGTCGCTCGCTCGCCGTCGAGCGCCCGTCGCTCGGCCCGTTCGGCCTCCGTCTTCAGCCCGGGCGAGGCGGACGCGAGGACGAGCCGGCCGCACCGCTCGGGGTGGCGGAGGGCTAGCAGGAGAGCGAGCCGCCCGCCCATCGAATACCCGACGACGTGGCAGCGCCGTACGCCGAGCGTGTCGAGCGTGTCGACGAGCGCCGCCAGCGTTCCCTCGACCGTGTATGCCTCGTCCGGCAGAGCGACGGCATCGCCGTGCCCGGGGAGGTCGACGGCAATGCAGCGCAGGTCCCCGGCGAGCGTCGCCGCGACGGGCGTCCAGTCGTCGCGAGCGCCCATGAACCCGTGCAGCAGCAGCACGGCCGGGGCGTCGTCGGGGCCGGTGATCGTGTGCGGGAGCGTCATCGCGATGCCGGAGCGGCGTCGGTGAGCGTGGCGGAAACGGCCGCCGACGCGTGGGCGAGCAGGTCGGCGTGGAGCGCGCGGTTGGCGACCCGGTCCGTCTGCACTTCGATGAGCGCGGACGCGCCGCTCGCCCTGGCTGCTGCGAGCGCGTCGTCGAGCGCGGCCGGCGTCTCGGGACGGTGATACGATAGGCCAAACATCCGCGCGGCGTGCTCGAAGCCCAGCCCGTGCGGCGTCCCGAAGTACGGCTCGAACACGCCGTCGTGCTCGGCGATGGGGAGGAAGTGGAAGATGCCGCCGCCGTCGTTGTTGACCGCGACGACGGTGACGGGCGGCCCGTCGCGGAGGAGCGCGAGCGAGTTGAGGTCGTGCAGGAGCGCAAGGTCGCCGATGAGCAGGGTG
>CAYTJT010000030.1:7274-9759 GCA_964438105.1 uncultured Rhodothermales bacterium | reverse complement strand
ACGGGCGCGTCGAGCCCGCGCGCCACGCCGGCCGCCGTCGCGACCGTCCCGTCGATCCCGCTCGCGCCGCGGTTCGAGACGACGAGCGGCGAGCTATCGGCCGTGCCGTCGGGCACGGCGAAGCTGTCGGCGTCGCGGACGGGCATGCTCGCGGCGAGCACGAGCCCGGCGGATGCGTGCTGCACCGCGCTGCGGGCGGTCCACGGTTCGGAGAGCGACGCGTCTTCGCGCAGCCCGTCGGCGATCGCGTCGAGCGCGGCGGCCGACGCCGCTCGCCACGCGTCAAGCCACGCGGACGACGCAGCGCCATTACCGTGCGCCGCGACGGCGCGGCACCACGACGCCACGTCGGCTTCGATGCGGTCCGTCGCGCGGTGGTCGGGGTCGAACCGGAACGGGTCGTCGCGGACGACGGCGAGCATACTCGGCCGGCTGCGCGTGACGAACTGCGCGAGCCGCTTCGAGGTGCTCCGCCCACCGAGGTGAACCACAGCCTCGGGCGCGTACGCTTCGGCAAAGTCTACGCTGCCGAGCACGTGGTCGTACCCCGGACACGCAACCGACGATGCGCCATCCAATCGCACCTGCGAACCGATGTCCGGCAACAGCGGCCACCCGAGCGCGTCGGCGAGCGCGACGGCGGCCTCGCCCTCCGCCCGCGTCGCCACCCGTCCCGCCACGATGAGCCCGCGCTCCACGCCGCGCAGCCGGTCGGCGAACGCTTCGACGTCGGCAGGCGCGACGCGCGACGGCGTGGCGTATCGGGTGTACGGCCCGTCGCTCGCCGCCCACTCGCGCAACGTGTCAGGGGTTTCGATGGACGCGGCCGGTCGTTCCGGCGCGAGCGGTTCGCGGAACATGCAGTTGAGGTGGACCGGGCCGGCCGGCGGCCCGAGCGCCCGGTGCACGGCCTGATCCGCCGTCGTCAGCACGAACGCCGGATCGATGGCGGGCGTCGGCGGCGGGGCGTCGAACCGCCAGCGGACGTACTCGCCGAAGAGGCCCGGCTGCGGGATCGTCTGGTTCGCGCCGGTATCGCGGAGCTCGGGCGGACGGTCGGCCGTGAGGAGCAGGAGCGGCACGCAGTCCACAGACGCCTCGACGGCGGCGGGCAGCCCGTTCGCGACGGCGGTGCCGCTCGTCGTGATCCACGCGGCCGGCCGGCCGGTGGCGCGGGCGTAGCCGAGGGCGGCGAAGGCGGTGCCGCGCTCGTCGAAATGGATGAGGTGCGCGGCGCGGGGGTGCGCGGCGACGGCGACGGTGAGCGGCGTCGAGCGCGAGCCGGGCGCGAGGCAGAACAGCCCGACGCCGCACCGCACGAGCTCTTCGACGAGGCGTTCGGCCCACAGCCGGTTCTGGTCGCGCGCGTCGGCCATGCGGGTGGGGCTCAAGCGTCGAGGGCGAGCACGCGGGCGAAGTCGCCGATCTTGTGCTCGATCTCGGCCCACTCGGCCTCGGCTTCGGACCCGCGCACGATGCCCGCGCCGGAGTAGAGCGAGAGCGCGGCGGTCTCCCCGCTCTCGACGAGCCCCGAGCGGATGCCCACGGCGAACTCCGCCGCGTCGGCTCCGATCCACCCGACGGGACCGGCGTACCAGCCCCGGTCGAACGGCTCCGCGTCGGCGATCATCGCCATCGCTTCGGGCGTCGGGGTGCCCCCGACCGCGGGCGTCGGGTGCAGCGCGCGGAGGAGGTCGGCGGAGCGCACGTCCGGTTTGAGCGTCGCCGAGATCCCGGAGTAGAGGTGCCGACCGCGCGCGAGCCTCATGTCCGACGCCTCGGTGTCCACGTCGAGGGTGTCGGAGAACGGCGTGAGCGCGCGGCGGATCTGCTCGCGGACGAACCCGTGCTCGCGCTGGTCTTTCTCGCTGAGCCGGAGCTCTTCGCGGAGACGTGCGTCGGCGGCATGGGAAGCGCCGCGCGGGCGCGTGCCGGCCACGGCCTCGCTCATCAGAAGTGGACCCTCGCGGCGGAACAGCCGCTCGGGCGAGGCGCCGAGGAACGCGACACCGGGCCGGGGCTCGATGAGAAAATGGAAGCACGCCGGCGTCGCCGCTTCGAGGCGCTGCAACAGGACGTAGGGGTCGACCGGCTCGTCGAAGGCGTACGTCGCGCGGCGGGCGAGCACGACCTTGTCGAGCGGCGTCGCGTCGAAGGCGCGGAGTGCGGACTCGATCCCTCCGCGCCAACGGTCGCGGCGCGGCGCGTCGTCGCGCGCGACAGGCAGGGGCAGGTCGCTGCCCAGCGGCTCGCCCGGCCAGCGGAGCGCGCGGAGGTCGGCCAGCACGCGGTCGGGGTCGCGGGCGTCGCGCGGGAAGACGAGGTTAGCGGCGAGGACAGCCTCGCCCTCGGCCTGCCGGAGGACGAGCGACGCGCCTATGCGGAGGCGAAGAACACGTTGGCGGTGGTGGTCGCCCCGCCGTCGAAGCGGAAGTTGCAACCCATCGCCCCGTCCGCCGATTGGCGGATTGACCTGGCGCAGGGG
>CAYTJT010000030.1:4317-7264 GCA_964438105.1 uncultured Rhodothermales bacterium | reverse complement strand
CGGCGCGAAGCGCGCGCCGCCGACGTAGCACACCGACGGGGGCAGCCCGGCCGCCCGACGCTCGACCTCGGTCAGCGCCGCGTGGTAGGCCCCCTCCACCCGATCGGCCACGCCGACGCCTGCGAGCGAAGCGGCCTGGCCCCGGCCGTGCCAGTAGTGCTTGGCGGCGAGCGGCTGCGCGGCCAGCCACGCGAGCGGGTCGCACGGCTCCACCGGCACCTCGACCCGCTCCACCCACCACGATGCGCCGTGGCGCCGGGCGCGTCGGATCCGGCGCTGGACCTCGGCGGTGAGGCGGCGGGCGACGTCCGGGCGCACCGGAGCGACGGCAGGTCGGGAGGGAGGGAAGGGAGCCATGAGGAGGGTAGGAGGGCAGGACAGCCTCGGCACGCCGTGCCTTTTCCTAAACGGGGGGGCTGGGCGGCCGGTTTCAGTAATTTATGAAAGTTGGAAGGACCCTGTCCAGCGCGTGCTCTAAGCTACGCCCCCGGAGGACGGCGTATATTTGGACGCCTGCCCGGGTGGCGGAACGGTAGACGCGACGGATTCAAAATCCGTTGGCCGCAAGGTCGTGTGGGTTCGATTCCCACCCCGGGTACTCAACTATCGGTCGAAGACGCGGGTGCCTGAAGACGCCGTCTCTTCGGCGAAGAGGGCCGAGAGCCGCTCCGTCATCGGCCCGACGCCGCCCGACGCGATCGTCCGCCCGTCGAGCGCGGTGACGGCGGCGAGCTCGCCCATCGTGCCGGTGCAGAACACCTCGTCGGCGCGGTAGGCCTCGGTCGTGGAGACGTTGCGCACCTCGAAGGGGATGCCGTCGCGGGCGCACAAGTCGAGCACGGTCTGCCGGGTGATGCCCTCCGGACACGCGTCGGTCGTGCTCGTCACGACGGTGCCGCCGAGGACGAGGAAGACGTGCGTCCCGTTGCACTCGGCGATGAACCCGTGCCGGTCGAGCATGAGCGCGGCGTCGGCCCCGGCGTGGTTCGCTTCGATCTTCGCGAGGATCGACTGAAGGAGGTTGTTGTGGTGGATCTTCGGGTCGAGGCAGTCGGGCGGGAAGCGGCGGACCGAGCTCGTGATGAGCGTCAGCCCGGTCTTGCGGTACACCGGCGCCTTCCACTCGGGCAGGACGATGAGCGTGGGGCCGGACTGGTTGAGGCGGGGGTCCATCCCGCTCGTGATCTTCGGCCCGCGCGTCAGCGTGAGGCGGATGTGCACGCCGTCGCGCATCCCGTTCGCCTCCAACGTCCGGCGGATCTCGTCGATGAGCGTCTCGTGGCTCGGGATCTCGGCGAAGGCGAGCGCTTTCGCGGAGTCGCGCAGCCGGTCGAGATGTGCTTCGAGGCGGAAGATGCGGCCGTCGTAGAGCCGGAGCCCCTCCCACACGCCGTCGCCGCCCGGCACCGGCCCCGTCAGCGCGTCCGCCACCGTACGCCAGTCCGTCGGTTGCGAGCGGAGAATCGCGGCGCGGCCGGGGTGATCGAGGCCGGTGGCGTGGAGGTAGTGCGCGTAGAACGGCTCGTCCACGACGGCGGTGTCGGCGCGGCTCCCCCACGACCGCATCAGCGCGGTCGAGAGGTTGCGGGGGCTGGACCACACGGCGATCCGCACGGGTTCGGCATGGGGCGCGGCGTCGGGCATGGGGCAATATCGCGCCGCCCGATCTCCGGATGTCAGAACTCTCTGGATGTCAGAACCACGGCGGCACGCCGCGCTCGCTCGTGGCGAGGAGGGCGGCGGCGGCCCGGCCGTCGCGGGTGAGGTGGTAGGCGCTGTCGCCGCGCGCGATCATCCCGTTCGTGCTGAGGCGGTGGCGCTCAATGCGGTCCGCGACCCACACGACCTCGGGCGCCTCGACCGGCTCGTCGCGGCGCGCGACGCGGACGGGCACGCCCTCCTGCGTGAAGCTCACGACCCACGCCCCCGCGCTGTCGGGCGCCGTCGCGCCGTCGTCGGCCATCCACGGGTAGCGTTCGAGAAGGTCGAGCGGGTACGTGCCGGGGATCGCGACGCGGTAGGCGGCGGGCCGCTGCCGGACGAACGCGGGGAACGAGAACGTCGGGTTGTGGCGGTGGGTGCGGTAGAGCGCCTCCGCGTCGAGCCCGGCGAGGTTGCGGCCGAAGTAGAGCCCGTGGAGGTTGCGGCCCCGGTAGTATTCGTCGAAGTAGCGGTCGAAGTGCTCGTTGAGGAGGAGGTTGACTTCGAGGTGGACGTGGGCGCGGTGCTTGGCCGTCCCGCGCCCCGTGTAGCCGAGCCGCCCGAGCGGGTCGCCCGCCGCGACGGAGTCCCGCGCGCGGACGTCGACGCGTTCGAGGTGGGCGTAGAGGCTGTAGACCGGCGCGCCGTCCCACCGATGCTCGACGACGACGTACCGCCCGTACGAGCTCCCGGCCCTGCGGTTGGCGTAGACGACGCGGCCGTCCGAGATCGCGCGGACGGTGTCGGTCGGCTCGCTGCGCGCGTCGAAGTGGAGCGGGCGGATGTCGAGCCCCTCGTGCGGGCGGGAGAAGATCATCCCCCGCGAGCCCCGCGCCGGGCTGCGGACGAAGCCGTACTGCCCGCCCTCCCACCCCGCGTTCCGCAGGCCGGGGATCTGGTCGCGGTCGAGCGGGGAGTAGAACGCGGCGGGGTCGTCGAAGAGCGCGTCGTTGCCCGTCGGGAAGCGGAGGTCGAGCGGCTCGCGCGCGGGGCGCATCACGGCGCGCGACGGCTCGGTCGGCAGGGGGCGTGCGGCCGAGTCGCCCGCGGCGATGGCGGTGGAATCGGCGGGGTCGGCGGGCGAGTCGGCGGGTCGGGGTTCGCAGCCGGCGAGGAGCAGCACGGCGGACAGCGCCGCGAGGAGGTAACGCATCGGGATGGGCTGGCACGAGAGGGGATCGCTCCTACGAGCGGGCGGCGCGGTGGATTCGCCGCGTCCGAATCTAACGCCATCGCCCGGCGGTGA
>CAYTJT010000030.1:0-4217 GCA_964438105.1 uncultured Rhodothermales bacterium | reverse complement strand
GCGACGGCGCCTCCGAGCGACGGCGCCTCCGAGCGACGGCGCCTCCGAGCGACGGCGCCTCCGAGCGACGGTATCGTTAAACGACAGAACTACCGCGCCAGCCAGTCGGCGTAGAGCTCGGGCCGGCGGTCGCGGAGGAAGAGCCGGCGCGCGTGCGAGCGCTCGACCTCGCCCAGATCGAGTGCGGCGTAGAGGATCTCCTCGGTCCCCTCGCCCGCCCGCGCGACGACCTCACCCGCCGGGTCACACACGAACGACTCGCCCGCAAACGTCAGCCGCTCCTCTGCCCCGACGCGGTTCACGAGCGCCGTAAAAAATCCGTGCTGGAACGCCGCCACGCGCATCTCGGCTTCGTAGAGCCCGTCCGGCCACTCCCCCACCGCGCCCGCCTGCGGCACCACGACGACCTCGGCTCCGCCAAGCGCGAGCGCGCGGAGGTACTCCGGGTAGTGCCGGTCGTAGCAAATCGCCACGCCGAGGCGGCCGGCGGCGGTGTCGTAGACCGGCGCGCCGCGGTCGCCCGGGGTGTAATATCCCTGCTCGTGGAAGCCCTCGTAGTCGGTGATGTGGACCATCCGCGTGACGCCGAGGAGCGTGCCGTCCGCGTCGATCACCGGCGACGCGTCGAACGTCTGCACCGTCCCGTCGGCGTGCTCGACCCGCTCGAACACGTTGAGCACGATCACCACGCCGAGGTCGCGCGCGAGCGCGGCGAACGCCTCCGTCGTCGGGCCGGGGACGGGCTCGGCGAGGTCGGCGACCCCGGGGCCTGCGCGGCGCTGCGGGTAGAACGGGTCGAAGGCGAGCTCGGCGAAGCAGACGAGGTCGGCGCCGTCGGCGGCGGCGTGGCGGACGGCGTCGAGCCCACGCTGCACGTTCGCGGCGCGGTCCGACGAGGCGGCCTGTTGGACGAGGGCGACTCTCATGGGAGCGGATTGGTGGTTTTACGGATGCAGATTGAGGGGCGCTCGAGGCGTGATACCCGCTCTCTCGGTGAACCTAACCCGTGCTGCGCTGTTAACAGAAGACGACAGAGTACAGCAAAACGCTCGCCCATGCCCCGCGCTTTCCTCCTCCGCGCTTTCCTCCTCGGGGTGCCGCCCGTGTCTGCCCGGCACGATGCCTTGGCCGACGTGCCGCCCCGCCGCGACCTGCTCCATCGTCGCGCACGGCGCGGAGACCGGACGAGCCAGCACCGCATTCAACCACCGAGGCCGCGATGGAACGAATGTGTGACGAAACCACAAACGGAGAAGCCCCATCCCGAGTCGGCATCACGCTTGCAAGTATAAGATGTACGGAAGATGCGCCTCCTTTATCTTACACGCGCTTACGCGCAGGTCCGGCAGCGGGCTGACCTCCTTCACCCGACTGCCCGCCCCCGGCCTGCTCCCTGACGACGTCGACCTGCCGCAGACGCTCGTCGCTCGGATGAAGGCACCGAAGGAATGAGCCCGTGGGCCCCTTCGCTCGCCCCTATCAACCCTGAGGTCCGCTATGAGACCCTATCCCCGCCCGCTCTACAAGAGCACTCGCGTACGCCACTTCGCCGCCGGAGCGCTCGCCTCGTTCCTGTTGTTCGCCTTCCTCGTCGGCGTGGTCGGCTGCGACCGCACGGGCGTGGCGCAGGACGGCGCCGACGCCCGCGGCGTGGACGTCGAGGTGGACGTCCGCCCCGCTCCCTGCGACAGCACGCGCTACGAAGAGCCGCCCGTCACGGAGCGGCGCGAGGTCGACCCCTCCGGCAACGTTCGGGTCCGCGTGACGGTCCGGACGTGCTGCTGCTGCTGTGGCGAGAAGGACTCGTACTCCGGCTACGTCCCGCCAGCCCCGATCACGGGCACCGGCCCGGCTCCGCCGCCCACGCGCGGACCGATCGCTCCGCCCGCCGTGACCCCGCCCGCAGCACCACCCATCGCGGGCATCCCGCCGCTTCGGACGATCCCGCCCGTACGCGGCAGCTTCCCCGGCGGCGTGCCCGTCGACGCACCGGCCCCGTTCCCGCCCGTGGCGACGAGCAGCGTGCCGTGGTGGCTCTCGCTCGTCGCGGCCCCGCTCGCGCTCGTCAGCGCGGACGGCAGCGAGCCGTTCCCCGAAGGCGTGATCTGCGGCGACGACTCCGGCCTGCCCACCGGCCCGAACCGCCCGCGCTGCTAGGTTGCAGGGGTCGGCGCTACCGGTCGAGCCGCCATGCGGCGGCGACGTGCCGCAGCATCATCGACTCCATCGGGTGCATCGACGCGTCGGCCGCGGCGACGGCTTCGAGCGCGTCGTAGGCCCGCGATAAGGCTTCGGGGGGGAGCGCCCCGGCGATCCGGTGCACGACCGTTTCCGCCCCCTCGACGCGGCTGTCGCGGTAGACCTCCGCGCCGCGACGGACGATCCCGACCACGTCGTCACCGCTCAGGTCCGGCGCGAGGGCGTGGAGCCGGTCGGCGAGGGTGTCCACCTCGCGCGGGTCGAGGTCGGCATCGGCCCCGTGCGCGATCACGAGGGCGAGGAGGGTGAGGTCGGCGAGGACGTCTTCGTTGAAGGGCGCGGCGTATTGCATCGGCGGGGGCGGGGATGGTTGCCCCACGATAGGCATCCCGCCGGAGAACCGCAACGCATGACTACAGCGCGGCCCCGATCGCGGCGAACCCGACGACGGCGACGCCCGCGGCGAGGGAAGCGTAGGGCAGTTGCGTGCGGACGTGCGCGATGTGGTCCGTTGCGGCGGCGAGGCTGGAGACGATCGTGGTGTCGGAGATCGGCGAGGCGTGGTCGCCGAAGATGCCGCCGGAGAGCGCGGCGGCGAGGAAGGGCGCGGCGGGCAGCCCGAGCGCGACGGCGGCCGGGATCGCGATCGGGATCATGATCGCGAACGTGCCCCAGCTCGTCCCCGTCGAGAACGCGATGAACGCGCCCGTGAGAAATACGAGCGGCAGCAGCACGACGGGCGGCAGCAGGTCGGCCACGACGCCCGCGACGTAAACGCCCGTGCCGAGCTCGCGCGCGACGCCGCCGAGCCCCAGCGCGAGGAGCAGCACGAGCGCCATCCCGAGCATCCCGCCCGCCCCGCGCAGCCCGGTCTTCGTCAACTCGTCGAGGCTCAGCCCGCGCTGCGCGAGGAGGAGCGCCCACGCCGTCGCGAGCCCGGCGAGCACGGCCCAGAGCACGCTCGTCGAGCCGCTGCCTGCGAGGAGGTCGCCGCCGCCGGTGACGTAGAGCCCGAGCGGCATCGTGGCGACCATCACCCCGAGCGGGAGGAGCATGTTGATGGCGCGCGGCGGGATCTTCGTCGTCGGCTCCGGCACGAGCGCGTCCTCGTCGAGCATCGGGGCGGCGTCCTCGTCGAAGCGTTCGCCCGCGGCGGCGCGGGCCTCGGCGCGGCGCATCGGCCCGAGGGCCCAGCCCGTTACGGCGACGAACGCGGCGAGCGCGACGGCCGCGAGCGCGTAGAGGTTCTGCGGGATCGCGGCGAGGAACACCCGCAGCGGGTCGGCGACGCCCTGGTCGGCGAGGAGCGCGAGGACATACGCCCCCCACGCGTTGAGCGGGATGAGCACGCAGATCGACGCGCTCGTCGAGTCGATGAGGTAGGCGAGCATCTCGCGGCTGTGGCGGTGGCGGTCGAAGAGCGGCCGCGAGACGGCCCCGGCGACGAGGACCGTGATGTTCGACTCGATGAAGATCACGACGCCGACGAGGAACGACAGCACGCGCGCCCCGCGCCCCCCCGTCACGAGCCCCCGCCGCTCGATCCAATCCACGAAGCCGCGCACCCCACCCGCCGCCTCGACCGTCGCAATCAGCGCGCCGATGACGAGCGTGAAGAGGATCACACGTGCGTTGCCCGCATCGCCGAGCACGCCGACGAGCGCGTCGATGCCCGCGCCGAGGCCGGTGAGCGGGTTCCAGCCCGAGAGGACGGTCCACCCGAGCCAGACGCCGGCGGCGAGCGAGAGGTACACCTGCCGCGTCCAGATCGCGAGCACGATCGCGAGCAGCGGCGGGAGGAGCGAGATCCAGGTCGGGTCGGCGGGCATGGGCGCGGGGAGGTGGCGGGAGGAGGGAAGATCGGGGGAAGCGAGGAAAGTGTGGAGGTAAAGGAGAGTGGGGAGGGTAAAGGGAGTGGGGAGAGGGAGAGGAGAGAGAGTCGTAGTTTGAGCGGTTTCAGCTTCTCCATCCCCTCCATCCCCTCCATCCCCTCCATCCCCTCCATCCCCTCCATCCCC
>CAYTJT010000029.1:0-20296 GCA_964438105.1 uncultured Rhodothermales bacterium | reverse complement strand
AGCCGGTCGAGCGTGAGGTAGTCGAGCCCGACCTCGACGAGGTAGCGGAGCCGCTTGCGGATCTCCTCGAGGACGCGGCCCGCGACGGCCTCCTGGTACTCGGTCAGTTCGAGCGCGTCGAAATACTCCTTCGCGTCGGCCGTGGTGAGCTCGCAGACCTCGCCGATGTGATACGCGGGAACGCCGGTGTCGTCGCCGCCGATCTGCACGTAGAGCGCCTCGGGCCGGAGCCGGTAGCCGCTGCAGTCGGGGCAGCGCGTGTAGCCGCGGAAGCGGGCCTTGAAGATGCGGTAGTGCATCTTGTACGACCGCTTATCGAGAAAGCGGAAAAATCCGTTGATGCCGGCGTAGCTGCCCGCGCCCTCCCACACCCACCGGCGCTGCTCGTCGGTGAGGAGGATGTACGGCGTGTCGATCGGGAACTGGACCTTCGCGGCCTCGCGCGTGAGGTCTTTGAGGTGCTTGCTCCACTGCTCGGTGCGGAACGGGGCAATCGCGCCCTGCCGGACCGAGAGGTCGTGGTTGGGGATGACGAGGTCCTCGTCGATGCCGGGGACGCGGCCGAAGCCCTGGCACGTCGGGCACGCGCCGAGCGGGGAGTTGAACGAGAAGAGCTGCGGGGTCGGCTCCTCGAACTGTATCCCGTCGCGCTCGAAAAGCGCGGAGAACTCCAGCGTTTCCAGCGCCCCCTCCTTCGGCGCCGTCACGACGACGGCGCGCTCGCCGCCCTCGCGGAACGCCTGCTCCACGCTGTCGGCGATGCGGAGCGTCGTGTCCTCGTCGCGCTTCGCCACGAGCCGGTCCACGAGCACGAGCAGCCGCGCTTTCGGCGTCGTGACGGCGCCGGGCTCCGTCTGGTTCAGGTCGACGAGGTCGGCCTGTTGGCCCTTCGCGATCTGCTTTTCGGTCGGGAGTGCGACGAGGCGGAAAAAGCCGCGCGCCCGCAGCGCCTCCAATTCCTCGACCTTCTTCCGCCCCTTATGCTCGGGAAACGGGAAGCCGAGGTAGAACCGCGAGCCCTCCTCCAAGTCGCGCTGCACGGCCTCGGCGACGGAGCGCGGGCTGTCGCGCGTCACGACCTCGCCGGAGACGGGCGAGACCGTCGTCCCGATGCGGGCGTAGAGCAGGCGGAGGTAGTCGTAGACCTCGGTCTGTGTCGCGACGGTCGAGCGGGGGTTGTTGACGGCCGTCTGCTGCTCGATGGCGATCGCGGGGGCGAGGCCGGTGATGAGCTCGACGTCGGGCTTGTCCATCCGCTCCAGGAACTGCCGGGCGTAGGCCGAGAGCGACTCGACGTAGCGGCGCTGCCCCTCGGCGTAGATCGTGTCGAAGACGAGCGACGACTTCCCCGACCCCGACGGCCCGGTGAACACGACGAGCTGCCGCTTCGGGATCGTGAGGTCGACGCCTTTGAGGTTGTGCTGCCGCGCCCCGCGCACGACGAGGTCGCGCCCGGCGAAGCGGTCGGCGGGGGAGGCGGAGCGGCCGGGCGAGCCGTTCGCGGGTTGGCCGTTGCGGGTCGAGGCGGTCTTCTTTTTCGTCGGCATGCGGGCGGGTGCGGATGGGACAGCAGGGCAACAACGCGCGGGGCAGGGCGAAGATGCGGCGGGGCGTGTGAAACCTCTGTGTCAGTGGGGACACGAGGCCGGGTGTGAAGACCGAGGCAAGGAGCCGGTTCGCGCTTATGAGTGCGCGGCGGGCTCCGAAAACGAACGACGGATCACCCCCCCATCCACCACAGGCTATGTCTCGCTTCGTCCTCCCCCTCATCCTCGCTCTCGCTGTGAGCACGGCCCACGCCCAGCAGGTCGACGTCCCGCCCGACAGCAGCGAGGCCGGCCTCGACGACCTCCTCGCCCTCCTCGACCAGGAGGTCGAGACGGCGGCCACCTACAGCCAGCGCGTCCAGGACGCCGCCGCGTCGGCCTCAGTCGTGACGGCCGACGAGATCAAGCGGCTCGGCTACCAGACCGTGGCCGAGGCCCTCGCCTACGTTCGCGGCTTCACCATCACCGACGACCGGAACTACGTCTACGCCGGCGTCCGCGGCCTCAGCCGCCCGGGCGACTACAACAACCGCATCGCGGTCCTCGTCGACGGCGTCCCCGTCCGCGAGGGCAACACGGGGTCGGCCCCGGTCGGCGCAGACCTCGGCATGCCGATGGCGGCCGTCGAGCGGATCGAGGTGATCCGCGGGCCGGGCTCGGCGCTCTACGGGACGGGCGCGATGTTCGCCGTGGTCAACGTGATCACGAAGGACGTCCGCACGCTCGACGGCGTGTACGGGGTGGCGTCAGCGGGTGAGTACGGGAGCCTGCGCGGCGAGGCCGTCGCCTCGACGACGCTCGGGGCCGGCGCGGCCGTCTCCGTCGCCGTCTACGGAATCGACGACGGCGGCCCGGACGTGTACTTCCCCGAGTTCGACGCGCCGGAGACGAATGGCGGCGTCGCGGCGGGGCTCGATTGGGAGGAGGGCTTCGGGGGCATCGCTACGGTCGAAACCGGCGCCTCTCGGCTGACACTCCGCTACACCCAGCGGGACAAGGGGGTCCCGACGGGGCTGAACGGGGCGGCCTTCGCTGCCCCGGCGTGGACGCGGGATCGCAGCGCCACGGCCGCGCTACGCACGCACGCCGCACTCTCTCCGCGCGTTACGGCGTTCGCGTCCGCCGCCCTCCACCACTCCTACCACTATGGGGTGTACCCCGTCGAACTAGGAGGCACGTTGTACGACTTCTTCGACGACTCCAACTCGACGGCTGCGGAGGCAGAGGGGCGCGTGCAGTGGGACCCGAGCCCGGCCTACCGCGTCGTCGCCGGGGCCGAGGTCCTGTCGGCATTCCAGAGCCGGGTACGGATCTACAGTGAGGAGACGACCCTGCTCAAGGTGGCGCTCCCACGCGAGTCCGGCGGGCTCTACGCGCAGGTCGAGGGGCAGCTCACCCGCACCCTCTCGGCGACGGCGGGCCTCCGCGCCGACCTCGTCGGCGAGCACGGGGCCGTCTCTCCGCGCGGTGCCCTCGTCTACACCCCCGACCACCGGACGAGCCTGAAGCTCGTCGCCGGTACGGCCTTCCGCGCGCCCTCGCCCTTCGAGCTCAAATACGAACTCGACTACACGGGGCGGGTGGTCGCGTCCGACCTCAACCCGGAGCGGGTCGCCACGGTCGAAGCCATCGCCTCGCGGGAGGTCCTCCCCGGCCTCCGCCTCGAAGGGACGGCCTTCATCACGCACGTCAACGACCTCATCATCACCGTCGCGGACCCCGAAGCGGGTACCGACCAGTTCGCCAACATCGGCCGCGCCCGGACGTGGGGCGGCGAGGCCGGCGCGCTCGCCGCCGTGCGGGGCTGGCGTGCCCGCGCGAGCTACGGGGTCCAGCGCGCCACGAACCCCGACACGGACGAACTCCTCTCGAACGCGCCCGTCCACGTCGGGAAGGCGAACGCCTACGGCCCCCTCGGCCGCGGCCTCTGGCTCGCCCTCGGCCTCCGCGCCGAGAGCGGGCGGCAGACGATCTACGAGACGGAGACGGAGCCCTTCGCCGTCGCCGACGCGGCCCTCTCCGTCGACGTCTTCGACGAGCGCGGCCGGGTCACGCTCGGCGTCCGCAATGCTTTCGACGCCGACTACGCCCTCCCGGGCGGGTTCGAGCACCGGCAAGCCGCGATCCCGCAGCGCCCGCGCACGGCCTACCTCCGCCTCGACGTCCGCTTCTAGACGAGCCCTTGACGTCCGCTGAGACCCTGCTCCCTCCCCCGATGACCTCTCCCTCGACAACGCGCTGGCAGAAGCCGTGGGTGACGCTGCTCACGCTCGTCGTCTTCGCCGTCGGCGTGGTCGGTGCGTCTCCGGCCGGGGGCACCGCCTCGAACGAGACGGAGGTGCCCGTCGAGCGGCAGGTTCCGCTCCTCACGCGCGTCCTCGCGTTCGACCGGTCGCTGAAGGGGACGGCGCCGCTCGTACTCGCCGTCGTGTATCAGGCGGAGAACCGCGCGTCGCAGCAGGCGCACGACGCGTTCGTGCGGGCGTTCGAGCGCCGGCCAGCTTCGGTGCAGGGCCGGCCGGTCCGCGTCGTATCGGTCTCCGCCGCGTCGGCCGAGCGCGAGCTGCGCACGTTGGGGGCGGACGTGGCCTACGTCGCGCCCCTCCGCGGTATCGACGTGGGGCGCCTGGCCGGGGCGTTGTCCGAGGCCGGCGTCCTCACGCTCACTGGCGTCCGCCGCTACGTCGAGGTCGGGGTCGCCCTCGGCGTCGGGCTGCGGGACGGGCGGCCGGAGATCCTCCTCAACCAGCGCGCCGCCTCGGCCGCCGGCGCCGACCTCAGCGCCCGCCTGCTCCAACTCGCCACCGTCGTAGACTCCTGATGAACGTTCACACCGCCCTCTCGTCCCGCTGGCGCGCCGCCCCCCGCGGCTCGCGCTCCGCGTTCGCCGTCCTCACGATCCAGCAGCGCCTCGTCATCGCGATGGGGCTGTTCGTGGCCTTCAACGGGCTGTTCGGGTACCTCGGAGTTCCCAGGCTCGTCGAGGAGATCGCCGTCGAGGCCGCGCGGGCTCGGGCGGAGAGCGTGGCCCGCGTGACGGCCTTCGGGGCCGCGCCGGGCGTCGCCTTCGGAGACGTCGAGGCCGTGGCCGACGCCCTCCGGCAGGCCCGGCAGGACGCCGACGTCCGTACCCTCCGCGTGACCGACGCCGCCGGCGAGGAGATGGCGGCGTATCGGGCCGTGGCGGATGTGGCCGATCTGTACGAAACCCGGGTCCCCGTCGCGTTGGATGGAGACGTGATCGGCCAGCTCGAGATCGGCATGTCGCTCACGCCCGTCCGTGACCGCGTAGCCACGGTCCGGGAGGCGGCGGTGTGGATCTTCCTCGGCGTCGGCCTCGTCGGCCTCCTCCTCGTCACGGCGATTGCGGCGAAGATCGCCCGGCCCATCGCCTCCGTCGCCGAGACCGCCCGGGCCATCGCCGACGGCGCCCGCGACCTCCGCGCCGTCCCGGAGGCCGGGCCGGAGACGCGCGACCTCGCGGGCGCCTTCAACCAGATGCTCGACGAGACCGAGGCCCGCGAGGCCGAGCTCGAGGTGGCCCGCGCTGCGGCTGAGGCGGCGGCGGGCGAGGTGGCCGAGCAAGGGGCCCTGCTCCGTACGATCATCGACACGATCCCCGACTACATCTTCGTCACCGACACCGAGGCCCGTTGCATCACCCGGAACCTCGCCAGCGTGCGGGCCGTGGGGCTCGACCGCCCCGAGGACGCCGTCGGCCTGAGCGAGTTCGACCTCGCGCCCCCTGACCTCGCCGCGGGCTACCACGAAGACGACCTCCGCGTCATCCGGACCGGAGCTCCGATCTGCGACCAGGAGGAGGCCTTCGTCCAGGACGGGGAGCCACGCGTGATCTCGACCACGAAGGTGCCCCTCTTCGACACGAACGGCTCCATCGCCGGCCTCGTGGGCATCTCACGCGACGTCACCCAGCAGAAAGCGTTCGAGCAGAGCCTTCAGGAGGCGAAGGAGGAAGCCGAGGCCGCCACGCGCGCCAAGAGCGAGTTCCTCGCCAACATGAGCCACGAGATCCGCACGCCCATGAACGGCGTGATCGGGATGACCTCGCTCCTCCTCGACACCGACCTCGACGCCGAGCAGCGCGACTTCGCCGAGACGATCCGCGCGTCGGGGGACGGCCTCCTCACCCTCATCAACGACATCCTCGACTTCTCGAAGATCGAGGCGGGCCGGCTCGACCTCGAGGCGCACCCCTTCGAGGTCCGCGCCTGCGTCGAGGAGGCGCTCGACCTCGTCGCCCCGCGCGCGGCCGAGAAGGGGATCGAGCTCGCGTACCTCTTCGGCGAGGGCGTCCCGCACGCCGTCGTCGGCGACGTGACGCGGGTCCGGCAGATCCTCGTGAACCTCCTCGGCAACGCGGTGAAGTTCACCGAGGCGGGGAGCGTGTTCGTCCGCGTCGAGGCGGCGCCGCCGGACGTGGCGACGGGCGGGCGGACCGAGCTCCTCTTCGCCGTGGAGGACACGGGGGTGGGGATCGCGGCCGACAAGCTCGACGCGATCTTCCAGTCGTTCTCCCAGGCCGACACCTCGACCACGCGGCGGTACGGCGGCACGGGCCTCGGCCTCGCGATCTCGCAGCGCCTTGCCGGCCTGATGGGCGGGGCGGTCACGGCCGAGAGCGAGCCCGGCGTCGGCTCGACGTTCCGGTTCTCCGTCCCCGCCGAGGTGGCGCCGGGCGAGCGCCGCGTGTTCCTCCGCCGCGAGCAGCCGGAGCTGGAGGGCCGCCGCGCCCTCGTCGTCGACGACAACGAGGTCAACCGCGAGGTGCTGGAGCGCACGCTCGGCCGGTGGGGCGTCGACACGCGGTGCGCCGCGTCGGGTCCGGAAGCCATCGCCGAAGCGGCCCGCGCCCAGGCGGCGGGCGAGCCCTACGGCCTCGTCGTGCTCGACATGCAGATGCCGGAGATGGACGGGATCGCCGTGGCCGAGGCGCTCCGAGCGCTGCCGGGGCCCACGCCGCCCCTCGTCCTCCTCACCTCCGTCATGCGCGACGCGGCCCTGCGGGACCGGGCCGAGGCAGCGGGGATCGATGCCGTCCTCTACAAGCCCGCCAAGCCGGCCCAGCTCTACGACGCGCTCCTGCGGGTGTTCGAGTCCGAGCCCCGCGCGGTCGCCCCGAGCGCCGCTCCGAGCGTCGCTCCGGACAGCGCTCCCGATCGCTCCCGGAGCGCAGCGGCGGAGCCGGCCGAGAATGCTGAAGTGCAGAGCGGCCGTCCGCCGCTGCGGATCCTGCTGGCCGAGGACAACGTGGTCAACCAGAAGGTCGCCCTCCGCATCCTCCAGCGGATGGGCTGCGACGCCGACGTCGTCGCGGACGGGGCGGAGGCCGTCGAGGCCGTCCGGCGGCACGCCGCCCTGCGCCGCCCCTACGACGTGGTGCTGATGGACGTGCAGATGCCCGAGATGGACGGGCTCGAAGCGACGCGCCGGATCCGTTCCGGGGTGGACGCCGCTGCGCAGCCCCGCATCATCGTGCTCACGGCGAACGCCATGCAGGGGGACCGCGAGGAGTGCCTCGCCGCCGGCGCCGACGACTACCTCCCGAAGCCGGTCAAGCTGGCCGACCTCCGCGCGGCGCTCGACCTGTTGGCGCCGGCCGCACCGGCGCGGGCCGCGTAGGCGGGGGCCGGTATCTTCCGGGCCGCGCTCCGTAAACGATTTGCTGCCTGTGCGTTCTGCTGCCCTCGTCGTCCTCGCGCTCATCGCGGGCGTACTCCCCTGCATCGCGCAGCCCGCGTTCGCGCCATCGTTCGCGCCATCGTTCGCGCCATCGTTCGCGCCATCGTTCGCGCTCACGATCCCGATCAACCGGCCGCCAGGAGCGCCGCCCATCCCGACGCGGGCGTGGCTGGAGATGGGCGCCGTGGCGGTGACAGGCGCCGGCCACCTCGTCTTCTCGGCGAACGATGCCTCCGGCGCGTTCATCCCGATCGCGGCCATCGGGTGGGGCGGGTACGTCGGATACCGTGCGGCGACGGAGCCGGGCTTCCTCGGCGACCTCGGGCTGACGGGGCGCGGCCTCGGCCCGGCTTTCCGCGATGCATCGTTGCTGGCCGCCGGGGCGCTCACGGGCATGGCCGTCGTCGGTGCGGCGCAGGGCACGCTCGACCTCGACGCCGATGTCCTCCCGCTCTTCGTGCTGTATCCGGCGTGGGGCGTCGTGCAGCAGACGCTCGTGCAGGGGTTCGTCACGCGCCACCTCGCCGACGCCGGGCTCTCGCCGTGGGCCGTCACGCCGCTCTCGGCCGTCGCCTTCGGCTCGGTCCACCTCCCGAACTGGAAGCTCACCGCCGCCACGACCGCGCTCGGCGCGGCCTACGCCCCGCTCTACCTCCGCCACCGCACCGTGTGGCCGCTCGGGGTGTACCACGGTGTGCTCGGCGCGTTCTACTACCGCTGGGTGCTCGACCGGAACCCGTGGCAGGAGATCCTCGACGAGCTGTAGCGCTACGACCCGAGCAGGGCGCGGTACCGCTCCGCCTCGTCCGGCTGGCCGGTCGCGTCGTAGAACGCAGCGAGGCGGCGCAGCGTCGAGGGCACGGGGCCGTTCGCATCGCGGACGATCTGGTAGCCACTGAGCAGGAGCGGCTCGGCCTCGGCGTAGCGCTCCTGCACCATCAGGCACTCACCGAGGGCGCTCCGCGCGATGCCCGTCCACCAGCTGTCCGGCCCGTTCACCTCGGTCCGCAGCGCGACGACCCGCCGCAGGAGCGGTTCGGCTTGCTCCGGGGCGCCCATGCGCAGGTGTGCGATGCCGCGCCCGCTGGTGACTTCGATGACGTAGTTGTGCGTCTCCGGTAGGGTGCGGCGCAGCGCGGCGTCGGCCTCCTCGTAGCGCCGGAGCGCTTCGGCGTAGGCGTCCATCCGCGCGTGCGTCAGCCCCTGCTCGAAGAGGTTCAGCCCCACGTAGGGGTGGTCCGGTCCGAGGCGGCGGCGGTCGATCTCGCCGATGCGGCGGAAGTAGGCGAGCGCCTCATCGAACTGCCCCGTGTCACGCAGCAGCATCGCGAGGGCGTGCATCGACGAGGCCGTCAGCACATGGTCGGGGCCGAGCGTGGCCTCGCGGATGGTGAGGGCTTCGCGGATGAGCGGCTCGGCTTCGTCGAACTCCCGCCGCTCGCGGAGGATGTCGCTGAGCCCCGTCAGGCTTCCGGCCAGCGTCGGATGCTGGGGCGGTAAGGCCTCGCGGTGGAGCGCGACGGCGTCCCGGTAGTGCTGCTCGGTCTCGACGAGCAGTCCGGCGTCCTGCGTTACGCGGCCTAGTTCGAGCAGGGTGTGGGCGCGCGCCTCGGCATCGGCGTGCGGGATGGCGAGGGCTTCCTCCAGCAGCGGCCTCGCCTCGTCGTGGCGGGACTGCTGCCGGAGGTTCGAGGCGAGCGCGACGAGGACGCGAGCCGTCGTCGGTGCGCGCGGGCCGTCGAGATCGCCGAAGAGCGCGACGGCCTCCCGTAGAACCTGCTCGCCCTCCTCGAACGCACCCCGCTCGGTGAGCACGAGCCCGCGCGCGTGCAGGCTCGCGGCGACGTCGGGGTGGCGCGCGCCGAGGTGGCGGCGGCGTACGGCGGCGGCCTCGGCGAGCGACGAGTCCGCCTGGGGCAACTGGTTGAGGCCGTGGTACACCGTGCCGACGGTGTGGAGCATCTGCGCCGCGACGAGGGGCTGCTCCGCGAGCGTCGTGCGGATGCGCGGCACGCTGCGGTCGAGCAGGTCGAGGGCGCGGAGCGTGTCGGGGCGCTCCGTGGAGGCGGCGAACGGGTCGGCCGTGTTGAAGAGGTCCTGGAGGAAGGCGACCGTCGCCTCGGCGATGTCGCGCTCGCGCGCCGTCTCGCGCTGCTGCACGACGAGCGCGACGGCGAACACGACGAGGGCGAGCGCCGCCGCGATGCTAACGCCGACGCCCCACCGGTGCCGCGCGACGAACTTCCGCGCGCGGTACAGCCGCGCGTCGGGGCGGGCGCGGAGGGGACGGCCCGTGCGGCGGCGGACGAGGTCGTCGCGGAGCGCCTCGGCCGTCGCGTAGCGCCGCGCCGGATCGTCGCGGAGGGCCTTGCCGACGAGCGTGTCGAGGTCGCCGCGGAGCGCACGGCGCTGGTCCGGAGACGCGGCGGCCGAGCTCGGCAACTCGTCGGCGGCGTTCGGGCGGCGGCCGGTGAGGAGCTGGAAGAGGAGCACGCCGAGGGCGTAGACGTCCGTCGCCGTCGTGACCGGTTCGCCGCGGAGCTGCTCGGGCGCGGCGTACTCCGGCGTGAGGATGCGCTGCCCGACGCGGGTGCGCGGCACGTCCGCGTCGTCGTCGAGGAGGCGGGCGATGCCGAAGTCGAGCAGCTTGACCGTCGGCCGCCCTTCGGTACCGGTGGCGACGAGCACGTTCGACGGCTTGAGGTCGCGGTGGACGACGAGGTGGCGGTGGGCGTAGGCGACGGCCTCGCAGACCTGCTCGAAGAGGGCGAGGCGCGCGTCGAGGTCGTGGCGCGCGGCCCAGTCCGTGATCGGCTCGCCCTCGACGAGTTCCATTACGAAATACGGCCGCCCGTCGGTGTGCGCGCCCGCGTCGAGGAGACGGGCGATGTGTGGGTGGTCGAGCCCGGCGAGGATCTGCCGCTCGTAGCGGAAGCGGCCGAGCAGCTCGTCCGTGTCCATCCCGCGCTTGACGAGCTTCAGCGCGACGGCCTTCTCGAACGCTCCGTCGGCGCGGGCGGCGCGGTAGACGGTGCCCATCCCCCCGCGGCCGAGTTCGCCCTCGACTCGGTACGGCCCGACGCGCGTGCCGGACGTGAGGTCGCGGTCCCGCTCGGCGGCGGTCGCATCAAGCAGGTGCGCGGCGAAGTCGGTCGCGCTCTCGCCGAGCGCCTCCTCGGCCGCCGCATCGCTTTCGAGCAGGGCGACGACGGCGTGGTAGAGGTCGGGGTCGTCGCCGCAGGCGGCGCGGAGGAACGCGGTCCGCTCGTCGAGCGGGCGGTCGAGCGCGCGGGCGAAGAGATCGTCGATCTCGGCCCAGCGGAGTGACGTGAAGGGGTCCATCGGCCGTGGGGTTTACTCCTCACTCGGCGTTTCGCCGCTCGACGGATCATCGGCGGCTGCATCGCTCGTCTGCTCGCGCATGGCGTGGTAGAGCCAGGCGCGGGCGCGCCGCCAGTCCCGCTTCACCGTGGCGACGGAGCGGCCCGTCGCCTCGGCGATCTCCTCGTGCTGCATCCCCCCGAAAAAGCGCAGCTCGACGACTTCGGCGAGGCGTTCGCTGACCGTGGCGAGCCGGTCGAGCGCGTCGTTGAGCGTGAGGAGGTCGAGCGCTTCTGTGTCAGCTTCGGTGTGCGGGCCACCGAGGCGCTCGTCGAACGTGATCGGGCGCTGGGTGCCGCCGCGCTTCTGGGCCGTTCGCTCGCGGGCGTAGTCGACGAGCACGAACCGCATCGAGCGGGCGGCGAGGGCGAAGAAGTGGGCG
Organism: uncultured Rhodothermales bacterium; assembly: GCA_964438105.1. GTDB lineage: Bacteria > Bacteroidota > Rhodothermia > Rhodothermales > JANQRZ01 > JBBSMX01. Next base: position 9,286 of record CAYTJT010000029.1, on the reverse strand, counting down.
CGGTCGGAGAACGACGGGGCTTCGCCGGCGGTCAGCTTGAGGTAGGCCTCGTGGACGAGCGCCGTCGTGTTGAGCGTCTCGCTGCGGTGGCGGCGGAGGCGGGCGTGCGCGATCTGGCGCAGCTCGTCGTAGAGCCGGGGAAAGAGCCGGTCCAGCGCCGCGCGGTCGCCCTCGCGGGCGCGGTGGAGGAGCTGGGTCGTGGTGGGCTCGGCGGTCATGACGCGGAGGAGGAGCGGAGCGCGAAGGCTGGACGCTGCGAGGCCAAGGTACGGGGCGAGAGAGAAAAAACGATCCCGGATGATCCGCTGCCGCCGCGCGCTGCGAGAGAAAGGGTAGACCCACAAACCGACTATAGCCATGCGCCTTCTGACTGCTTGCCTCGCCTTCCTGCTTCTCGCCACCATCGCCCACGCCCAGACCCGCTACGAATGGACCGGCGGCAACGGCGACTGGAGCGAGCCCACGAACTGGTCGCCCGTGGGCGTTCCCGCTGTCACCGACACCGCGGTCATCGGTGAGATGAATCAGGGCGAGCGCATCGCCGTGCTGACGGCGAACACGACGGTCGCCGGGCTCGAACTGATCCGTCTCGGTGTCATCGCGGGCGACTTCGACCTCGCCGTCACCGACGAGCTGCTCTGGGGGGGCGGCGGCAGCGGCTTCGACCCGTTCCGCGGCAGCGGTGCCGTCACGATCGGGCCGGACGCCATCCTGCGCGTGACGGAGGGCGCCGGGCGGTTCCGCGTCGGTCCCGAGCGCACGATCGTCAACGAGGGGCTGCTGGTGTGGGAGGCGCCCGTCCGGTGGGACGGCGAGGGTCGGGTCGTCAACGACGGCGAGATCGATCTCGCCTTCAGCGTGCCGGAGGAGTTCATCTTCGTCTTCTCCTCGCTCGCCGACGCCGTCACGAACACGGCCGACGGGGTGATCCGCCGAACGGGGAGCGGGGACGCCCGGTACGTCGCGGGCCTCGTCAGCGACGGCCTCGTCCGCGTCGAGAACGGCGGCCTCGACCTGCTGGGATTCAACGCTGCTACCGGCACGACGGGCAGCGGGTCTATCGAGGTGGAGCCCGGCGCCACGCTCATCGTTGGGAGCGGCAACCACACGCAGTCCAGCATCACCGGTGAGGCGCTCACCTTCATGGAGGGGAACGGCCGCCTCACCGTCACCGACGCATACGACGTGGCGACGACTCGTTTCGAGTCGGGGAACGGTCGGCTCGTCCTCGACGCAGCGGGCACGACGGACACGTACGTGCAGACGGGGGGCGCGCTCGACGGAAGCGGCGCGCTGACGGTCACCGGCTCGCTGGACTGGAGCGGCGGCCGGATGGAGGGCAGCGGGACGACGACGCTGGGACCGAGCGTCCCGCTCACGATCGGCGCGGCGAACGTCTCGCTCGGCGGCAGCCGCACGCTCCGCACCGAGGGCCCCGTGACGTGGACCGGCGACGCCGACCTCTCGTCGGGCACGAGCGCGACCGTTTTCGAGAACGCGGGCACGCTCACCTCGACGGGGCCGGGCGAGCGCGGGACCACGTTCGTCACCTTCCGCAACGAGGGGACGCTCGTCCACGACGGCGGCACGCTCCACATCAACAGCCCGATGGCGAACGAAGGCACGGTCCGCATCGCGGACGGGACGTTCCGGCTCGGGTTCAACGCGTCCGGCACCGACACCGGCCGCTACGAGATCGACGACACGGGGCGGCTCGACATCGCGGTCCAGTCGCGGACGTTCGCCGAGAGCGCCGAGTTCGGCGGCACGGGCGCGGTCCAGTTCACGAGCGGGGCCGCCCTCAACCGCGCGACGTGGCGGCCCGGCGCCTCGCCCGGCACCCTTACCATCGACAGCATCTGGCCGGCCCCCGAGCCCGAGGCGGTCCTCGACATCGAGATCGGCGGGGCCGCGCCCGGCACCGAGTTCGACCAGGTCGTCGTCAACGGCGAGGCCGCCCTAGGCGGCACGCTCCGTGTCACGCTCCTCGACGGGTTCACGCCCACCCTCGGCGACCGATTCCTGATCGTCGCCGCCTCAGCGGGCGCGTCCGGCGCGTTCGACGCGCTCGACCTGCCCGATGGCTTGGACGCCTTCATCGACGCTGACGCCGCCGGGGCCGAACTCGTGATCGGCATGCCGGTGGCAGGAGAGGGCAGCGCGGACGAGAGCCTGCCGACGGCCTTCGCTCTCGGTGCACCCTACCCGAACCCCTTCGCCGGCCGCGCAACGCTGCGCTACGACGTGCCGGAGTCCGCCCACGTCCGGCTCGTGGTCTACGACGTGCTCGGGCGCGAGGTCGCCGTGCTCGCCGACGCGGACCGCGCGCCGGGCCGCTACGAGGCCGCGCTCGACGCGGTGCTCTGGCCGAGCGGGGTCTACCTCGTGCGGCTGATAGCGGACGATTTCGCGCAGACGCGACGCGTGACGCTGCTGCGCTGAGCGAACGGCGCGCGGGAAACGAAATAAGGGGGCGCGCCCGTTGCTTCGACGGGCGCGCCCCCTCATCTTTGGGCCTCCGTCGTCTTCCCCCTCTCTATGACGTTTCTCAACCCGCTCGTCCTGCTCGGCCTCGCGGCGGCGGCGATCCCCATCCTCATCCACCTCTTCAACTTCCGCAAGCCGCGGACGGTGGAGTTCTCGTCGCTGGCGTTTCTGAAGGAGCTGCAGAAGAGCACGATGCGGCGCGTCCGCATCAAGCAGTGGCTGCTGCTCGTGCTGCGGACGCTCGCGATCGCCTGCCTCGTGCTCGCGTTCGCGCGGCCGACGGTGCAGAGCGGCTGGGCGACGGTCTTCGGCGGGGCCGTCCAGACCTCGACGGCGCTCGTGCTCGACAACTCGCTCTCGATGATGGTCCGCGACGCGCAGGGCGAGCTGGGGACGCAGGCGAAAGAGCTGGCGTCGGCGGTCGTGGAAGCGGCCGAGCCGGGGGACGAGACGTTCGTCGTGCCGACGGTGCGCGGCGACCGGCCCGCAGCGTTCGACAACGCGGGCCCCGCGCTCGACGCGATCGCCGAAGTGGAGCCGGAGCCCGGCGCCGGCACGACCGGCGAGGCGCTCGCCCGCGCGTTCGCCCTCCTGGACGGCGCCGAGAACCCCGCGCGCGAAGCGCTCGTCGTCTCCGACCTCCAGGCCTCGACGTTCCTCGACTCGGCGCGGGTGCCGGCGCCCGAGGGTGTGCGCATCACCCTGCTGCCCGTCGGCGAGCGGACGTTTTCGAACGTGGCCGTCACCGACGCGCGCGTGCTCAGCCGCGTGGTCGAGGCCGGGCAGCCGGTCGAGGTCGAGGCGACGCTCGTGAACTTCGGCACCGACGCCGTCGAGGACTACGTGGCGAGCCTCTACCTCGACGGCGAGCGCGTGGCGCAGGCCTCGGCCGATCTCGAACCCGGCGTGCCCTCGGCGGTGCGGCTCGTGGCGACGCCGCAGCGGCGCGGCTGGCTGCGCGGCGAGGTCCGCACCGAGCCCGACGAGTTCGAGTGGGACAACACGCGCTTCCTCACGCTCCACGTCCCCGAGTCCCGGCGCGTGCTGCTCGTCGAGGGCGCCGGGCAGCGCGCCGACCTCGTCGACCTCGCCCTCGGCCTCGGCGGCGAGCAGACCCGCTTCGCCGTCACGACGGTGGCCGAGTCCGCCCTCGCGGCGCAGACGCTCGACGCGTTCGACGTCGTCGTGCTCGTGGGGCTGGAGAGCCTGGCGAGCGGCGAACGCGCGGCGCTCGCGCGCTTCGTGCAGGGCGGCGGCGGGCTCCTCGTCTTCCCCTCGGAGCGCGCCGAGGCGGCCGATTACGACGCGCTTTTCTCCGCGCTCGGCGGCGGACGGCTCGGCGCGGGCGTCGGCACGCTCGGCGGTGCGGCGCCCGTCGCGCAGTTCGGCCGCGTCGACCTCGAGCACCCGCTCTTCGAGGGCGTCTTCGAGGACGGGCTCGGGTCGCGCGTCGAGAGCCCGACGCTCGCGTTCGTCCGGCCGTACGTGCCCGGCGCGGGCGACGAAAACACCCTCATCGACCTCACGACGGGCGCGCCGTTTCTGCAGGAGATCCGCAGCGGCGGCGGCACGGCGCTCGTGTTCGCCGTCGCCCCCGACCCGCGGTGGGGCGACTTCCCGGTGCGCGGCCTCTTCGTCCCCCTGCTCTACCGCGCCGTCTACTACCTCGCCGCCGACGCCGATGTGTCGGAGGCGCTCGTGGTGCGGCAGGCGGGCGCGCTCCGCGTCTCCGGCGCGGCCGAGGGGCTGCGGCTCGTCGGCGCCGGGACGGAGTTCGTGCCCGAGCAGCGGAGCGTGCCCGGCGGCGTGCTTTTGGAGATCGACGCGGGTGTGACGGAGCCGGGCGTCTACGACGTCCTCGACGGCGAGCGGCTCGTGCGCCGCGTCGCGTTCAACGGCAGCGCGCGGGAGTCCGACCTCGCCGTGCTCGACGCCGAGGAAGCGCGCCGCCGCCTCGCCGAGGCCACGGGCGCCGAGGTCCGGCTGCTCGACGCGACGGCAGGGCGTGGCGTCGCGGCAGCGGAGCGGATCGCCGAGGAGCGGACGGGCGTCGAGCTGTGGAACGTGTTCCTCCTCCTCGCCCTCGTCTTCCTCGTCGCCGAGATGCTCGTGGCGATGCAGTGGAGGCCCGAACCCGTAGCCGCTTGAGAATCGGCGAACGATCGCGTGGCGCTGCAGCGAACAAATAGTCGCTCGGTCCCACTGGCGGGTATGTCCTTGTACGCGCGGCGCGTAGGGCGTGAAATCTGCACGGGATCTCCGCACCGCGTGCGTCTGCGGGCGCAACCGGCCCTTCCCTCGTACATATAAGAGCCTCCGTCGCTAACGGTTTCCCTCACCATCCCGATCCGCTTTTGCAGCCCACCACCCTCGCACAATCCGGCAGCCCCCGCGAACGCGCCCTCCTCGTCGGCGTCCTCACGCCCGACACCACGCAGGCAGACCTCGACGACGCGCTCGACGAGCTCGAACAGCTCGCCGACACGGCGGGCGCGGACGTCACCGACCGCGTGACGCAGGCGCTCCCGCAGCTCCACGCCGCCACCTTTATCGGAAAAGGCAAGGTCGATGAAGTCAAGCGCCTCGTCGACAAGCGCGAGGCCGACGTCGTCATCTTCGACGACGACCTCTCGCCGGTGCAGCTCCGCAACCTCGAGAAAACGCTCGGCTGCAAGCTCGTCGACCGCTCCGGGCTCATCCTCGACATCTTCGCCCGCCGCGCCAAGACGGCGACGGCGAAGACGCAGGTCGAACTCGCCCAGCTCGACTACCTCAAAACGCGGCTGACGCGGCAGTGGACCCACCTTTCGCGGCAGAAGGGCGGTATCGGCATGCGCGGACCGGGCGAAACGCAGATCGAGACGGACCGCCGCCTCATCAGCCGCCGCATGGCCGTGCTGAGCGACCAGCTCGACAAGATCGACAAGCAGCGGCAGACGCAGCGGAAGGGCCGCTCGGACCAGACGCGCGTCGCGCTCGTCGGCTACACGAACGCGGGCAAGAGCACGCTGATGAACGCGCTCTCCGACGCCGCCGTGTTCGCCGAGAACCGCCTCTTCGCCACGCTCGACGCGACGACGCGCGAGGTCTTTCTCGACTCGAACAAGTCCGTGCTCCTCTCCGACACGGTCGGGTTCATCCGCAAGCTCCCGCACAAGCTCATCGAGAGCTTCAAGAGCACGCTCGACGAGACGCGCGAGTCCGACGTGCTGCTCCACGTCGTCGACGCGAGCCACCCCAACTTTGAGGAGCACATCCGCGTCGTGAACCAGACGCTGCGCGAGCTCGACGCGCGCGACAAGCCGACGCTGATGGTGTTCAACAAGATGGACATCCTCGAAGAGCGCGGGCTCGTCCAGGCCCTCAGCGAGGAGTACGAGCACGCCGTGTTCGTCTCGGCGCTGCGCGGGATCGGGCTGGAGCGCTTCAAGGAGAAGCTGCTCGACGTGATCGAGGCCGACTACGTGGAGCGGACGGCGCTCCTGCCGGTGACCGAGCCGAAGTCGCGCGCCTACGTCCACCGCGTGGCCGAGGTGCTCGAAGAGGACACGGTCCTGGCGCGGGCCTACGACGAAGAGCCGCAGCCGGCTGTTCGCCTTCGCTTCCGCACGTCCAAAAAGAACGCGCCCGAGCTCGACCGCATGCTCGCTCGGTTCGACCACCTTGCCGCGCTCCCCGGCGGCGACGGTGCCCTCGGCGGGCACGCCGGCCTGGCCGAATGATGGCGCGCTCCGCACACATCGCCCCGTTCGCGACCCGCCCGACCCCGGTCAGGGGCGCTATTCGGAACCGCGCCGTTACCTCTCGCCCGCTGAATGCGTCGATTCGGCAGGAAACCAGGCTCCGCCGTGGCCGAACCGCGATGGGACCTGCGTTCCTAGAGTACCCCGGTTCGTCTCGGGGCCGGAGCGCCGAAGCGCCGCCGCGCGGCACAATGTTTGTCCGATTCTAGGGTGCGAGGCCTCCACGCCGCACCGATCCGACCATGACTGTTCAGCAACTCATCAACCGCGACATCGACCCGCTCGACCCGACCGACACGGTCGGCCGCGCGATCTACCGGTTCGCCGATATCGACGAGACGCACCTCCCCGTCGTGAGTGACGAGGGCGAGTTGCTGGCGCTCGTCTCCGAGACCGAGTTGATGGACGTCGCGACGCCCGCCGTCCCGTTGGGCGCTCTCTCCGGGCTCGGTCGGCTCAGCGTCGAGCCGGACGCGCACGTGTTCGAGGCGGCCAAGCTGCTCGCGGCGCACGGCCTCAGCGTCCTCCCGATTGCCGATGAAGACGGACACTACCTCGGCGTCGTCAGCCGCCGCACGGTCTTCGAGCTCTTCGCGTCGATCCTCTCGACGAGCCAGGCGGGGACGATCCTCGTCCTTGAAGTGCCGCCGCGCGACTACTCCCTCAGCCAGCTCTGCCACTTCATCGAGCAGAACGGTGGCCGCGTGCTCTCCGCCACGACGCAGCCGCCCCGCAACAGCGGCGACCCGACGCTGCCGCTGCGCGTGACGCTGAAGCTCAACGTGACGGACACGGCGCGCATCCGCCACATGCTGGAGCACCAGGGCTACCGCGTCGCCGTGGTCCACAACGAGGAAGAGAACGAGGACGAGCTTTCGCTGCGTGCGCAGGAGTTCATGCGCTACCTCGAGGTCTAGCTCCGGCGCTTCCGGTGTATTTCGCGGGAGCGTGCGACGGTGCGCTCCCGTCTCGCCTATCCTGACCCATGGCCGACGACTCGTCTCCCGGCGCCCTCGGCGCCCTCGTGCTCCTCTCGACGCTCCGCACGGCGGTCGAGGTGCGCTTCGCGATGGCGGAGCGGCAGGCGGGCCGCGACCCGTCCGAGCAAGAGGACGCGCCCTCCGTCGAGGCCTACCTGCGCGACGTTGTGCCCGAGCTCGGCAGCCTCGTTACGCGGCTCCGCCTCAGCCTCGTCGTCGACCGCACCGACGGGGCCGAACTGGCCGGGTTCGAGGACCGGCTGGCGTTGGCCCGGCTCGCCCGCGAGCTGCACGTCGTGCATCAGCGGCTGCTGAGTCTGTACCCCGCCGTGCCCGAAGCGATCATCGAAGAAGCGCGGTTGCGGCAGCGCGAGGCGGAGCGCCTCGCAGCGGCCTCCGGCGGCGGGTTCGACCGCGCGCTGGAGCGGTGGCTCGACCGCGCGTCGGGGCTCTTCGAAGGGTTGACAAAGCTGGTCGAATCGGCGAACTAAGCGGGCCGTCGGGTGTAGGACATCCGATTGGCAAATACGTTAATTTCGGAGTTGCTGAGCGGGATTTCAGCCGCCCGCCCGAGTCATCGTCCCCACCCGAGATAAAGAGGAAGCATGGCAGAAGAGACGCCGCAACTGAACGGCCGCGACGAAGAGGTCCGCGTGCCCGTCCCGCCCACCCCGGCCGGGCAGTACGAGGCCGACAACATCCAGATCCTCGAGGGCCTCGAGGCCGTCCGCAAGCGCCCCGCGATGTACATCGGCGACGTCGGCGTGCGCGGGCTGCACCACCTCGTCTACGAGGTCGTCGACAACTCGATCGACGAGGCGCTCGCGGGCTACTGCGACCGCGTCGAGGTGCAGATCCACGAGGACAACTCGATCTCCGTGTGGGACAACGGCCGCGGGATCCCCGTCGGCATCCACAAAAAGGAGAACCGTCCCGCCGTCGAGGTCGTGATGACCGTGCTGCACGCGGGCGGGAAGTTCGACAAAGACACGTACAAAGTGTCGGGCGGGCTCCACGGCGTCGGGGTGAGCTGCGTCAACGCGCTCTCCGACAAGCTGACCGTCACGATCCGCCGCGAGGGCTTCGTCTGGCAGCAGACCTACGAGCAGGGCAAGCCCGTCACCGAGCTCCAGAAGCTCCGCCCGATGGAAGACGGCGAGGGGACCGGCACGCACGTCCACTTCTGGCCGGATACCGGCATCTTCCTCGCCACCGAATACCGCTTCGAGACGCTCTCCGACCGGATGCGCGAGCTCGCCTACCTCAACCGCGGCATCACGATCACGATCGAGGACAAGCGCGAGGACGACGAAGAACTCCGCACCGAGACGTACCACTCCGAGGGCGGGCTGAAGGAGTTCGTCGAGTACCTCGACGAGGCCCGCGAGCCGATCCTCGAGAACACCATCTACATCGAGGGCGACAACGGCGACGTGCCGATCGAGCTCGCGATGCGCTACAACGCGGCGTACACCGAGAACGTCCTCTCGTTCGTCAACAACATCAACACGCACGAGGGCGGGACGCACATCTCGGGCTTCCGCCGCGCCCTCACGCGCACGCTCAAGACCTACGCCGACCGCAACGGCCTGCTCAAGAATGTCAAGATCGACCTCTCGGGCGACGACTTCCGCGAAGGGCTGACGGCCGTGCTCAGCGTGAAGGTGCAGGAGCCGCAGTTCGAGGGGCAGACGAAGACGAAGCTCGGCAACTCCGAGGTGCAGGGGGCCGTCGAGAGCCTCGTCGGCGAGAAGCTGGCCGAGTGGCTCGACGACCACCCGAACGACGCGAAGCGGATCATCCAGAAGGTTACGCTGAGCGCGCAGGCCCGCGCCGCCGCGCGGAAGGCCCGCGAGCTCGTCCAGCGCAAGAACGCCTTCGGCGGGGCCGGCCTCCCCGGCAAGCTCGCCGACTGCGCCTCGAAGGACCCGGCCGAGAGCGAGGTCTTCCTCGTCGAGGGCGACTCCGCCGGCGGCTCGGCTAAGCAGGCGCGCGACCGCCACTTCCAGGCGATCCTCCCCCTCCGCGGCAAGATCCTCAACGTCGAGAAGGCCCGCCTCGACAAGATCCTCGACA
>CAYTJT010000028.1:0-20310 GCA_964438105.1 uncultured Rhodothermales bacterium | reverse complement strand
TGTTGCGGCCCATCTCGCGGATGTCGGCCACGCGCATCCGGATCGTGATGCCGTTCTGCGTCACGATCATCAAGTCGTCGGCATCGACCACGCTCTTGAGCGCGACGAGGCTGCCCGTCTTCGGCGTCGTCTTCATCGTGAGGATGCCCTTGCCGCCGCGGCTCTGGAGCCGGTAGTCCTCGACCGGGCTGCGCTTGCCGTAGCCGTGCTCGGACACCGTCAGCACGCTCGCGCCGTCGCGCTTCACCACGAGCATCCCCACGAGTTCGTCGCCGTCGTCGAGGTTCATACCGCGGACGCCGCGCGTGTTGCGGCCCATGGGGCGGGCGTCGGCCTCGTGGAAGCGGATCGCCAGGCCGTTCGTGGCGCCGAGGATGACGTCGGTGTCGCCGTCGGTGAGCTTGGCCTCCAACAGCTCGTCGCCGTCGACGGTGTCGATCGCGATGATGCCTGTGACGAGGGGGCGGCGGAAGGCGTGGAGCGAGGTCTTCTTGACCTGCCCGCGTTTCGTCGCCATCAGCACGTAGTGGCTCTGGAGGAAGTCCTCGTCCTCGAAGTGGGCCTTCGGGATCGAGAGCACGGCGCGGATGCGGTCGTCCTGGGCGATCTGGATGAGGTTGCGGATGCTCCGACCCTTGGCGGTGCGGCCGCCCTCGGGGACTTCGTAGACGCGGAGCCAGTAGCACTGGCCGGCGTCGGTGAAGAAGAGCATGTAGTCGTGCGTCGACGACGTGAAGAGGTGCTCGACGAAGTCCTCGTCGCGCGTGCCCGCGCCGATGAGCCCGCGCCCGCCGCGGCCCTGCTGGCGGTACTCCGTGATCGGCGTGCGCTTGACGAGCCCCTGGTGGCTGACCGTCACGACGACGGGCTCGTCCTCGATCAGGTCCTCGAGGTCGATGTCGCCGCCGCCCATGTAGTCGATCTCGGAGCGGCGCCCGTCGCCGAACTTCTCGACGCGCTCGCGGAGCTCGTCCTTGATGATCTGCATCCGGAGGTCGCGCGAGGCGAGGATCGACCTGAGCCGCTCGATCTCCTGGAGGATGTCGCGGTACTCGGCCATGATCTGCTCGCGCGCGAGGCCGGTCAGCCGCGAGAGCCGGAGGGCGAGGATGGCGTCGGCCTGGGCTTCGCTGAGGGAGAAGAGCGCGTCGTCGTCGCCGGTGCCGCCCGCGGGGAGCTCCATCCGGGCGCGCTGCTCGGGCGTCAGCCGCTCGGGGTAGACGCCCGCCATGAGGTTGCGCCGCGCCGACTCGGTGTCCGCGCTGTGGCGGATGATGGCGATCACCTCGTCGAGGTGGTCGAGCGCGATCACGAGCCCTTCGAGGATGTGCGCCCGCTCCTCGGCCTTCCTCAAGTCGAACTCGGTCCGGCGGAGGACGATCTCGTGGCGGTGGTCGATGTAGTGCTGGACGAGTTCGCGGAGCGAGAGCGTCTTCGGCCGGCCGCCGACGAGGGCGACCATGTTGATCCCGAAAGTCTGCTGGAGTTGGGTGTACTTGAACAGCTGCGCCTGCACGACGGCCGGCACGGCGTCCTTCTTCAGCTCGATCACGATCCGCATCCCGTCGCGGTCGCTCTCGTCGCGGAGGTCGGAGATCCCCTCGATCCGCTTGTCGCGGACGTTCTGGGCGATCTTCTCGACGAGGGTCGACTTGTTGACCTGGTACGGGATTTCGGTGACGACGAGCGCGTTCCGCGTGCCGCGCAGCGTCTCCTCGTGGATTTTGGCGCGGATCACGCAGCGCCCGCGGCCCGTGCGGTACGCCTGCTTCACGCCGCCGTAGCCGTAGATCACGCCCCCGGTGGGGAAGTCCGGGGCCTTGATGAACTCGCCGAGCTCGTCGTTCGTGAGTTCGGGCTCGTCGATGAGCGCGGTGATGCCGTCGACGAGCTCGGGGAGGTTGTGCGGCGGGATGTTCGTCGCCATCCCGACGGCGATGCCGGACGCCCCGTTCATGAGGAGGTTCGGGAGCGCGGCGGGGAAGACCGTCGGCTCTTCGAGCGAGTCGTCGAAGTTGGGGATGAACTCGACGGTTTCCTTTTCGAGGTCCTCCATGAGCGCGGCGGCGGCCGGCGTCATCCGCGCCTCGGTGTAGCGCATGGCGGCTGCGGCGTCGCCGTCGACCGAGCCGAAGTTGCCCTGCCCGTCGACGAGCGGCGTGCGCATCGAGAAGTCCTGGGCGAGGCGGACCATCGCCTGGTAGACCGACGAGTCGCCGTGGGGGTGGTACTTGCCGAGCACCTCGCCGACGATACGGGCGCTCTTGCGGTGCGCCTTGCCGGGGGTGAGGCCGAGGTCGTTCATCCCGTAGAGCACGCGGCGCTGCACGGGCTTGAGGCCGTCGCGGACGTCGGGCAGCGCGCGGCTCACGATCACCGACATCGAGTAGTCGATGTATGAGGAGCGCATCTCCTCCTCGATGTTGATCGGGATGATCCGGTGGGCCGCCTGGCCGTTCGGAGTGCCGTCGGGCAGGCCTTCGGGGGTTTCGTTGGGCTCCATGATCTCAGGTCTGTGCCCGCGCGACCACCAGCGGTGCCGGGGGCGGTGCGGGAGCGGGTTCGCCAATCGGTACAAGGTACGGACGGCGGGTGCCAATCGCGTGTCAGAACCGAATGAAATGACCCGCGCGCGAGGCCCTCGTGCGCTCGCGATTCGCGCCGGGCAGAGGGTTTTCACGGCTCTTCCACATCCGCCTCGTCAGCGCGGCCGAGCTTCGGTCGATTTCTCTCACCCTAACCACGCCCTCCGTGCTCCGAACGCCCGCGCTCCTCTTCGCTCTGCTGGCCCCGGCGGCCCTCGCTCAGGCCCCTGCCACGCCGTCTTCCCCCGTCGCGCCGACCTCGGTCTACGTCGGGGTGGGGCTGCCGCACGCGCCGGACGGGCTCGCGGAGGTCCGGAAGCGGGGCCCGGCACTCGACTTCGGCCTCGACTTCCCCTTCGAGGGCGAAACCCTGCAGGTGCAGTTCTCCATCCGGCGGTTCGGCATCGACGAGGACTACTACACGAACTCGAGCGGCACGCCGGACATCGACGGGGGACAGCGATTGCGCTCTCCGTCGATGTCCGGCGTGCCGACTTCGTCGAGGCGCGGACGACCCCGTTCGCGTACATCGGCGGTGGGCTCCTCGCGATGCAGTTCAGCTCCTACACCGTCCGCCGCCCGCACTGGAGGACCACGTACGACGGCTTCAGCGACCTCGCTCCCGCGCTGAGCGGAGGCGCCGGCATGAACATTGAGCTCGCCGGGAACGTGGACAACTACTGGGGGCTGGGCTACGCGATAGCGTTCACGGAGGGGGGCGTGAGCCGCTACCTGACGCCTACGTTCGGGTTGCGCTTCCGCCCAAAGCGCTGACGATCGCCCCCAGCCACCGGGCGCTCGGAGCGCGTCTGCGGCACTCGAGTCTGAGGGGGAAGCTTCCGCAGCCTCGGATGAGAAGGTGACGTGTACGCACGCACAGGCCCCGCGCTGCTCATGCGCGATGAGATAATAATGGTGCGCAGCGTAGAGGGGATAAACAGCGATGCCCGCAAGGGCTGAAACCAGCGTCCTGCGGGCATCGTCGTTGTGGAGATGCCGGGAGTCGAACCCGGGTCCGAAGCGAACTACAGTCCAAGCGTCTACATGCGTAGTCCGTGTATTCAAGCTCTTTGCCTGCCTAGCGATGCCCACGAACGGGGCTTCCAGACAGGCGCAGGCTGGTTGGATTTCGCTGCTACGGCTCAGCCGGAGCCTTCGCAGCTAGCTTATCTAAGTCGATGCCTGCAAGAAGGTCCAATAAGCGAGTCCTTCAGGAGACAGCTGGGGGCTTTACGCCGCCAGCGCGTACGAGTAATCGTTCGCAGTTATCAGGTTTCTCAGCGTGGGTCACGGGCGTACTGAGAACCACCCGACACGCAGCCTGCCGCACGATCGCTCCGTCGAAGCCAAAACATCCCCAATCTGTAAAAGAACGGTCGCCAGTTTGCGGTGGAGCACTATGTCCCGGCGAGCGTGTGCTAAACCGGTCGAGCGTTGCTAGGTTCCGGCAATCTGCTCCTCGTCGCGTTCGAGCGGGGTGCCGATCGGGTAGAACCCTTGCGCTTCGAACGCACTGTTGAGTTCGGGGAGCAGCGCACGACGCATGCTGCCGTCGAGATACGAGATCTTGGAACGCCCGCCCGTGAGGAAACGGCGCACGGGGTGGAAGAGCACGCGAACGTGCCGCTCGCCGATGGGCACCACATCGAGTGACACGACTACGCGGTAAACCCCCCAGTTGCTGAGTTCGCGGGGCCCCGTAGAAACGACGTTCGGTGCGGCGGGCTCGGCCTCAGTCCAGCCCGCATCGGCGAGGGCCGCTCGAATGCGCGCATGGACAGCGTCGTACGCCTCAGGGCTGCTCTCCACCGTCTCGAAAGAGCGGCGCTCAGCATGCTCTCCAAGCCTTGGGGCCACGTCATAATCCCGGTAGAGCGGGGAGAAAGAGGGGGCGCACCCGATGAGCAGGGCGGCGAGGCAGAGGGGGATGCAGGCGCGGCGAACCATGGTTCTGATGAGGTCGGATCGCCCGGAGTATACGCAGAGGCCGCGGCGGCGACGGGGAAAAAAGGCCGCACAAAAAAAGCCGGGCGAACGCGCTCACCCAAACGCGTCCGCCCGGCGCGGAGGCTAGCATCCGTGGTGCGCAGTGCTTCTGCACTGGATGCACCTTCGCTCGAGCAAGCTTCGTAAAGGAGGCATCTCCGAAGCTTCTTTCTCTAGTTTAAGCAACACCTATGCCAAACCTTTATGAGTGAGATGTGGACGGACCGTGGGCGCCGAGGTGTGTGGTATCCTGCACATAGGTGTACACCCAGCGAACGGGCACCAATCGATGCCCTCTTCTAACGGGCATCCTCGTAAGCGGTGGCATCGGGGCCCTCGTACCCGGCGGGTCCGCTGAGGAGGGCCGGAGGAGTGAAAAGGGGGTTAATCAACGCTCCCGGCGAATCCCCCGCAGCTCCCATTCGTGGTACTGGTCGCGCCGACGTTTGGATCACCACGTAGTGGTACCTATCTTTGTCGGCTCTCGATCCTCCACCCTGACCCCTGACTTTATGCCCTCCGGTCGTAAGCGTAAGCGCCACAAGATTGCTACCCACAAGCGGAAAAAGCGGCTCCGGAAGAACCGCCACAAGAAGAAGGGCAAGTAGCCCCACGCTGATGGCGCCCTTCAGGTGACGGTCACCTGCGCCGGGGCGTACCCCCGCGTGAGGTCGGTTCTCCTGCGGAGTTGGTCCCCCCACAAAGAAGCTGCATCCGGACATGCCGGGCGCAGCTTGCTTTGTTGATGTCGCATCGGCTAAAAGTCCCGGCGTATCTTCTCGCCTCGACGCACCTCCTCATTCGTTTTAGCCCCTCTGCCCTATGAGCACCAGCACGAAGAGCCTCGTCCGCGCGTCCGTGGTGAGCGCGCTCGCCGGCGTCGTCACCGGCTTCGGTCTGGGCCTGCTTATCGCGCCCGACGAGGGCCGGAAGGCGCGGCGGCGGCTCGCCTACCTCCTCGACCGATGGTCCCATCAGGTCGCCACGCTCGTCGAGCAGCTCGGCTCGGACGAGGTGCAGAGCGCCGCGCGCGAGAGCGGCGCCGCCCTCATCGCCGACGCGCGCGAGCAGGCCGAGCGCATCCTCGAGGACGCCAACTCGCTGATGAACGAGGTCCAGCAGCGACCGCCCACGCCCTGAACGCACCCGGCGAGTCCGGAGGGCGCTCGCCTCTCACGTCGCGTCCGGCGTCGCCGGGCGGTTCACCCTAGCGCATCTCTATGGCTGATTTCGCCATCCTGCTGCCGAGCGCCGAAGGCAAGGCGCCCGGCGGCAACCCCCTCGCCCCCGACATGTTCGACTACCGCACGTCGAACACGTTCAATTACTTCTCCGAGCTGAACCCCGAGCGGCGCGCGATCATCAAGGCGTTGCAGGCGACGATTCAGGACAGCGAAGAAGAAGCGATCGAGAAGCTGTTCGGGGTGAAGGGCGACACGCTCGAAGCGGCCGTGCGGGCGAACCTCGAGATCTACGGCAGCCCGCTCCTCGCCGCCGTCGACCGGTACGGGCCGGGCGTGATGTACGAGGCGATGGAGTTCCCCGACCTCCCGACGGGCGCGCAGCGCCGCCTGCTCGAAAACGGCGTCATCTTCTCCGGCCTCTTCGGCCTGCTCCGCCCGGACGACCTCATCCCGAACTACCGCCTCAAGATCGACGCGAGGCTCCCGGAGATCGGGAAGCTCTCGGCGTTCTGGAAGCCGATCGCCAGCCCGTCGCTCAACCGCGCGCTCGAAGGCAAGTTCGTGTGGGACCTGCTGCCGAACGCCCACCGCGACGCGTGGGACGACGACGGCTCGTACCGCGCGCTCGTCCAAGTCAAGTTCTACGACGAAGACGAAAGCGGCGAGCGGAAGGCCGTCACCCACAACGTCAAGCGGCTGCGCGGCGCCCTCGTCAACTTCGTCGTGCGCGACCCGGCCGAGAGCGTCGAGGACTTGGAAGAGTGGGAGGCGCCCGGCGGCTACGAGATCGACCACGAGGCGACGACGTTCGACGAGGCGACGAAGACCGGCACCGTCGTGATGGTGTCGAGCCCGGGGTGGGAGGAGCGCCGCGCCGAGCGGCAGGCCTTCCGCGAGGAGATCGCGCGCGAGAAAGCCGCCGCCAAAGCCGCGCGCGAAGCCGAAGCCGACGAGGACGACGACTGAGCCATGCCTGTCGTGATCGGGATCGCCGGCGGCTCGGGCTCGGGCAAGACGACCGTCCAACGGAGGATCATCGAGGCGTTCGGGCGCAGTCAGATCGCCCTGCTCGATCATGACTCGTACTACGTCGACCTCTCGCACCTCCCGGCCGAGGAGCGCGCGCAGTTCAACTTCGACCACCCGAACGCGCTCGAAACGGACCTCATGGTGCAGCACCTCGACCGGCTCCTCGCGGGCGAGCCCGTCGAGAAGCCGACCTACGACTTCACGACGCACAGCCGCCGCGATGAGACCGAGACGGTCGATCCGCTGCCCGTCGTGATCGTCGAGGGCATCCTGGTGCTCGGCGAGCCCGCGCTCCGCGAGCGGATGGATATCAAGCTCTACGTCGACGCGCCCGACGACGTCCGCCTCATCCGGCGGATCCAGCGCGATCTCCACGAGCGCGGGCGCGACATCGAGAACGTCATCCAGCAGTACAAGCGGACCGTCCGCCCGATGCACCTCGAGTTCGTCGAGCCCTCGAAACGGCGGGCCGACGTTATCATCCCCCACGGCGGGCACAACCGCGTCGCCCTCGACATGGTGCTGGCGCACGTCCAGAGCCTGCTCGTGCCGGGCGAGCGCGTCTAGCCCACGCCCCGCGCCAATCAACTTCGTCTGCCGATGCGCACGCTTTCCCTGTGGACCGTCCTCCTGCTCGCCCTCGCCGGCTGCTCCGATACCGCCACGGTGAACGCGCCGGACACTGCGGCGGCCGAGCCCGCCCCCGTTGCTCCGGCCGAGTGGGTCGATGAAGCGGTCGTCTACGAGGTCTACGTGCGCAGCTTCACGCCGGAGGGCACCTTCCGCGCCATTATTCCGCGCCTCGACGAACTGCAAGAGCTCGGCGTGACCGTCCTCTGGCTGATGCCGATCCACCCCGTCGGCGAGGAGCGGAAGAAGGGCGAACTCGGCTCGCCGTACGCCATCCGCGACTATAAAGACGTCAACCCGCGCTTCGGAACACTCGAGGATTTTCGCGCGCTCGTCGATGCCGTCCACGCGCGCGACATGAAGATCATCCTCGACCTCGTCGCCAACCACACGGCGTGGGACAACGCGTGGGTCGAGGCGAACCCCGAGTGGTACACGACGGACGCGGAGGGCGCCATCGTCCACCCCGAGGGCACGGACTGGACCGACGTGGCCGACCTCGATTACGACAGCGCCGACCTGCGCGCCGCGATGACCGACGCGATGCGGTTCTGGGTCGAGGAGGTCGGCATCGACGGGTATCGCTGCGACGTGGCCGAACTCGTCCCGATGGATTTCTGGGAAGACGCGATCGCCGAGCTGCGGGCGGTCAAGCCCGTGATGATGCTCGCCGAAGGCACCGAGCCCGAACTCCACGCCGCCGGGTTCGACGTGACGTACGCGTGGAACACGTACGGCGCGCTCAAGCAGATTTGGGACGGCGCGCCCGCCGACACGCTCTTCGCCGTGCTCGCGGAGGAAGCGGCGAGATTCCCCGACGGCGCCGAGCGCCTCCGCTTCACTACGAACCACGACGAGACGGCGTGGGACGCGACCCCGCTCGAACTCTTCGACGGCACCGAGGGCGCCCAGGCCGCAGCCGTCGTCGCGGCGACGCTGCCGGGGCTGCTGCTGCTCTACAACGGGCAGGAGGTCGGCGACACGCAACAGCTCCCGCTCTTCGAGAAAGTCGCGATTGATTGGGACGCCGACCCTGGGATGCGCGCCTTCTATGATGACCTCCTCGACCGCCGCATGACGGACGCGGCCTTCACCGACGACGCCTTCGAGCCCATCGAGCACGACGCCTCGGACAACGTGCTGGCCTACTACCGGGGCACCGGCGACGACCGTCGGCTCGTGGCCGTCAACGTCCGCGACCGCGACGTCACGACGGCGCTGCCCGGCATCGGCGACGTGACGCTCGCGCCCTACGCGTGGCGCATCGAGCCGGGGAACTGAGCGTACTAACCACGCCAGAGCTGTCATTGCGAGCGACCAAAGGGAGCGCGGCAATCTCCTCCGGTCTGCTAATGCGGGGAGATTGCTTCGCTGCGCCCGCAATGACAAGCGAGCCTGGACCGGCGGCTACGGGTTGAGATCGAGGATCGCACGGACGCCGTGCAGCACGAGGTCCGGCTCGACGTGATCGACGGCGTCGACGTGCTGGGCGAGGAGTGCGCTCCACCCGCCCGTCGCGACGACGAGCGGCTCGGCGCCGAGTTCGTCGGCGACGCGGTCGAGCAGGCGGCGGACGCCGTCGACGAACGGCCACATCAGCCCGGCCTGCAGCGCCTCCTTCGTCGAGCGGCCGACGGCGCGGCGGGGGAGGCGGGCGTCGACCTCGGGGAGTTGCGCCGTGCCGCGTGCGAGCGCGCGGCGGACGAGGTCCGGCCCGGCGCCGATCGTGCCGCCGAGGAACACGCCGTCCGCGCTGACCACTTCGAGCGTCACCGCCGTGCCCGCATCCACGACCACGAGCGGGCGCTCCGTCGCTCCGTCGCGAAACCGCGTCCACGCCCCGGCGGCGGCGGCGAGGCGGTCGGTGCCGAGCGTGTCAGGCGTCTCGTAGCCCATCGCGAACGGGAGCGCGAGCCGGTGCGAGACGACGAGCGGCAGCCGCATCGTCTCGGCCTGCGCCGCTTCGGCGACGAGCGCGGTGACGGCGGGCACGACCGATGCGATCCCGACGCGCTCGACTTCGGCGCCGCCGAGGTGGTGGCGGAGCGCGTGGCGATAGGCCGGGACCGAGGCCGCGGCGTCGGTCTGAATGCGAAACGTGCGGTCGAGCGCGGTGCCATCGAAGAGGCCGCCTTTGATCGCCGTGTTGCCGATGTCGAGCGCGAGGAGCAGGGGAGGGGGGCGTTGGTGAGACGGCAAGCTACGGCTCAGGTCCGAAACGTCACCTCGCCCGCGTGCAGCGTGCGGACGCCGTCGCCGGTGCGGAAGCGCAGCGCGCCCGCCGCGTCGACGCCCTCGATCACGCCATCGACCGGCGTGTCGTCGGCGGAGAGCCGGACGGTCGCGCGCTCGCCTCGGCCGACCATCCGCGCGACGAACGCCTCGCGCACGGACGCATCATCTGTGGCGAGGCGGCCCGTCCAGTATTCGAGCCGAGCGAGGATCCGCCCGAGGAGCGCGGCGCGGGGGATGAACCGGCCCGTCTCGAGCCGCAGCGATGTCGCGCGTTCGGCGAGGGGCGGCGGGAACTCCGTCTGGTTCACGTTCAGCCCGATGCCGAGCACGACGAACGGGTTCGGGCCGAGACTCGATTCCAGCAGCATCCCGCAGCACTTGCGGCTATCGAGGAGGACATCGTTCGGCCACTTGATGCGGGGCTCGACCGGCGCCGTCCACTCCGCGACGGCCTCAGCGACGGCCACGCCTCCGGCGAGCGTTACGAGGCCGAGCCGGTGCGGCGGGAGCGCGGGACGCAGCACGACGGAGAAAAGGAGGTTCTGCCCCGGCGCGTCGTTCCACCCGCGCCCGAGGCGGCCCCGTCCCGCCGTCTGGTGATCGGTGACGACGAGGGCTCCTTCCGGCGCTCCCGCCCGCGCCCAACCCGCAGCTTCGGCGTTCGTCGAGGGGCACGATGCGAAGCCGCGCGCGGGCCGTCCGAAGCGCGCGCCGTCGAGCGTAGCGTGGAGATCGGCGAGGAGAGGCAGCATGGTCAGTCGCCGGCCCGAGCGGTCCCGTCGGCCACGGCGGTGGCCGCGGCGGCCGGTTCGAAGTCGACGTAGCGACGCGTGATGCGGAAGCGCCGGCCGTCAGCGAACAGCGCGTCCACAGCCGTCTCGACGCGGGTGTAGTGCGGGAGCCAGCCCCCGGCGGGGCCGGGCTGGAGCAGGATCGTCGCGTCGCTGCGCTCGGTGAAGATCGGCGACTCGGTGCGGCGCTGCAGCCGCACGCCGACGAGCGCGCCGGAGCCGCGGTGGAGGTAGAGCCGGGCGCTGCGAAGCGGTTCGTCGTCCTCGCCCTCCCGCGCATCGACGGTGACGATCCGCACGGGCTGGCCGCCCAGCACGGTGTCCGGGGCGAAGCCGAACGCGAACGCCTCGCGGCCGCGCGGGTCGAGGTAGGCCGGGTCTTCGGGCAGCACGAGGGGCGCCGGGTTCTCGACCGCGAGCGGGCGCTCCGGCGCGTCGGACGTGAGCACGGAGAAGGCGCCGTAGTCGAACGCGCCCGTCGAGGCGTCGTCTACGACGTCGATGCGCGGGCCGTCGGCGGTCGGCGTCACCTCGGCCACGACCGTCCGCTGTGCGACCGGGGTCGCTTCGCCGAGCTGCTCGGTCTGCGTCACGACGCGGTAGCGGAACGCATCGAGCCGCTCGAAGGCGTTGGCAAACGGGGCGTCGTCGGCGTCGGCGAGGAGGGCGAGCGCCGAGTCGCGGGCGGCTAGCTCGTCGGGCGAGAGCGGGGCGGGGTCCGGTCCGCCGCAGGCGGCGAGGAGCGGGACGAGCAGGAAGAGGAGGCGTCGCAACGGATCGGGGGTGAGGGTGGGGCGCGTACCGCGCATCGCTCGGTTTGTTGCCGACGTCGCGGGGCGGCCGGGTCACACAAAAGAAACAGTCTGCGGGTAACTTCCGCACCGCGCACGACTGCCTCCACCTATCGGCTTGTCCCATGTCCACGTTCCAACGCGAGCGCGCCGCCGCGATCGCCGCCGCCCGCCGCGCCGGCGACTATATCCGTACGCATGCCGGCGCCGCGTCCGGCGTGCGGCAAAAGGGCGTGCACGACCTCGTCACCGACATCGACGAGGCGGCCGAGCGGATGATCGTCGGCGACCTCACGGCGGCGTTCCCCGACATCGGCGTGCTGGCCGAGGAAGACAGCGCCGACGCCGACGAGGGCGCCCTCCGCCGCACCGAGCACCGCGCCCGCTGGATCATCGACCCCATCGACGGGACGACGAACTTCACGCGCGGCTTGGCGCCGTACTGCGTCTCGCTCGCGCTCGAAGCCGACGGCGAGCTCGTGGTCGGCGTCGTCTACGAGATCACCGCCGACGAGCTGTTCGCGGCAGAGCGTGGGGAAGGGCTCACGCTCAACGGCAGACCGGCCGGCGTCAGCGACACCGACACGCTCGCCCGGAGCCTCGTCACGACCGGCTTCCCGTTCCGCACGTTCTGGTACGAGGACGCCTACCTCGACGTGCTGCACCGCTTCATGCGCCGGACGCTCGGCGTGCGCCGCCCCGGCTCCGCCGCCGCCGACCTCGCCTACGTCGCGTGCGGCCGGTTCGACGCGTTCTTCGAGGCGGGGCTCGCGCCGTGGGACCTCGCCGCCGGTATCGTGCTCGTCCGCGAGGGCGGGGGCCGCGCGACCGACCTCACGGGGGGCGACGACGCCCTCTTCGGCGGGCACATCCTCGCCAGCAACCGGCAGGTGTACGACGCGATGCTGGAGCAGGCGCATCCGCTCGGAGCGGCCTATGCCGCGGGCCCCGGGCACACCACGATGACGAACGGGGAATAGCAAACGCCGACTGTAGTTATGTTTCCGCCGTCGGCCCTATACTCCGGGTCACGGATACCACTAGATATTCGCGCGGGCCTTAAGTAGCGTCGTAGTCGGGACGATGCAAGTTACAACGTCGACGCCCAAACTTTGCCCGCGCGCCGTCGCGCCTTTTTTCTCGCCGCGGGTTTGCCGGATGGATCCCGGCCCCCTTGAATGCCGCCTGGCCTCGCCATGAGCACGCAGCCCCCCGCCCCCAACGCCCCGTCCGCCAACGAGCGCGCCGTCATCCTCGTCGTCGACGATTACGCCGAGACGCGCCGCCTGCTCTACTTCTACCTCCGCAGCGACTACGAGGTGATCGCCGTCGAGTCGGCCGAGGAGGCGCTGGAGTACCTCCGCGAGCACCCCGTCGACCTCGTGGTGATGGACATCAACTTCCAGGAGGGGATGAACGGGATGACGGCGACCGAGCACATCCGCGCCGACGACCGCCTGAAGCACCTCCCCGTCCTCGCCACCTCCGCCTACGCCTACCCCGACGACCGCGCGCGCTTCCTCAAGGCCGGCTTCGACGACTACATCGCCAAGCCGATCTTCAAGGAGCGCATGCTGAAAACCGTGCGCGCCCTGCTCCAACGCCGCGCCGACGGCGCGCCGGGCGTGTGGGTCTCGAAGAAGGACGCCGACGACAAGGCGCTCGACGGCGGGGCCGCGCCGGGCGAGGCGGCGCACGACGGCTGAGCGGCACCTTCACACACCGCGTCTTGCCACGCGACGGGCGGGCCTGCTACTTTGAGCGGCCCGCCCTTCTCGATTCAACGCCCCCTCCGCATGTCTACCTCCTCCGGCCACGGCCTCCTCACCGGCAAGCACGGCGTCATCTTCGGCGCGCTCGACGAACGCAGCCTCGCGTGGAAGATCGCCGAAGCGTGCCACCGCGAGGGCGCCACGTTCGCCCTCTCGAACGCGCCCGTCACCCGGCGTTTCGGCAGCCTCGACGCCCTCGCCGAGCAGACCGGCGCCCCCATCATCTACGCCGACGCGCAGAAGGATGACGAGATCGAAGCGCTCTTCGACGAGGTCACCGACGCGCACGGCCCCGTCGACTTCGTGGTCCACTCGATCGGGATGGGCGTGAACGTGCGGAAGGACCGGCCCTACGAGGACCTTAACCACGACTGGTTCCTCAAGACGCTCGACATCTCGGCCGTCTCGCTCCACCGCATCGTGCAGGCGGGGTTGAAGAAAGAGGCGCTCGCCGAGGGCGGCTCGATCGTGACGCTCTCGTACATCGGCGCGCAGCGGGTCTTCTCGAAGTACTCCGAGATGGGCGACGCGAAGGCGCTCCTCGAGAGCATCGTCCGCTCGTTCGGCTACCGCCTCGGGCGGCGCGGCATCCGCATCAACTCGGTCAGCCAGAGCCCGACGCGGACGAGCGCCGGCGGCGGCATCACCGGCTTCGACGCGATGTACGAGTTCGCCGCGCAGCTCTCGCCCCTCGGCAACGCCGACGCCGACAGCTGCGCCGACTACGTCATCACGCTCCTCAGCGACTACGCGCGGATGGTGACGATGCAGAACCTCTTCCACGACGGCGGCTTCTCGTCGATGGGGATCTCGGACCAGACCGTCGAGGCGCTCGCGAGCGTCCTCGGGCAGGACGAGGGCTAGCCCGCCGTGGTCAAGCTGTTTCTCTCCGACATCGACGGCTGCCTCGCCGCGCCGTACGAGCCGTACGACCTCAATGGCTTCCGCACGCTCGCCGACTTCGCCCGCCGCGCCGAGTCCGAGGCCGTGCTGCCCCGCCTCGGGATCTGCTCGGGCCGCGCGTACGCCTACGTCGAGGCCGTGGCGCAGGCGCTCGACCTCCGCGGCCCGGCCCTCTTCGAGAGCGGCGGCGGGCGGTTCGACCTGCCCGAGGCGCGGATCCGCTGGAGCCCGCACCTCACCCCCGACGTGGAGCAAGCGCTCGCGGGCGTCCGCGACTACTTCCACGACGAGGTCATTCCCGGCTCGGGGTTCTCGTACGACTACGGCAAGCGGGCGCAGTCGGGCATCGTCGGGCTCGACACCGAGGCGGTGCAGCGGGCGGCGCGCGAAGTGGACCGGATCGTCTCGTCGGCGTTCCCGTCGCTCGCCGTGCACACCACCCCCGTCTCGGTCGACGTGGTGCCGCGCGCCCTCACGAAGCGCATCGCGATCGAAACCGTGGCCGAGCAGGAGGGCTTGTCGATGGACGAGATCGCGTTCATCGGCGACACGAGCGGCGACATCGGCGCGCTCGAAGCGGTCGGGTTCTCGTTCGCCCCGGCGAACGCGGTGGAGGGGGTGAAGGAGGTGGTGCAGATGGTGACCGAGGGCGCCGTGATGGACGGCGTGCTGGAGGCCTACCGCTGGTGCGTCCGCCACAACGAGTCGGCGCCGGCCGCGACCTAGCGTCACGAACAAAACCCAGACTTGTCATCGCGAGCGGCCGAAGGGAGCGCGGCAACCCCGAAGGGCTCGGCGGAGCCAATCTCCCGATTCCAGCGCGCCTGAGGAGATTGCCGCGTCGCTGCGCTCCTCGCAATGACAGCTTTGGGGGCTTTTCGGATAGGTTCTTAACCCGGGCGGGCGGGGCGCCGATTTTTACCGTGTAGATTCCCAGCAGCGCGCGGATCGCCGCGCTTCGGCAGCGCGGAGGCGCGAGTATATTTCGCCGCACCCCACCACGATCGCTCGTCCCCATGGTTCGTCTGTTCGTCCTTTTTATGACCTGCCTGCTCGGTGCCGAAGTCGGGACCGCGCAGTCCGAGGCACCGGGGGCCCCGACCCGCGGGGACCACGGCGGCAGCGCGAGGGTGGAGACGACGGCGTCCCCGGCAGCGGATCGCCGCTCGGCGGCCGAGGACGCGCCGATCTACTACGTCGTCCGCGAGCGCCCCCCCGTGTTCTCGAAGCCGGGCTCCGGCGTCGCGCTCGGCCGGCTCGACTTCCGCGAGGACGTCCGCGTGATCGCCCAGCGCGATGGCTGGAGCCGCGTGCTCACCGACGAGACGGTCGGGTGGGTGGCGTCCGCGTCGCTCTCGAACGTGTGGATCCTCTTCGACAAGGAGAGCCGCGACCTCTACGTCTACCGCGGCACCGAGATCGTCCGCACGCTGCCCGCCGATGTCTCGCAGAACCCCGAGGACGACAAGGTGCGCCGCGCCGCGCTCGGCGAGCGGAAGCACTACCGCATTCCCGAGGGCGAGTTCTACGTCTGCGGGAAGAACGAGAACAGCCAGTACCACCGCTCGCTGATGCTGAGCTACCCCGCGCCCGAGGACGCCGAGCGGGGGCTGGAGGCCGGGCTCATCTCGCAGTCCGAGTACGACGCGATCGTCCGCGCCGCCACCCGCTTCCAGTCGCCGCCGATGGGGACGAAGCTCGGCGGCGCGATCGCGATCCACGGGCAGGGCTCGGGGCGCAAGCGGGCGTGGACGCGCGGCTGCATCGCCCTCCGCGACGTGCACATCGACGCGATCTGGGACCTCGTCGAGATCGGCACGCCCGTGCTGATCCGGTGAGGGGAAAGCGCCTCGCGTCACGTTGAGGGGAGGGGCCGTATGAGGACGGTGTGCGGCTGAATCTTCCCAAAGCGCGTCGCGTACAGTGGCGACACCGACCTGCTGCTGTCCTATGCGCTTCCCTAACTGCTTCCTGCTCGCCGCCGCGTTCCTGCTGGCGGCCCCGCTGTTCTCACCGCCCGCCGAGGCGCAGGCGACGCGCACGCCGGCCGAACGGCTGAGCGCCGTCCAGGACTCCCTCGCCGAGGGTCCCGTCTTCACCGTCCCCGTCGAGGGGATGATCGACGCCGCGCTCGCGACCTACGTCGAGCGCGCCCTCGCCGACGCCGAAGACGCGGGCGCGTCGCTCGTCCTCTTCGACATCGACACGTTCGGCGGGCTCGTGGACGCCGCCGACCAGATCCGCTCGGCCATCCTCCACACGCCGATCCCGACCGTCGCCTTCATCGACCCGAACGCCGCGAGCGCGGGCGCGCTGATCTCCTACGCCAACGACCTCATCGTGATGACGCCCGGCGCGTCGATGGGCGCGGCGACGGTCGTGGACGGCGCGGGCACGAAGGCGTCGGAGAAGATGCAGAGCTACATGCGCGGGCTGATGCGCGCCACGGCCGAGGCCAACGGCCGGGACCCCCGCATCGCCGAGGCGATGGTGGACGAGACCCTCGCCGTCGACGGTGTGGTCGAAGAGGGGCAGCTCCTCACGATCTCGGCGAGCGAAGCGCTCGAGCTCGGCGTGGCCGACGCGATCGCCGAGACGCCGGCCGAGGTGTTCGCGACGCTCGGCGTGGCCGACCGCGAGGTCGTCGCGCACAAGGCGACGCGCGCCGAGCAGATCCTCCGCTTTCTCGGCTCGCCCGTCGTCGCGTCGCTCCTGATGATGATGATGCTCGGCGGGCTCTACTTCGAGTTGCAGACGCCGGGCATCGGGTTCGCCGGGATGGCGTCGGTGGCCGGCGCGGCGCTGTTCTTCGCCCCGCACTATATGCTCGGGCTCGTGGCGAGCTGGGAGATCGTGCTCTTCGTCCTCGGCGTGCTGCTGATCTTGGTCGAGGTCTTCGTGATCCCCGGCTTCGGCGTGGCCGGCATCACCGGGCTCGTGCTGACGCTGTTCTCGCTCGGCGCGGCACTCATCGGCAACGTCGGCCTCAGCTTCCCGACCGACGGCGCGATCACGCAGGCGATCCTCACGCTCGCCGGCACGCTCGTGCTCACGCTCGTCTTCGGGTACTCGCTCGCGCGTTTCTTACCCCGATCCGAACGGGTCAACCAGCTCGTGCTCGCGCCCGACCTCGGCAGCGCGCTCGGCTACACCTCGGCCGACACCGACGACACGCTCGTCGGGCAGCGCGGCACGGCGCTCACCACGCTCCGCCCGGCGGGCACGGCCGACATCGGCGGGCGGCGCGTGGACGTGGTGTCGCAGAGCACGTTCGTGGACGCCGGTGCCGTCGTCGAGGTCGTGAGCGCGCGGGGGAGCCGGGTCGAAGTCCGTCCGGTGCCGTCGTCGTAGCTTCCTCGCTCCGCCCACTCATCCTCGCCGCTGCGCCTCACGCCGTGGAAATCCTCATCCCGATCCTGCTCATCGTCGTCGGCCTCGGGCTCATCGCGCTCGAGGTCTACGTGGTGCCGGGGCTCGGGGTCGTCGGGTTCGGCGGCGGCGGGGCGATCATCGCCGGGGTGATCTACGCCTTCGTCGAGGTCGGCGCGGCGGGCGGGGTGGCGGCCGCGCTCGGCTCGCTCGTCTTCGGAGGCGGGATGTTCTACCTGATGTGGGAGACGGGCGCGTGGGAGCGCTTCGTGCTCGCCGCCGACCTCCGCCGCGACACCGACGCCGACGCGCGCGAGCACGACGCCCGCTCGAAGTACCTCGGCCGCCCGGCCGTCGCCGTGACGCCGCTCCGCCCCGGCGGCATCGTCGAGGTCGACGGGGAGCGCGTCGAGGTGCAGACCGAGGGGGAGTTCATCGCCTCGGGCAGCGAGGTGCGGATCGTGGCGATGGACCGCCGTCGCTTTTTCGTCCGCCTCGCCGACGCGCCCGGCGTCGAGGCCCGGGCGCCGAGCGAGCGCGGCTGAGCCGTCCGTACCTTCGTGCCGTCTTCGGGTGGGGCATACGGCCGTAGGCCCCTACTTTCCGCATCGACCGCGCTTTTGCATCGACCGCGCTTTTGCATCGACCGCCCTTCGAAATCCCGTCTGTCATGTCCCGTCTTTTCGCGTTTCTCGTCGCCCTCGTCGTGCTCGCCGGGTGCGCGGGCGAGCCCGACCTCGGCCCGCCGCCCGGCTGGACGGCCGAGGGCGACCGCTGGTGGCAGGAGGGCGTCGATACGGACGTCGCCTTCCGCGACCTCGAGACGTTCGAGGCGATGGGGCTCTCCGAGCGCCCCGACGGCAAGCGGGTCGAGGGGCCGGCCCACCGCAACGTGCAGCAGGAGTTCCTCCCGCTCTACCGCAACGCCCCCGAACTCGTCGACTCCCTCTTCACCGAACTCGCTGTCCCCCTCATCGACGAGCGCGCGCAGGACGACGACCGCGACGCGCTCGTGCGCGACATCAACCGCGAGCTGAACCGGGTCTTTTTCTACCCCCGCCCCGCCCCCGATCAGAACGTGGAGATCGCGTACCCCGACAGCCTCCGGCAGGCGGGCGTCGGCGGGGCCGTGAAGATGCAGGTCTACCTCAGCGACGAGGGCGAGCCGCTCGCCATCAAGCTCGTCGATAGCGTGCACCCGACGCTCGACGCGATCGCGATGCGGGCGACGACGCAGAAGCGCTGGATCCCGGCGGCGTCGCAGGGCGAGACGATGCGCTCGTGGGTTCGCAGCGTGCTCTCGTTCCGGGTGCCGTCGTAACCCCGAAGTCCAGAGGCGCGATGGAGCGGGCAGACGTGATCGTCGTCGGGGCCGGTGCGGCCGGGCTGATGGCGGGCATCTGGGCGGGCCGCGGCGGCGCGAGCCGCGTCCTCCTCCTCGACGGCGCGCGGAAGCTCGGGGCGAAGATCCTCGTCGCGGGCGGCGGGCGCTGCAACGTCACGCACCACGCCGTCGACGCGCGGGCCTACGCCGGGTCGTCGCCGAACGCGATCCGCAACGTGCTCCGCCGCTTCGACGTGCCCGAGACCGTCGACTTCTTCCGCGCCCTCGGCGTCGAGCTCAAGCGCGAGGAGACGGGCAAGCTGTTCCCGACGACGGACAGCGCCAAAACCGTGCTGAACGCGCTGCTCCGTGCGAACCGAGACGCCGGGGTCGAGATCCGCCACCCGTTCCGCGTCGAAAGCGTCGAGCGAGCAGGGGAGGGGTTCCGCGTCACGGGCGAGTGGGGCGCGGTCGAGGCCCGGCGCGTCGTGCTCGCCACCGGCGGCAAGAGCCTGCCGAAGAGCGGCTCCGACGGGCACGGCTACACGATCGCGCGGTCGCTCGGCCACACGATCACGCGGCGCGTCTTCCCCGCGCTCGTCCCGCTCACGCTGCCCCCCAGCCACTGGATCTGTGGGCTGAGCGGCATCATCGTCCCCGCGACGCTCCAACTCCGCAGCGCGACGGGCAAGAAGATGACCGCCTTCACCGACTCGACCCTGCTGACACATTTCGGGCTGAGCGGGCCGTCCGTGCTCGACCTCAGCCGTTACTGGCTCGACGCGCGCACAGAGGATCCCGGCGCGCACGTCACGATCAACTGGCTGCCCGGCACGACGCGGGACGCCGCCGACAGCGCGCTGCGCGCCCTCGACACGACCGTGCTGCGCTGGCTGCGCGAGCGCGTCCCCGACCGCCTCGCGCGGGCCCTCCTCGATGCCGCCGCCGTCGATCCCGCCACGACGGGCGATACGCTCACGAAGGCCGAGCGCCGAGCGCTCGCCGAGGCGGCGACGCAGACGCCGCTCCCGCTCACCGGCGATCGTGGCTACCGCTACGCCGAAGTCACCGCCGGCGGCGTGCCCCTCGCCGAACTCGACCTCGCCACGATGGAGTCCCGCGTCACGCCCGGCCTCTACCTCTGCGGCGAAGTCTGCGACGTGGACGGGCGGATCGGCGGGTTTAACTTCCAATGGGCCTGGGCCAGCGGATACGTCGCCGGCTGCGCGCTCGGCACCGTGCCGAAATAACAACCATCTCCCTCCTCACCCGATGGCCGCCCTAGACCGCATCCCGTTCACGCTCCCCGAGGACGGGCTGCGCGAGATCACCGGCTTCGTGCACTTCGACGGCGAGTTCCTCGTCATCGACGTGCGCTCGAAGCTGCTCGGGTTCCTCGACGAGCAGCGCGACGTGATCAAGGTGGCCCTCACCGCGATCCGGTCGGTGCAACTGAAGCCTGGGCTCGTGCGCGACAAGGTCGTGATCCGTCCGCGCAGCTTCGACCTGCTGGAGGCGGTGCCCGGCGACCACGACCGCGAGGTCGCGCTGCGGACCAAGCGCAAGCACCGCGCCCGGGCCGAGGATCTCGTGGACGACGTGCTCTACCACCTCCGGCCGGTGGGGGACTAACGAGGCAGCGGCGGTGGACGGAGTCTAGGGCGTACTGAGAAATAGAAGATTCATGACCGTTGCGATCTTTCTAGGACAA
>CAYTJT010000027.1:0-20354 GCA_964438105.1 uncultured Rhodothermales bacterium | reverse complement strand
AGACCGAACCTACGAACACCCCAAGTCCCTACCGTATAGGATTACGCGATTCTGGATGTTGTTGGCGAACCCCCACCGGGTGCTGTAGCATGAGGGCGGTGGCCCCACGAACCCTACCCGAGCCTGCCATGTCGCTCCGCCCTCAGACCGACTACACCGTTCCCGCCGAGACCTCCCGCGTCGCCCGAGCCGCCTTCCCCAAGGGGAACGCCTACCTCACCCTCCGCGACGAGCTCGGCACCCTCTTCACCGACGAGGACTTCGCCGACCTCTACCCAGAGGTGGGCCAACCCGCCGCGGCACCTTGGCGGCTCGCTCTCATCACGGTCCTCCAGTTCGCTGAGAACCTCACCGACCGCCAGACCGCCGACGCCGTCCGCGCCCGGCTCGATTGGAAGTACGCGCTGAGCCTCAACCTCGAGGACGCCGGGTTCGACTTCAGCGTGCTCTCCGAGTTCAGGAGCCGGCTCCTCGACGGTTCGGCCGAAGAACGGCTCCTCGACCGGATGCTCGACCTGTTCAAGGAGCGGGGGCTCGTCAAGGCAAGGGGTCGCCAGCGGACCGACTCGACCCATGTCCTCGCCGCCGTTCGCGAGCTGAACCGGCTTGAGTTGGTGGGCGAGACGATGCTCCACGCGTTGAACGCACTGACGGAGGCCGCCCCGGAGTGGCTGCGAAGCGTGGTACCGCCGGAGTGGGCCGACCGATACCGTGCCCGGTTCACGAGCTTCCACCTCCCGCGCGCCGAGGGGAAGCGCGAGGCACTCTCGATCGCCGTCGGAGCCGACGGGTGGCACCTCCTCGGACTCCTCTACGACGGCGCGGCACCGGCGCACCTCCGAGCGGTCCCGGCCGTCGACACGCTCCGGCGCGTGTGGCTCCAGCAGTACGTCTACGAGCGGTCGCAGAGCGGCGGCGAGGGACGGCTCCGGTGGCGCAAAAGCGGGAACCTGCCCCCGGCCGCGCTCATGGTCTCGTCGCCGTACGATACCGAGGCGCGGCACTCGAGCAAGCGCGGTGGGCACTGGCGAGGCTACAAGGTTCATCTGACCGAGGCGTGCGACGACGGGCTCCTCGCCATCCTCAACGTGGAGACGACGGTGGCGACGGACCAGGACTGGGCCTCCGTCGAGCCGGTCCACCGGCACCTGGACGAGAGGGGGCTCCTCCCGGC
Organism: uncultured Rhodothermales bacterium; assembly: GCA_964438105.1. GTDB lineage: Bacteria > Bacteroidota > Rhodothermia > Rhodothermales > JANQRZ01 > JBBSMX01. The sequence continues at coordinate 19,180 of CAYTJT010000027.1, read as the reverse complement.
CGAGCACTTCGTCGACTCCGCCTACGTCTCGGCCGACCTCCTCGCCGACAGCCGAGCCCGCCACGGGGTCGACCTCATCGGGCCGATCCGGCCGAACCGAAGCTGGCAGATGGACGACGACGAGGCCTACGACGCCTCGCACTTCGCGCTCGACTGGGAGCGGGAGGTGGCGACGTGCCCGCAGGGGCACGAGAGCCGGTACTGGAAGCCGGCGAAGCGGGTCACGGATCGGGGGACCGGATCGCCCACGATCCTCCCGATGGTCCAGGTCCACTTCCATAAGGACGACTGCGCCGCGTGCGCCGCCCGTCCGCTCTGCACGCGGAAGCGGGCGGGGCCGCGCGAGCTCACGCTCCACGTCCGCGAGCACCACGAGGCGATGGTGGCCGCACGAGCGCGGCAGGACACGACAGCGTTCTGGGACCTGTACTCGGCTCGTGCCGGGGTCGAGGGAGCCGTCTCGCAAGGCGTGCGGACGAGCGGGATGCGGCGGTCGCGGTACCGGGGGTTGGCGAAGACGCACCTCCAGCACGTGGCGACGGCGGCGGCCATGAACCTGAAGCGGGCGGTCGATTGGCTGAACGAGGTCCCGCGCTCGACGTCTTACCAATCTCCGTTCTCGGCGCTGATGGCGGCCTGAGGGGGTTCGCCAACAACATCCACACACCCAACGCCCACCCGCATGTCCGAACCCTCCGATCCCTTCACCCCCATCTCCGCCGTCGGCGAGTTCGGCCTCATCGACCGCTTGCAGGACGCGCTCGGCGACGCCGCGCCCGACGCCCTCGCCCAGGGCATCGGCGACGACGCCGCGGTCTACCGCATCGGCGGCGACCGCGTGCACGTCGTCACGACGGACGCGCTCGTCGAGGGCGTCCACTTCGACCGGACGTTCGCGCCCGTCGGCACGCTCGGCTTCAAGGCGATCGCCGTCAACGTCAGCGACGTCGTCGCGATGAACGCCGAGCCGCGCTACGCCACCGTCGCGCTCGGGCTGCCGAACAACATGTCGGTCGAGGCCACGGAGACGCTCTATGACGGGATGGCCCTCGCGTGCAAGGAGTACGGCCTCTCGGTCATCGGCGGCGACGTGACGGCGGCGGAGCGGCTCTTCCTATCGGTCACGGTCGTCGGCGAGGCGGCCGAGTCCGAGGTCGTCTACCGGCGCGGCGCGAAGCCGGGCGACCTCCTCTGCGTCACCGGCGACCTCGGCAGCGCGGCGGCCGGGCTGAAGGTGCTCCTCGCGGAGAAAGAGGCGTTCGGCTCGTCGGACGCGCAGCCCGACCTCGGCGCGTGGGGCTACGTCGTCCAGCGGCAGCTCGCGCCCACCGCCCGGCTCGACCGCGTCCGCCAGTGGCGCGAGGCCGGGGTGCAGCCGCGCGCGCTCATCGACGTCTCCGACGGCCTCGCGTCGGAGGCGCACCACCTCTGCCGGGCGGGCGGCGTCGGCGCGCGCCTCGAAGCGGCCCTCCTCCCGATCCACCGGCAGACGTTCCAGGCCGCCGAGCGCTTCGGCGACGACCCGGCGACGTACGCGCTCTACGGCGGCGAGGACTACGAGCTCCTCTTCGCGATCCCTAAGGGCGCGGCGAAGCGGCTGCCGGGCGACTCGTTCGCCGTCGTCGGGGCGGTGACGGACGCCGTGGGCGAGGTCGTGATCGGGATGCCGGACGGAGCGACGCGCCCGCTCACGGCGGCGGGCTTCCAGCACTTTTAGGAGTCGGCGGGTCGAAGAGACGAGGAGCCGATGGAGTCGGGTGCTTCGGCATAGGTTCTATCTCGGTTCTCCGGCCTCTCGATTCCCCGTCTCATCGTCTTCTTTTCCCCGTTTCTTCGACCGCTCGCCGCGCCGGGCCCACGTGGGCGGGGGGGACGGTCGGTATCTTTGCAGCCCGGTATGGTCCGCGCGCGAGCTTCCGCGCGAGCCGCGCCGGACTCCCTTTCGACGCACGCTCCTCATCCCCGAGACGCCATGGAAAGCACCCCGAAGCCCGTCAGCCAGCCGACCACGGGCACGAACACGAACGGCCAGGTCGTCCAGGTCATCGGCCCCGTCATCGACGCCGACTTCTCCGGCACCACCGTCCCCGAGATCCTCGACGCCCTCGAGGTCGACCGCGGCGCCGAGGGCACGCTCGTCCTCGAAGTGCAGCAGCACCTCGGCGAGGGCCGCGTCCGCGCGATCGCGATGGACACGACCGACGGCATCCAGCGCGGCACGCCCGTCGTCAACACCGGCCGTCCGATCGCGATGCCCGTCGGCCCGGAGATCCGGGGCCGCCTCTTCAACGTCGTCGGCAAGGCCATCGACGGCCTCCCGCAGCCGACGGCCGAAGAGTACCGCCCGATCCACGCGGAGCCGCCGAAGTTCGAGGACCTCGCCACGAGCGTCGAGATGCTCGAGACCGGGATCAAGGTCGTCGACCTCATCCAGCCCTACGCGCGCGGCGGCAAGATCGGCCTCTTCGGCGGGGCCGGGGTGGGCAAGACGGTGCTGATCATGGAGCTCATCAACAACATCGCGAAGGCCCACGAGGGCCTCTCGGTGTTCGCCGGCGTCGGCGAGCGCACGCGCGAGGGGAACGACCTCATGCGCGAGATGCTCGAGTCCGGGGTGATCCAGTACGGTGAGGCGTTCCTCCACTCGATGGAAGAGGGCGGCTGGGATCTGGGCAAGGTCAACCTCGACGAGGTCAAGGAGTCGAACATCTCGCTCGTGTTCGGGCAGATGAACGAGCCGCCCGGCGCGCGCGCGCGCGTCGCGCTCTCTGGCCTCACGATCGCCGAGTACTTCCGCGACCTCGGCGGGCGCGACGTGCTCTTCTTCGTCGACAACGTGTTCCGCTTCACGCAGGCGGGCTCCGAGGTGTCGGCCCTCCTCGGCCGCATGCCGAGCGCCGTGGGCTACCAGCCGACGCTCGCGACGGAGATGGGCGAGATGCAGGAGCGCATCACCTCCACCAAGAAGGGCTCGATCACGTCCGTGCAGGCCGTCTACGTCCCCGCCGACGACCTCACCGACCCCGCTCCGGCGACGACGTTCGCCCACCTCGACGCCACGACGGTGCTCTCGCGTCGGATCTCGTCGCTCGGCATCTACCCCGCCATCGACCCGCTCGACTCGAACTCGCGGATCCTCGACCCGCGCATCCTCGGCGACGAGCACTACACCACGGCGCAGGACGTGAAGGAGCTGCTCCAGCGCTACCGCGAGCTGCAGGACATCATCGCGATCCTCGGCATGGACGAGCTCTCGGACGAGGACAAGCTCGTCGTGAGCCGCGCCCGCAAGGCCGAGCGCTTCATGAGCCAGCCGTTCTTCGTGGCCGAGCAGTTCACCGGCACGCCCGGCAAGTACGTCAAGATCGACGACACGATCCGCGGCTTCCGGATGATCCTCGACGGCGAGCTCGACGAGGTGCCGGAGCAGGCGTTCCTCTACAAGGGCGGCATCGAGGAAGTCCTCGAAGCGGCCGAGAAGATGGCCGCCGAAGCCTAGCGATTTCGGATGTGCGATTGCGGATTTCGGATTCGCCAATCGCACCTCCCCAATCCAGAATCCCCAATCGAATGGCTGCTGGTACCCTTTTCGTCGAGATCGTCGCGCCGGACACGAACGCGTTCCGCGGCGACGCCGTGAGCTTCCGCGCCCCCGGCGTCGAGGGCTCCTTCGAGGTCCTCTACAACCACGCGCCGCTCGTGGCCGCCACCGGCGTCGGGGAGGTGGCGATCCGCACGGCCGCCGGCGACGAGGTCCGCTTCGCCACGTCGGGCGGGTTCGTCGAAGTCCTCGACAACCACGTCATCATGCTGACGGAGACGGCCGAGCCCGTCGACAAGATCGACCTCGAACGCGCGCAGGCCGCCGAGGAGCGGGCGAAGGAGCGGGTGCGCGAGAGCCTCTCGCCCGAGGAGCGCGCCGCCGCCGAGGCCGAACTCGAACGCGCGCGCAACCGCGCTCGCCTCGCGATGGGCCGTGTCGGTGCCGGGCGTTGAGTCCGGCACCCCGAATCACGAACGCGCCCGGTGGCCCCTGAGCCACCGGGCGTTTCTGTTGCTGCGACCGCCGTGCCTCGGCGCGGACTGGAGATGCTGCGCGGCCACCGCTGGCATCCGGCGACCACGCTCGTCGGGGCCGGCGGACTCAGACGCTCCGCGCCTGCTGCTCGTGCTCTCCTTCGCAGAACTCCTCGACGATCTTGTCGCAGAAGGCGGGCAGGTCGTCGGGGTTACGGCTCGTGACGAGACCCTGGTCGGTGACGACCTCCTCGTCGACCCACGTCGCGCCCGCGTTGCGGAGGTCGGTCTGGATCGAGTGGTACGAGGTCACGGTGCGGCCCCGGAGCACGTCGGCCTCGGCGAGCACCCACGGCCCGTGGCAGATCGAGCCGACGGGCTTCTTCTGCTCGAAGAAGGCGCGGACGAACGCGATGGCGGCGTCGTTCGCGCGGAGGTTGTCGGCGCCGACGGTGCCGCCGGGGATCACGAGCCCGTCGAAGTCGCTCGCCGAAACCTCGTCGAAGGTCGCGTCCACCGCGTACGTGCCGCCCGCGTCGAGGTCGTTGTTGACGGTCTCGGCCTCGCCGGGCTCGAAGCTGACGACGGTGACGGTGCCGCCCGCGGCCTCGACGGCCTGCTTCGGCTGGACGAACTCGGGCTCCTCGGTGCCGCGCGGGGCGATGAGAAGGGCGATGCGGCGGTCGTTCAGTTGGTCGGGCATGGAAGTGCAGCGATGGGCGCTCGGCGGGCGCAACGGCGCGGGCCGAGCGGGGGTTCATGAAAGGAGAGGAGAGCGGGTTACACGTTGCGTCGGGACGGTGGAGTTCCGGCCCGGGCGGTGCCTTGGTGTTCGCCGGGGCACCGCCCGCCGCTCGGCGCCCCGAGCTCGCCGCGACCCCCGGCGGCGGTGCGGGCTCGGCTCAGCGCTCGTTCCACCGCCGCCCGAGCCAGTGGCCGACCAGCAGCGCCACCGAGTCCATGACGGCGTTGGGCAGGCTCTCCGGCCCGCTCGTCTCGAACAGCTCCTCCCCCCACTCCTCCCGCTCGAACACCTGCTCGGCGAGCTCGTAGGCGACCGAGGCGGCGAGCGCCCACCGCCGCGGGACCTCCATGAGCCCGAGCGCGAGCCCGGCCGAGAGGTGCACGGCCGTCCACGGGTCCACGGCCGCGAGGTTTTGCTCCCTTTTACGCGTGGCGAGAACATCCATCACTCGTCCCCTCCACGGCCATCGGCGCGGCTGTCGGCGCGGCCGGCGTACTGGTCCACGGCCCCGGCCATCTCCTGCATCACCCGCTCCATCGACTTCTCGCCGTAGGGGTAGAACGGCTCCTTGTCGCCGTTCTCCCACGCCTCGCGGAGCGCGGGGTCGGTGGGGTCCCAGTCGTCGCGGATCATCTTCGTCACCTCGCGGAGATCCTGGTGCAGCTCGGCCGTCGAGGGGCGGCCCCAGTAGTAGTAGCCGTTGTAGACGCGGTGCACTTCGAGGCCCGGCCGGAGCACGATCGTGTGGGGGATCATCACGTCGTGCTCGGTGTCGGTGTACTCCTCGATGTCGAGGTCCTGCTGGACGGTGCGGTCCTCGTCGTAGAGGAAGGGCCAGTGGGCGTCGAGCTGCTGGCGGAGGTTGTTCGTCGTGTGCCAGTCGTCGGTGGTGATCGTGACGAGGCGGGTAGTGCCGACGACGAGCTGCCGGTGGAACCGGGCGAGCTCCTGGAGCTGGACGCGGTCCTTCGGGCAGAAGAACCCGCGGATGAGGACGACCACGAGGGGGTCGCCGCTCTGGAGGTCGGAGAGGCGGCGGGGCGTCTTCGTGTGGTCCGGGAGGGCGTAGTCGGGGAAGGGGTTGCCGGGGGCGATGTCGGATCGCATGGGGGATCGGGGGTGAGAGGCGAGGGCTAGCGGTTGAAGAGGTGGCGGAGGGCCTTCCGCGCCTCGGGGATCACGAAGGGCACCGAGGCGAGCGAGGCGAGGTTGGCCGCCTGGCAGTACGCGCAGAACGCCCCGTTCTCGTCCCACTCCTCCTTCGCCAGCTTCACGTTCGTCGCCACGTCGGAGGCGACCTTCGCGGCGAGGGCGAGGGGGAGCCACGGCAGCGTCCGCGCGCGGTCCTCGCCGCCGGCCCCGGCGAGCAGGGCCGTCACGCCGTAGGTGACGAGCATGGCGAGGCCGTCCGGCGTCCGCGCCCGCTCGTAGGCGTAGTCCGAGGCGTCGACGCGGTCCGAGTCGAACGGGCCGAAGGGCGGGTCGGGGAGGTGCCGGAGGATGCCGGTCTGGTAGAGCGAGACGAGGATGCCGGCCGTGGCCCCGACCATCGAGAGGCCGATGACCTTGCGGCGGCGGCCGAGGTCGGGCGAGTCGCCGAGGCGGAGCTGGCGGCTGAGGCGGCTGGGGGAGGGCGCGGTGGGCGGAGGCATGGGGGCGGTCGTGAAGTCTGCGAGGCCGAAAGCGAGCGGGAAGAGGGGAAAGGGCCGTCGTCGGAGCGGGCGACGCTCGGGGCGGGGCCTACTCCTCCTGGCCCTTCTGGACGGCCGCCTTCGGACTCGCCATGCCGAGGTCCGGCTTCTCGCCGCGCGGCTCCATCCGCTCGATGCTGAACGTACCCTTGCCGTCGAAGCTCTCTCCGTCGCTCCAGTTTCCTTCGGGTTGCGGGACCGAGTCGTCCTTGCCGAACGTGAGGAACGTGTAGTTGAACTCCTCGGGCTCGACGTCTTGGGGGAAGTTGTTCGGGATCGGGTGGTTCTCGCGCCCGCCGAGCTCCTCCCACGCCGCGAGCCACTGGTTCTGGTGCATGGTGTCGCGCGCGACGAGGTAGGCGAGCATGTCCTTCATCCCGGGGTCGTCGGTCATCTTCCAGAGCTGCACGGCGAGCATCCGGCCCGTGGACTCCGCGAGGGCGTTCGCGAGCATGTCGGCGGCGGCGTTGCCCGAGGCGTAGACGTGGGAGCCGTTGAACGGCACGCCGCTGGCGTCGACGGGCATCGCGGCCATGCACGTCGTGATCACGTGCTGCACGTTCATCCCGCCGAGCACGGCGGCCACGGCGGGGTCCTCGGCCGCCTTCTCCTGCTCGAGCGGGGCGCCCTCGAGGTTGAGCGCGACGGCCGTGGCGAGCATCTCGATGTGGGCGATCTCCTCGGTGCCCGTTTCGAGGAGCATGTCGCGGTACTTCGTCGGGCCGCGGCTGCCCCACGCCTGGAAGAGGTACTGGAGGCAGACGCGGATCTCGCCCTGGACGCCGCCGATGGCCTGCTGAAGGGCTTTCGCGAAGAGGGGGTTGGGCGTGTCGACCCGGACCGGGTACTGGAGCTTGCCGCCGTCGTGGTAGAACATGGTCGGAGGGGTAGATGGAGAGGGGCCGTAAAGAGGGGAGGGGTGAGAGCGCCCGCGACGTGCGGGGTTCCGAGTCGAATGGGAAAGGGGGACGGCCCCCGGGCGGCGATGCGGTTTGCCCCGGGCGGCGGCTGGGGGACGGACGGGGACCCGGGGACGGCGTACCTTCTCACCTCCCCGACGCCTCCCGTTATGATCCTGTCCGACCTCGACACGCCGTGCCTGCTCGTGGAGCAGCGTCGCCTCGACGCCAACCTCCGCCGGATGCAGGCCCGCGCCGACGCCCACGACGTCGCCCTCCGCCCGCACCTCAAAACGCACAAGTCCGCCGCGATCGCCCGGCGGCAGCGCGACCTCGGCGCGCGCGGCATCACCGTCGCCAAGCCCGAAGAAGCCGAGGTGTTCGCCGACGCCGGGTTCGACGACGTCCGCCTCGCGTACTGCGTCGTCGGCCGGGCGAAATACGAGCGGCTGTTGAAGCTGATGGAGCGCGGCGTGCGCGTTTCGTTCTGCGTCGATACGGTCGAGGGCGCGCGGCTCGCGTCGGCCTTTTTCGCCGAGCGCGGCGCCACGGCCGAGGTGCTGATCGAAGTCGACACAGGACACGGGCGGTGCGGGGTCGAATGGGACAGCCCGCACGCCCCGGCGCTCGCGAAGGCCGTGCGCGATCTGCCCGGCCTGCGGCTCGTCGGCCTGCTCACGCACGGCGGGCAGGGATATTTCGGCCCGGTCGAGGGGGAGACGCGGGCCGACGCGCTCGTCCGCACGATGCGCGAGGAGCGCGACCGTCTGCTCGCGCTCGCCGAGCGGCTCCACGCCGCCGACGCGCTCGACGTCGGCGCCGAGCTCTCCGTCGGCTCGACCCCGACGATGAGCGTGTTCGAGAACGCCGAGGCCGGAAGACCCGAGGGGGCGCCGTTCCGCATCACCGAGATCCGCCCCGGCAACTACGCCTTCCACGACGCCGAGCAGGTCGCCCTCGGCGCGGCGACGCTCCCAGCCTGCGCGCTCACGGTCTACGCCACCGTCGTCTCCAAGCAGCCCGACGAGCGCGGCGGCTCGCACCTCTTCCTCGACGCGGGCAAAAAGGTCTTCACGACCGACACCGGCTACGGCACGAGCGGCTACGGCGTGCTCCTCTACAACCCCACACGGATGGTGCCGCTGCCCCACGCCGAGCTGTTCGCGCTGTCCGAGGAGCACGGGTGGGTCCGCGTCCCCGGCGCCGCCACCCTGGATGTCGGCGACCGCGTCCGCGTCGTCCCGAACCACGCGTGCGTCGTCGTCAACACGCAGCGCGAGCTCGTCGTGATCGACGGGGAGGAGGTGGTGGAGCGCGTCGCCGTGGACGCGCGCGGTGCGGTGCGCTAACCGCGCCGCCGTACGTTCGACGAACAGACGGAAGGGTGACGCATCGATGGCGACACGGGATACGATACCGGGGTGGAGGGTCGGGCGGCGGCACGCACTCCGCATCGTGCTGCTCTTCCTCTCGGTGGCTCCGGCCCTCGCGCAACCCCGTCACCTCACGCTGACGCCTACCGCCGGCGTCACGGGCATCACCTCGTTTCAGTCGGAGGACACGGGGCGCGGCGTCCACGCCGGAGCGGCGTTCGCTCTCCGGTCTGCGGCGGAGCCGCTCTACCCGGTCCTCGCCGTCGGCTACGCCCGCGTGCCCGGCGACCGGCCAGGCGAGCGCGGCGGCGGGGTGGGCATCGCCTCGCTGCTCGTCGGCCTCCGGTTCGAACGGGACCTCTTCGTCCGCCCGTTCGTCGGGCTCGGGGTCGGAGGGCTCTACACGCGGTTCCACGCCTCGGAGCAGGGCGATGGGGTGCGAGACCCGGCCGTCGGGTTCCTGTGGCTTCCCGTAGCCTCGGCCGAAGCTGGCGTCCGCGTGCCGCTCGGCCCGCTCGTAGCGGTCGAAGGGAGCGGGCAGTTCCGCTCGTTCATCCCGGGTACGAGCCTCTCGTTCAGCACGGTCAGCGCTCGCATCGGGGTCAGCTACACGCTGCGCTGAGCGGTAGCGCCGGGGTCGGGCTGAGCCGGGGCCGGGCGTATATTGCCGCTCTCCCTTTTGCTACCGACAGAGCTATGGCTGGACACAACAAGTGGTCGAAGATCAAGCGCAAGAAGGGCGTCGCCGACGCGCGCCGCTCCAAAGTCTGGGCGCGCATTACCCGCGACATCATGATCGCCGCGCGCGAGGGCGGCGGCGACGTCGACATGAACCCGCGGCTCAGCCTCTCCGTCGACAAGGCGAAGGCGGAGAACATGCCCAAGGACAACATCGAGCGCGCCATCAAGCGCGGCACGGGCGAGATCGCGGGCGCCGACTACGAGGAGATGACGTACGAGGGCTACGCGCCCGGCGGCATCGCCCTCTTCGTCGAGTGCCTCACCGACAACACGAATCGCACCGTCGCCGACGTCCGCCACGCGTTCACGAAGTACGGCGGCAACCTCGGCACGTCCGGCTCCGTGGCCTATATGTTCGACCGCAAGGGGCATTTCGAGATCGACGCCCGGGACGCCGACGGCACGCCGCAGGATGAGGACGAGCTGTTCCTGCTCGTCGCCGAGGCCGGGGCCGAAGACCTGAGGCAGGAAGACGGCAGCTTCGTCGTGACGACCCCGATGGAGGAGTTCTCCGCCGTGCAGTCCGCGCTCGAAGACGCCGGGATCGAGCCGAAGGAAGCCCAACTCGTCCGCATCCCGACGACCACGACGAGCCTCGACCCGGCCGACGCCGCCAAAGTGCTCCGCCTCGTCGACGCGCTCGAAGAGTTGCAGGACGTGCAGGAGGTCTACACCAGCCTCGAAATGGACGAGGCCTTTTCGATTTCGGAATGACGATTGAGGATTTGCGAGGGGCTCGGGTCACCCCCCAATCCGAAATCTAAAATCCGCACTCCCCAATCGAATGATCGTCCTCGGCATCGACCCCGGCACGCGGCACACCGGCTTCGGCGTGCTGGCGGTCGAGGGCAAGCGCGAGACGGTCGTCGACTACGGCACGATCAGCCCCTCGGCGAAGCTCGACCTGATGGTCCGGCTCCAGCGCATCGGCGAGGCCGTGGACGAGCTCATCGCCACGCACAAACCCGACGAACTCGCCATCGAGATGCCGTTCATGGGGAAGAACGCGCAGGCGATGCTCAAGCTCGGGCAGGTGCAGGGCTTCGTGATGAAGGCCGCGCTCGACCGCGAGATCCCCGTCACGCAGTACGCCCCGCGCGAGATCAAAAAGGCCGTCGTCGGGAACGGGAACGCGAAAAAGGAGCAGGTGTGGTTTATGCTCCAGGCCCAACTCGACCTCACCGAGGACCGGGGGCTCGACGCCTCCGATGCGCTCGCCGTCGCGTTCTGCCACGTACACCGCGTCGAGGCCGGGCCGACGGGGAAGTTCAAGGACTGGAAGAGCTTCGTCGCCGCCAACCCCGACCGGATCGCGTGAGGTGGATGGGGTCGTCATGAACTCGACGGTCGAAGAGCGAATCCAGCAGCTCAGCAGGAATCCCACGCAGGTTCGGTGGTGTGACCAGCGACGCTTCGCGGAAGAGAATGCACCGGAGGTTGCGCCCGGAGGTTATCTCAACCGCTTCGGCTGGCTCGTCGTCGGTACGACCATCGGTGGAAACGCCATCGTCGTCCGTGAAGACGAGCCCGGGGTTTACTTTGCCGACCACACGAGCTACTCAGACGACGAGGTGAGCTATCCGAGCAGGAGCGGGCGTGGGTGGACGTATGAATCGCTCACGTCCGAGAGTGTTCGGCGCTCGCTCGTGAGTCTCGCCGATTCCGACGAGGAGTTTGTTCATCGAGCGGATTCCGGAGAAGTTGACGAGCGAATCGATGCGCTCGACTGAGTCACGGAGCTACCGATATCCGCGTTCCTCGTCGCGGGCACGGACGACCTGAGCGGTCTCGTCGGCATCGACGGCACCGCCGCTGAGGTCGTGGACGAGCGCGCCGATCTGCGTGTCTTTCTCCGGCGCCTGCCCCCACTCCGGGTGCGCCTGCTCGATCACCGAGACGAGGATACGGAGGTACGGGTAGCGGCGCTCCGGGCTGTCGAGGTCGGCGATGGCGCGGGCGAAGAGCTGCGCGTTGCGCCCGACCTGCCGGTCGATGATCTTGTCGTCGTACTGCATGACGCCCGTGCGGGGCACGGTGGTGAGGTGCGAAAAGAGAGGTGAAAAATCCCGCGTTCGCCCAAATATACCGGAGGGCGTTGGGATTGGTCCGGGGAAAAGCCCGAACGCGCCGTAGCTTACGAACCTACGCGCCCCGGCGTACGACACGACCCGTATGGAACCCGCTGCCTTCTACAGAAAAGACCGCTCGGCCTACCGTCTGGAAGTCCTCCCGACGGTGCTGCCCTTTTACCGCCGCGCCCGCGAGGGGGAGTTCGTCGTGGGCGACCTCGTCTACTACGGCCCGATGCCCGCGTACTACGGCATCGGCGAGGTCGTGCACGTGTCGGAGAAGTACGTCGTCGTGGACTTCCGGGGGACGGGGCAGTTCGGCGTGCACGAGGAGGCGATGGAGTCGCAGTACCTCATGCCGATCCCCGCCGACCGCGTGGCGCTGCTCTGAAGCGAGCGTGTTCCAAACGGGTTGTCATTGCGAGGAGCGAACGTAGTGAGCGACGCGGCAACCCCGAAGGGCTCAGCGGAGCTAATCTCCTCGCATTAGCAGCATGGTGGCACGCGAATCCGCTGCCTCAGGCCTGAGGAGATTGCCGCGTCGGCGCTGCGCGCCTCCTCGCAATGACAAGTAGGTGCGAGGCGCAGCCGCTCCCGCGCGGCTGTAACTTCCGGCCGTCCGCTCCGAATAGGGGAGCGGCCTCGTTCCTGCTCATCGTCCCGCGTCTATGGCTCCGCTCGTCGTCGATTCCGTCACCAAGCGCTACGGCTCGTACCTCGCCGTAGACGCCGTCTCCTTCGAGGTGCATCCCGGCCGCATCTTCGGGGTTCTCGGGCCCAACGGCGCGGGGAAGACGTCCACGATCCGGATGATCACCTACATCACGACCCCGGACGAAGGGCGGATCACGTTCGGCGGCGAGCCGGTGGGGCCGGAGTCACAGCTTCGGATGGGGTACTTGCCCGAGGAGCGCGGGCTCTACCGCAAGATGAAGGTCGGCGAGCAGCTCGTCTACCTCGGCCAGCTCAAAGGGCTCTCGACGGCCGAGGCGAGCGCCGCGGCGCGGGGCTGGCTCGACCGCTTCGACGCCTCCGGCTGGTACGGTAAGCGCGTGGACGAGCTCTCGAAGGGGATGCAGCAGAAGGTGCAGTTCATCGCCACGATCCTCCACGACCCCGAGCTGCTGATCTTCGACGAGCCGTTCTCCGGCCTCGACCCGATCAACGCGGCCCTGCTCAAAGACATCATCCTCGAACTGCGCGAGGAGGGCCGGACGATCCTCTTCGCGAGCCACCGCATGGAGCAGGTCGAGCAGCTCTGCGACGACATCTTCCTCATCGCGCAGGGGCGCGAGGTCTTGCACGGCGCGCTCCGCGACGTGAAACGCTCGTTCGGCAAAAACACCGTCACCGTCGAGTTCAGCGGCAGCGACGGCTGGATCGACCGGCTCGACGGTGACGGCGCGATCCGCGTCCGCTCGCGCACGGCCGGCCACGCCGAGTTCCGCCTCGTCGGCGAGACGACGGCGCGGCGCGTGCTCGAGGCCGCGCTCCCGCACGTCGACAACGTCTACCGCTTCGAGCTCAACGAGCCGCCGCTCTCCGAGATCTTCGTGATGGCCGTCAACGGCCAGACCCCCGGCGCCGAAGCCGCCACCGAACCCGTCAGCGCCCGATGAACAAAATCAGCATCATCGCCCGGAGCGAGTACCTCCGCCGCGTCAAGTCGAAAGGCTTCATCATCGCGACGATTCTGGCGCCCGTCGGGTTGCTGGCGCTCATCGGCGTGTCGGTGTGGGTGGGCGTGCTGACGCAGGAGACGGGCGCCCGCACCGTCGCGATCGTGGACCGGACCGAGCGGCTCGGCGCTGCGCTCGCAGATCGGCTGCCGGACAGCTACACGGCGGCCATCGAGACCGTGCCGGAGGACAGCTTGCAGGCGCGTGTCCGCCGCGGCGAGCTCGACGGCTACTTCGTGCTTCCGCAGGGCTTGCTCGGCGGCGGCGAAGAGGCGGCGTACTACTCCGAGGGCGGCGGCGGCTTCTCGGCGCAGTTCCGGCTGCAGGACGCCGTCGGCGATGTCGTGCGGCGGGCGCGGCTCGAAGCGGCGGGCGCGTCGGCCGAAGTCCTCGACGCGGCCGAGGAGCGCGTCGGCGTGCGGCTCGTGGCGCTCACCGACGAGGGCGAGTCCGAGGACGCGACGTGGCTCTTCGCCGGGCTCGGCTACGCGATGGGCTTCATCATCTACATCGCGATGTTCGTCTACGGCGCGATGGTGATGCGCGGGGTGATCGAAGAGAAGACGAACCGGATCGTCGAGGTCGTGGCATCGAGCGCGCGGCCGTTCCAGCTCATGATGGGGAAGGTGCTCGGGATCGGGGCCGTCGGGCTGACGCAGTTCGCGCTGTGGGTGGCGCTCGCGCTCGCGGGCCTCGTCGCGCTCGGCACCGTGCTCGCCGGGTTCGTCGATCCCGCCGCGCTCGCCGGGGGCGATGCCGCGGCGACGGCCGCCGCCGTCGAAGACCTCCCATTCGATCCGGCGGCGCTGACGCTCGCGAACGTGCCGTTCGACCTCATCGTGTACTTCCTCCTGTTCTTCCTCGGCGGCTACCTCCTCTACGGCAGCCTGTTCGCGGCCGTCGGCTCGGCCGTGGAGCAGGAGAGCGACGCGCAGAGCCTGCAACTCCCCGTGATGATCCCGGTGATCCTCCCCGCAGTCTTCCTCCCGTTCGTCGCCGACAACCCCGACGCGCCGGTGTCGATCGCGCTCTCGCTCGTCCCGTTCTTCTCGCCGATCCTCATGGTGGTCCGCGCCGCCGCGACGGCGGTCCCGTTCTGGCAGATGGCGCTCGCGCTCGTGCTCCTCGCGCTCGCGTTCGTCGGGACGATCTGGGTGGCGAGCCGGATCTACCGCGTCGGGATCCTGATGTACGGGAAGAAGGCGACGTTCCGAGACCTCGCGCGCTGGGTGCGTTACGCGTGAGCCGGGCCGCGCGGCTCTACCGGGCGTAGGTTCTCCCTCGCCCTTTTCGCGCCACCGCGCTCTCCCGATGCTCCGTCCCGCAGTCTTCCTGCTCGCGCTCCTCGTCGCCGCGCCCGCAGTCGCTCAGTCCGACGCGCCAACTCTGCCCGATGCCCCGCAGGGGATCGACCCGAACGGGACGCGCCTCTTCCTCTCGCCTACGGCGCGGACGATGCCGCAGGGGCAGGGGCGCTTGTCGAGCTACATGGTCTTCTTCCCGTCTCTGGCCTACGGGTTCACCGACTGGCTCGACGCGTCGGCGGGCGTCTCGCTGCTGCCCGGCTCGACCACGCAAGTCGTGACGGTCAACCTGAAAGCGCAGGCGTACGACGGGGAAGCCGTGGACGTCGCCGTGGGCACCCTGTTCGGGACGCCGGTGGGCGAGGGGACCGGCGACGGGTTCGGCGGGACCGCCTACGGCCTCGTCACCGTGGGCTCCGAGCGGCAGGCGTTCACCGTCGGCGCGTACGTCGCCTACGCCGGCATCGACGCGACGTCGACGTTCTGCGACGGCAACGTGTGCGAGACCGAGGACAACTTCGACTTCGCGGTCGCCGAGGGCGCGGTGGTCGTGCTCGGCGGCGAGGTGCAGACGTCGAACACGACCAAGCTGATAACGGAGAACTACGTCGGCTTCGGCGAGGGCGGGGCGGGCGGGGTCGTTTCTGGCGGCGTCCGCTTCTTCAGCGAGCAGATCGCGGTGGACCTCGCGCTCGCGCGCCCCTTCCCGTACGGCAACGAAACGGGGGGCTTGCCGTTCATCCCCTACCTCGCCTTCGCATACAACTTCGGGCGGTAGCCGCGTCGGCGTCACCCCGCCGGGTCTTCCTGCGCTCGCTCCGGGTGCAGCCGGTCGAGGCTCCACCGCAGCGGGTTGTCGGCGATGTAGCGCCGCGTCAGATCCAGTTCGCGCTCGTCGCGAACGACGCGCTCCCAGTAGTTCCGCTGCCACAGCCGGCCGTCGAAGCGCGGCCATCCGTCCGTCCTGACGCCTCGGATGTACGCGTTGGTCGTCAACGACTTGAACGCGCCGATGACATCGCCCAACCCCGTAGGGGCAGGCCTCGTGCCTGCCCTGGGCCTCGTGCCTGCCCTGGGGAGGGCGCCCACAAGGGGCGCCCCTACGTCCGCGTCGGCGGTGTCCGCGTCGGCGGTGTCCGCGTCGGCGGTGTCCGCGTCGGCGGCGTTCGGGTTTGCGGCGAGGCTTGGGTGGTGGTCGGCCGCAGGCGCGATGCCGAGGAGACCGTGGACATGGTTCGGCATGACAACGAACGCGTCGAGGCGGAGGCGGGCGAACCGGTCGGGTAGACGGCGCCACCACGCTTCGACCGCGCGGCCGGCGGCGCTGAGGCGTACGGCGTCGTCCTCCACGTCGCCGAGGAGGCATAGACGATGGCGGGTGCAGATCGTGACGAAGTACCAGCCGGGTGAGGCGTAGTCATAGCCAAGCAAGCGGATCGAGCGGCGATGGTGGTGGTCGGGGTCGTAGGCCATGCCCACTAGACCGCGTGTTCCGCACGTTGTAACCCCGTAGTCCCCGCCGGAGTGGCTTGCGCGAGGCCGGGGATTGCGCTATCGTCTGAGACGCCCTCCGGACCCCGTCATGCGTTTCGTTCGCCGCCTTGCCGTGCTGCTCGTCGCCGCGCTCGTCGCGGGGCTCGGCGTGCCGCGCGAAGCCGAGGCGCAGTACTTTCGGTTTGGGAAGAACAAGGTGCAGTACGAGGCGCTCGACTGGCAGTACCTCCAGAGCGAGCACTTCGACGTCTACTACTACGAGCCCGGCGGCCAGGCCCTCGCCGACTTCACCGCCCGCGCGTCGGAGGAGGCCTACGCCCACATCGAGGAGCTCTTCGGCTACCAGATCACCGACCGGATCGCCCTCCTCGTCTACCAGAGCCACAACGACTTCGCCGTCACGAACGCCGTCGACCTCCCGGTCTACTCCGAGGGCATCGGCGGCGTCACCGAGCTGTTCAAAAACCGCATCGCGATCCCCTTCACCGGCGACTACCGCGACTTCCGCCGCGTGATCCACCACGAGCTCGTCCACGCCGTCGTCAACGACATGTTCTACGGCGGGTCGATCCAGTCGGTCATCCAGAACGGCATCCGCCTCCGCATCCCGCTGTGGTTCAACGAGGGGCTCGCCGAGTATTCGGCGCTGGGGTGGGACACGAACTCGGACATGTACGTCCGCGACGCCATCGTGAACGACTACCTCGCGCCCATCGAGCGGCTGAACGGGTACTTCGCGTACCGCGGCGGGCAGGGCGTGTGGGACTACGTCGCCGCGCAGTACGGGCGAGAAAAGATCACCGAGATTCTCCAGCGCCTCCGCGTGAGCCGCTCCGTCGGCGGCTCGTTCAAGCGCGCCACCGGGCTCGACCTCGACGACCTCTCCGAGCGGTGGCACGACGCGCTCAAGGCCGTCTACTTCCCCGAGGTCACCGCCCGCGCCTCGCTCGACCAGATCGCCAAGCCGCTCGTCACCGACGAGAACGGCGGCTTCTACAACACCGGCGCCGCGATCTCGCCGCAGGGCGACAAGGTGGCCTTCCTCACGGCGAAGGGCGCGCTCTTCGACGTCTACGTCGTCGAGACGACGGGCGAGGCCGCGCCGCGCAAGATCATCGACGGGCAGAACAACGTGCAGTTCGAGAGCCTGCGCATCCTCTCGCCCGGGCTCTCGTGGGGGCCCGACGGCGAGCGCCTCGCCGTCGCCGTCAAGAGCGGGCGCAGCGACGCGATCGCGATCGTGGACGTCGCCACGGGCGAGACGGTGCACTACCGCGTGCCCGGCCTCGACGCCGTCATCAGCGTGAAGTGGAGCCCGCTCGGAAACCGCATCGCCTTCGAGGGCACGCGCGGCCCGCAGTCCGACATCTACGTGCTCGATCTGGGGACGAACGAGACGCGCAACCTCACCGGCGACGTCTTCTCCGACCACGAGCCCGCGTGGAGCCCCGACGGCCGCACCCTCGCCTTCCACTCCGACCGCGGCGCGTTCCTCGATACGCACACCTACACCGCCGAGTCGTTCTCCATCCTGGATCACGACTACGCGCAGAAAGACCTCTACCGGATCGACCTCGACGCGCCGGAGCGGCTGGAGCGGCTGACCGACACGCCGGACTGGGACGACCAGAGCGCGGCGTTCGGCGGCGACCGGCTGCTGTTCGTCTCCGACCGCAACGGGGTCTACAACCTGTGGGAGGAGGATCTGGAGACCGGCGAGGAGCGCCCGCTCACCGACCTCGTCACGGGCGTCACCCAGGTTAGCCTCAGCGCCGACGGCCGCCGCGCCGCGCTCGTCGCGCTCAACGAGGGCGTCCCGTCGATCTACCTCCTCCGCGACCCGTTCGGCGGCGCGCCTGAGGCTCCGCTCCGCCCGACGGTCTGGGCGCAGCGCGTCGAGGGCGCCGTCGCGCAGCCCTCGCCCGCGCTCGCGCTCGCCGGGGCCGCCGCGCTCGACGCGAACCCGATCCTGCGCGAGGCCGCGAACGACCGCCCGTTCGTCGCTGACCCGATGCGGGAGCGACGGCTCGGCGAGACGCTCCCTTCGACGGGCTCAGGGCAGGCGGTCGCCTCGGCCGTCGAGACGTTGGGGACGAACGGAATAGAGATCGGTGGCACGAACGGGCACGACCCGTTCGGCCTCGGCGGGGCGCCGGAGCCGACCGCGCCGGACGATCCCGACGCGGCTGACGACGATGAGTCTGAGGCCGGTGTGGCGGACTCGACGGCCTACGGCACGATCCGCGTCGACTTCCGCAACTACGACTTCTCCGACGCCTTCGACGAGGCGCAGCGCCTCCGCGCCGAGCGGATCCGCCCGCGCTTCGAGCCAGTCGACCACGTCAACGAGGACGGCTCGTTCAAGGAGAAGCCGTACAAGCTGAAGTTCTCGCCCGACATCGTTTACGGCAACCTCGGCTACGACGCGATCTACGGCGTGCAGAGCCTCACGCAGATGGTGTTCTCCGACATGCTCGGCAACCACCAGATCTTCGCCGCGACGAACCTCATCATCGACCTCCGCAATTCGGACTACCTCCTCTCGTACCAGTACCTCCCGCGCCGCACCGACTACGCCCTGACCGGCTTCCACCTCGCCCGCCAGCTCACCGACTTCTCGCGCGAGACGATCTACCGCTACCGTAACTACGGGCTGACGGTCTCGGCGTCGTACCCGCTCGACAAGTTTCGCCGCGTCGAGGGTGAGCTGTCGGTCCTCGGCACGTCGCTGACGGACCTGGTGGACCCGGCGCTCCGCTCGCGCAGCCGCGCGTTCCTCTACCCCGCGCTGACGTACACGCACGATAGCACGGTGCCGGGCTTCCTGTTCCCCTCCGGCGGGCGGCGCTACGCCTTCCGCGTCGCGGGCAGCCCCGGCCTCTCCGTCGCCTTCGCCACGTTCCTCGCCGACGCGCGGCAGTACGTCGGGCTCGGGCCGTGGTACTCGTTCGCGTTCCGCCTGAGCGCGGGCGTCTCGCTCGGGCCGGACCCGCAGCGGTTCTACGCCGCCGGCGTGCAGAACTGGATCAACCCCGACTTCCGCAGCATCCCCATCGAGGACGAGAACGACTTCATCTTCGCCACGCCCGTCCTCCCGCTCCGCGGCTTCGGCATCGACGAGCGCGGCGGCACGCGGTTCGGCCTCGCGAACGCCGAGTTCCGCTTCCC
>CAYTJT010000026.1:0-20533 GCA_964438105.1 uncultured Rhodothermales bacterium | reverse complement strand
GCATCGGGAAGTTCGAGCAGGCCGACGGCGGCACGCTCTTCCTCGACGAGATCGGCGACATGAGCCCGAGCGCGCAGGCGAAGGTGCTCCGCGCCCTCCAGGAGAGCCGCATCACGCGCGTCGGTGGCGACCGGCCTATCGAAGTCGACGTCCGCGTCGTCGCGGCCACCAACAAAGACCTGCTCGAAGAGGTGGGGGAGGGGCGCTTCCGCGAGGACCTCTACCACCGCCTCTCCGTGATCCTGATCCACGTCCCCCCGCTCCGCGAGCGCAAGACGGACATCCCCCTGATCGCGGACTTCATCCTCGGCCACGCCGCCCGCCGCAACGGCGTGCACGCGAAGGCGTTCACCGACGGCGCGCTCGACCGGCTCCAGCGCTACGAGTGGCGCGGGAACGTCCGCGAGCTCAGCAACGTCGTCGAGCGGCTGCTGATCCTCTCGGAGGGCGACGAGGTCACCGAGAGCGACGTGCAGCTCTACGTCCGGCCGGGCGGCGCGGGGCAGGACCCGATCGCCGGGCTGCTCAACCAGTTCGACCAGTTCACGGACTTCCGCGACATGGCGGAGAAGCTCTTCATCGAGCGGAAGCTGGAGGAGTTCGGGTGGAACGTGTCGCAGACGGCGGAGTCGATCGGGATCCAGCGCTCCCACCTCTACAACAAGCTCAACAAGTACGGCATCGAGCGGGACGAGGAGTAAGAGGGCGTTGAGATTCAGGCATCCGTGCTACGCGAGACGCCGGAAGCCGCTCGCGGCGTTGCGCTCCCCGCAGGGCGGGGCAGGCTGTCGCCCGATGCCGGCGCATCGGGCTCCGCTCGCGCCTTGCGAATCGGCCCCATCCGCTCCCGCTCGCTCACGAATCCCAACCCTCAACGCCCTCTAAGGCATGGACGCGACGAGCCCTGAGCCGAACGCCACCGATGTCGCCCCCTCTGCGGCCCCGCCCATGCTCGAAGCCGACCGCCTGAGCAAGCGCTATCCGACGGCGGCGGGGGGCACGCTGGAGGTGCTCCGCGACGCCTCGCTGACGGTCCGCGCGGGCGAGATCGTGGCGATCGTGGGGGAGAGCGGGACGGGCAAGAGCACGCTGCTCCACCTCCTCGGCGCGCTCGACCGGCCGTCCTCCGGCACCGTCCGCCTCAACGGGCTCGACGTGTTCGAGAAGGACGACGAGGCGCTCGCCGACTTCCGCAACCGATCGGTCGGGTTCGTCTTCCAGTTCCACCACCTGCTGCCCGAGTTCAGCGCGCTCGAGAACGTAGCGATGCCGGCGCTCATCGGCGGGACCCCGATGGCGAAAGCCACCCCGCGAGCGCGCGACCTCCTGCGGTCGCTCGGGCTCGGTGCCCGCGCCGGCCACCGCCCGGCGCAGCTCTCCGGGGGCGAGCAGCAGCGCGTCGCCGTCGCCCGCGCGCTCATGAACAAGCCGGGCCTCGTGCTGGCCGACGAGCCCACCGGCAACCTCGACACGAAAACGGCCGAGCTGCTGCACGACGAGATCGTCCGCCTCGCGCGTGAGCGGACGCGGGCCTTCGTGATCGTCACGCACAACCCCTCCCTGGCCGACCGTGCCGACCGGGTGCTGCACCTCCGCGAGGGCCGTCTGGAGCCCGACGCGGCGAGCGCAGGGCAGAACCCGTAGACGGATGATCCGTTTACGAAACGCTCGTCCGCGAGCTTCTCTAACGACCCCCCGATGCGCATGCCCGACCTTCTCGACATCCTCGCCCCGGAGACCCTCGCCGACGTCGGGTACGTCCGCGAACCCGTCGATCCCACGCTCGACCTGTTCGACGAGATCGAACGGCTCAAGCGGGAGAAGAACGCGGTGCTCCTCGCGCACTACTACCAAGAGCCGGACATCCAGGACGTCGCCGACTACATCGGCGACTCGCTCGGGCTCGCGCGCGAGGCCGCACGCACCGACGCCGACATCATCGTGTTCGCCGGCGTGCATTTCATGGCGGAGACGGCGAAGATTCTGAACCCCGACAAGAAGGTCATCCTCCCCGACCTCAACGCCGGCTGCTCCCTCGCCGACTCGTGCCCGCCCGACGAGTTCGCGGCGTTCCGCGCGCTGCACCCGGATCACGTCGTGATCTCGTACATCAACTGCACGGCCGCGATCAAAGCGCAGACGGACATCATCTGCACGTCCTCGAACGCCGAGCACATCGTCCGGCAAATCCCGGACGATCAGCCGATCATCTTCGCGCCCGACCGGAACCTCGGCCGGTGGCTAATCAAGGAGACGGGCCGCGACATGGTGCTGTGGGAGGGGAGCTGCATCGTGCACGAGGTGTTCTCCGAGCAGGAGCTCGTCCGGCTCAAAGCGCGCCATCCGGATGCCCCCGTGCTCGCCCATCCCGAGTGCGAGGAGGCCGTCCTCCAGCACGCCGACCACATCGGATCGACGAGCAGTATCCGCCGCTTCGCTTCGGAAAGCGACGCCGACGCATTCATCGTGGCGACGGAGTCGGGCATCCTCCACCAGATGCAAAAAGACAACCCCGGCAAGACGTTCATTGCCGCGCCGCCGTCCAACGGGTGCGCCTGCAACGATTGCCCCCACATGAAGCTCAACACGCTGGAGAAGCTGTACCTGTGCCTCAAGCACGAGGCGCCGGAGATCGTGATGGACGAGGCGATCCGGTTGCGAGCGCTCCAGCCGATCGAACGAATGCTCGCGATGAGCGAAGGTGTCAAGTAACGTTTGAGATCCGGACCACGTAAAAAGCGCCAGCCTCCACCGGGAGGCTGGCGCTTTTAGCTAATACGAGACCAGCTCAGTCGAGGATTTCACCAGCAGGTAAGGTTGAGACGCCGGCACCCCCTTTCTCGACGCCTGCCTGAGCGAGCGGAGCAGCGAGGGTGAGCAGGAGCGCGAGGACGGCGAACAAGCGTTTCATGGCAGGGGGGTGTTTAGTGGGGGGGGGGCGAGTGGATATATACCAACTCCGCGTGTAAAACGCAAGTTACACCCGTAAAGGTTTGGTGACGCTGCCGCGAGGTGAAGGAGGGTAGGGAGGGTTCGGCTCCCGATATCAGGGACCAAGATTCCACGGAGAAAGACTTTAGGTGTGGAAACTGGAACCGATACTCGGCCTAGACCGATCGCGCGCTGATGCCTAACACCTGGCGGCTCCTCTTTCTTCTGGCTCTGTTTCCCTACGGAGTAGACGGCCAGAGCCTCTACCCCGAGCAGGGGCGGCCGAACTACGTGCAGTCCTTCTCGGCGCGGGACTACGATGCCCACGATCAGAACTGGGATCTGACCCAGGACCCGCGCGGGGTCATGTACGTCGCCAATCGAGAGGGCGTGCTCGAGTACGATGGGCGATCGTGGCGTAAGATCTCGGTTCCCGGACAGATCACCCGATCTGTGGTCACGGACCAGAGAGGTGACATTTATGTCGGAGGTTTCGGCGAAATAGGGTTCTTGGCTCCGGACTCGACGGGCACGGTGTCCTATCGCAGTCTCGTCCCGCACCTCCCCGAAGAAGCCCGGGACTTCGCGGACGTGTGGACGACGCTGACGACGGAGGAGGGCGTCTACTTCCAGAGCTTCAGCCGGATCATCCGTTGGAACGGAACGGAGACCCAGGTGTGGAGAGCGGAAACCCGCTTCCACAAAGCCTTCGTCGTCAACGGACGGTACTACGCTCGCCAGGACGGCGTAGGGCTGATGACCGTAGATGGGGAGGGACTACACCTGGTGGCAGGAGGGGACCGGTTCGCTGAGGAGCGGATCGATGCCATGCTGCCGCTGGGAGAAGACGCGCTCGTCGTGACCCGGAACGAGGGGCTGATGGTGCTGCGAGATGGTCGCTACGTCCCGTTTCGAACAGAGGCCGACGCCTATCTCCAGGGCGAGCGGGTGTACCATGCGACCGCCCTCTCCGATAGCACCTACGCCTTTACGACGATTAGTGGAACCGTAGTGTTGATGGATCGGGCGGGGCGCGTGCTCCGAGTGCTCAGCGAGGACGTGGGGCTGGATTCCGACGACCTCGTGCTCTACGCGTACTACGACCGACAGGGCGGCCTCTGGTTGGCGCTCGACACGGGACTCCTTCGCGTCGATGTTCCCACGCCGCTGACAACGTTCGGCCAGGGGCTCGGGCTAGCCGGCACCGTGTACAGCGTCCGGCGTTTCGAGACCGGGCTCTACGCGGCTACATCACAGGGGCTCTTTCGTCTTCGCCCCGCCGACGCGGGCGGTGGATTGCTCGACCGGCACGCCCGGTTCGTTCCGGTGGGCGGACTGCGACAGCAAGTGTGGAGCGTGCTGGGAGTGAGAGGGCGGATCCTAGCCGCCGCCAACGATGGTGTCCATGAGGTCGACGGCGATCAATCCAGCTTGGTGCTGCCGGGTCAGTCCTTCGCGCTGATGCAATCGAATGAGAATCCCGACCTGGTGTACGTGGGGTCGAAGAGCGGGCTTGCGCTGCTCCGCTTTCGAAATGGGGAGTGGGAAGCAGCGGGCCACGTGGAAGGGCTCGAAGCAGTCGAGGTGAGGTACCTGACAGAAGCCCACGACGGGAGCCTGTGGATGGGAGGCGCATTCGACGGCATCCTGCGAGTTTGGATCGATGGGGAACGGCTCGTTCGGACGGAGCAGTACGGCGTAGAAGAAGGCCTGCCAGCTAGCCCGGTCTCGGTCAATAGAGAGTCCGGGCAACTCGTGGCGCAGGCTCCGACGGGCGTCTTTCGGTTGGACGCAGCGGGAGAGAGGCGCCAGTTCGTGCCCGACTCTGCGCTGAGTGCCTTGGTGGGATTGAGCGCAGAGCGCGGAGAGAGAAACTACCTTATCAACACGAGCCAAGAAGGGCGGATCTGGGTCGTGAAAGGCGGGCGGGTGCACGTCTACACGGAGACGGAGGAGGGGTACGAGGAGGCCACGCCGCCCATCCTCCACCTCGAGGGTGTCGGCTACCAGTTCCTCTACGTCGAGGATGACGGCACGGCGTGGATCGACGGGGCCGATGGATTGCTCCGCTACAATCCGTCGGTCGAGAAGGACTATGCCACGTCGTACCCGACGCTCGTCCGGCGGGTCACGACCGGGCGCGACAGCCTGCTCTTTGGAGGGGCCATGAGTGTGGGCTTCGAACCTCCAGAACTGGCGTACGGTCGGAACAACCTGCGCTTCACCTTCAGCGCGCCGACGTTCAACGCCCCGGAGAAAACGGAGTACCAGTACTGGCTCGAAGGCTTCGACGAGGGATGGTCGAAGTGGACGCCAGAGACGACGAAGGAGTACACCAACCTGCCGGAGCGGACGTACAGGTTCCAGGTCCGCGCCCGCAACGCGCAGGGCGAGGTCAGCCGGGTGGGGATCTACGCATTCGAGGTGCTGCCGCCTTGGTATCGCACCTGGTGGGCGTACAGCCTCTACGTGCTCGCCTTCGCGGCCATCGTGTGGGGCTACGGCGACTTCCGCATCCGACAGCACCGCCGCATGCTCGCGCACGAGCAGGCCGTCAATCAGCGGCTAGACACGGCGAACGCCCGACTCCGGGAGGCCAACGAACGGCTGCACCACGCCGACAAGCTGAAGGACGACTTCCTCGCCAACACCTCGCACGAACTGCGGACCCCCCTCACGGCCATCCTGGGCTTCGCCAGCGTGTTGCAGGAGGACCTCAGCGGCGAACTCCGTCACTTCGCGCAGCTGATCCAGCGTGGTGGAGAGCGCCTCCTCGACACCGTCAACGCGATGCTGGACATGGCTCGGCTGCAAGCCGACATGGTGGACGTCCAGCTTTCGGATCTCGACGTGGTCGACGCGGCGCGTGAGGTCGTCCGAGGGTTGGAGCCGCTCGCGCGCGAGAAAGGCATCTTCGTGCGCGTCATGCCCGAGTCGAGAGCCATCGAAGCGCGGATGGACCGGTTCTGCCTCGAGCGCATCCTGCTCAACCTGATCGGGAACGCGGTGAAGTTCACCGAGGAGGGCGGCGTGACGGTGCTCGTCGACGCGACGGACGATCAGGTGCACCTCGTCGTGCGAGATACGGGCATCGGGATCGAGCAGAAGGCGCTCCCCGAGCTCTTCAGCGAGTTCCAGCAGGCCTCCACCGGGTACGGCCGCACGCACGAAGGCAACGGGCTCGGCCTCGCCATCACGCAGCGCATCGTCCACATGCTCGGCGGCGAGATCAGCGTCGAGGGCAACCGGGGCGGCGGGTCGGTATTCCGCGTCACGCTGCCTCGCTACGACGAGCGCGAGCACCTGCAATCGGCCGAGCCGGAGGACGCGCGTCTGCTGCTCGACCCCTCGACCCGGTTGCTGCTCGTCGAAGACCCCGCCCGGCCGCAGTTCCGGCTCCGCCAACTCGTCGCGTCGCAGTGCCACCTCGACGTGGCGGTCGGGGCCGAGGAGGGGCTCGCGGCCGTGCAGCGGGACGAGTACGACGGGCTGCTGGTCGACGGGCACGTGGAGCCGTTGCCGTGCGGCCAGCCCTTTCTCGACGCGCTCCGCGTGCTGCCCGGACGCGACGCGGTCCCGGCCATCGCCGTGACGGGGTTCAAGATGCCCGGCGATCACGAGCGATTCGTCAGCGCGGGCTACGCCGGGCACATCGGCAAGCCGTACACGGGGCGACGGTTGTACCTCCTCCTGGAGAGCGTTTTCAGCGCGGGGGAGCCGGTGCCGGAAGGCGGCTGACGGCTCCTACCACGTCGCCAGGCGCACCCCCACGAACGGCTCGAAGCGTCGCTCGACGAGAAAGCGCGCCGTGCCGTCCGGGCCATCGGCGACGCGGGTGTAGCCGTAGCGCGAGCGGATGAAGAGCCGGGCCGGGCCGGTGAGGGCGTAATCGAGGTGGAAGACGAGGGCGTTCTGATCGCGGAACTCGTCGAAGAGGGAGCCGAACGACGTACGCCCCTGCCGCTGGACCTCGAAGACGAACCGGAACGGCTCGCCGCTGTTGGGCGAGAGCACGAGGCGCAGGCCGGCCTCGCTGAGCGGGTCGTCGCTGTAGGCGCGGCGGACGAACGTGGAGAGCTCGAAGGCGTCGAAGACGAGCGCGCGCAGGCGGAAGTAGACCGAGAAGCTGCGCGCGGCGTCGGCGAGGGGCGTCCCGACCGTGCGGTCGGCGTCGCGGTCGCGGTAGTACGCATCGGCGTTCCAGACCCGCGCCTCCGGGTTGTCGATCTGGTAGAACGCGTCGAAGTACCCGGGGATGAACCCCTCGCCGCTCTGGAAGAGGCCGAGCGTCGCGCCGACGCGGCCGAGCCCGATCAGCTCTTCGCTGGCGAACTCGACCCCGGCGCCGAAGCCGCGCCCGTACTCCAGAAACTGGGCGTAGCTCGCGAACGGGGAGAGGGCGAAGTCGCCGAGCTTGAGGAAGGCGAAGCGCGCGTCCACGCTGAACGCCGTCGTAGCCTGCTCGGCGGGCAAGCCGAGGTCGGTGGCGGCCGTGGCGCCTACGACGAGCGAGCGGAGCCTCGGGTCGCGGCTCCCCGGTAAGGGCGTGACGGCGACGCGTCCGCCGGTGAGCCCTCGGAGGCGGAGGTCGTCCGTGAACGCGAGGAGGCGGAAGGCGGGGAGCTGCACGGCCGCTTCGGCGCCGACGGTGCGCTCGTCCCACGCCGTCGTGGTCTGGAAGCCGTGGACGAGGTGGCCGGGGCCGAGCGTGACGCCGCGGAGCGGCCCGACGCGCGCGTAGACCGGGAGGCGCGACGTGGGGTCGAGCCGGGCGTAGTGGACGAGGCGGAGGAGGTCGTACGTCTCATCGACGTCCGGCTCGTAGAGCCCATCGGCGCCCGCGTGCACCCGGCCGCCGAGCCCGAGCGAGAGGGGGCCGGAGGTCGCCTCGGCCTCGAAGCCGACGCCCGTGCGCCACTCCACGCCGATGTACGTCGGGCCGCCGTACGCGTTCGCGCGCGCGGCGAAGCGACCGAAGCGGTAGGGCAGCGTTTCCGTCGGCGCGTCGGCCGAGCCGAAGTCGAACAGCCGGACCTCGGGCTGTGCCGGGGCCGGAGCCGCGGCGAGCAACACCGACGTGAGGAGGAGGAAGGGCCGGAGCATGAGGCCGGGGGCGGAGGAAGCGGACGGCGGAAGATAGCAGCCGCGCGCACAGCCGAAGCGGGCGCGTCACGCGATCGTCCACCGGGCCGTCGTGTGTTCGAGCCGCTCCGGCGGGACGCGGGGGCCCGCGAGCGAGATGAGGTAGCCGACGACGAGCGTGACGGCGAGGCCGACGGCCGTGGACCAGATGAACGGGATCGCCTCGAAGCCGAACCACTCGTAAAGCCGGGGCAGCCCGAAGTCGTTCTCCGTCACGCAGAGCACGACGAGCGTGCCGACGATCGCGCCGGTGAAAGCGCCGTGGCCGTTCGCCCGCCTCGTCAGCATCCCGAGCAGGAAGAGCCCGAGGAGCCCGCCGGCGAAGTAGCCCATGAAGCTCAGGATCAGGTCGATCAGCGGCGCGCCCGTCCGCGACGCGTAGATCCCGACGGCGATGCCGACGATGCCCGCCGTGACGACCACGACCTTGGCGAACGTCAGCCGACGCTGCTCCGGCACGCCCGGCTTGAACCGCGTGAGGAAGTCGACGGTGAGGGCGGCCGCGAGGGAGTTCAGCGCCGAGTCGAGGCTCGACATCGCGGCGGCGAAGACGGCGGCGACGAGCGCGCCGGTGAGCACGGGCGGCACCTCGGTGTTGACGAAGTGCGGCATGACCTGGTCGGGCGTGAGGCCGGACGGCAGGAGGGCGGGGTAGTGCTGGTAGAAGATGAAGAGGAAGACCCCGAGGAGGAGGGAGAGGAGCACGCCGAGCGAGCCCGCGCTGACGCCGAGGAGGAGCGCCTGCTGCGCCTCGCGCGGCTCGCGGACCGTCATGTAGCGCTGCACCGGCTGCTGGTTCGTCCCGAAGAGCGAGAGCGCGAGGAGGCCGTACCCGAAGATCGCCGTCAGCAACCCCGTGCCCGCCGTGAGGTCGTCGGTGTGTAGGACGTCGAGTTTGCCGAACTGCGCGGCTTCGGAGAACGCCGCCTCCCACCCGCCCGGCGTCCCCGCCACCACCACCCACATCGACGCGAAGATGCCGACGCTCATGATCAAGAACTGGATCACGTCGGTCCAGATCACCGCTGAGATCCCGCCGAGCACCGTGTAGACGATGGCGATGACCCCGAAGATGACCACGGCCTCCTCGACGCCGTCGAGCCCCGGCACGAGGTCGGTCGGGACGACGGCCGAGAAGAGGAGCGCCGCGCCGTAGAGCAGGCTCCCCGCGCGCAGCAGCACGGTCAGCGCGAAGAGCGACGAGCCGAGCAGCCGGCTCTTGAGGTCGAAGCGGGCTTCGAGGTACTCGTACGCCGTCGTGAGCCCCTTGACCTTGTGGAAGAACGGGATGAACAGCAGCGCCACGATGACGGCGGCGAAGATGTCCCCCAGCGAGTACTGGAGGTACCACATGTCGGTGCTGTAGGCGTAGCCGGGGACGCCGAGGATCGAGGCGGCCGAGAACGACGTCGCGATGATGGAGAGCCCCGCCGCCCACCACGGCATCCCGCGGTTGCCGACGAAGTAGGCCTCGGTGTCGGTCTGGCGGCGGTTGGCCCAGAACCCGATGGCGACGATCGCGGCGATGTATAGGCCGAGGACGATCCAGTCCGCGAAGTGCATGGTGAGTTGGCGTCGGGAGCGAGCAAGGAGAGGGGCTCCCCGAAGGTACTGGACCGGCGGGTACGCTGGCTGGGAAGCGGTAGAAATGAGGGCACGCGCCGGCAGGCATGGGGGGGCTTCGCCGTGGGCACTTCGGCGCGGGCGCTGCGTTCCTGCTTCGTCACCGCTTCCGATCCCCCGTCCGACTATGCCGATCCCCGCCCCCGACGCGCTCCCCCTCTTCCCCCTCGGCCTCGTGCTCTACCCCGGCGAGTCCGTGCCGCTGCACATCTTCGAGGAGCGCTACCGCGACCTCGTGCGCCACTGCCTCGAAACCAGAGACCCGTTCGGGATCGTGTGGATAGAGGAGGACGCGCTCGCCCGCGTCGGTTGCACCGCCCGCGTCGACCGCGTGCTGCAGCGCTACGAGGACGGGCGCCTCGACATCATCGCGGTGGGGGAGGAGCGCTTCCGCATCGAGGAGGTCAGGCAGGAGCGGCTCTACCTCACGGCGCAGGTCGAGTCGTACGAGACGACGGAGGGGATCGTGGACCCGACGGCGCGCGAGCGGGTGATCACGCTCCACATGAAGCTCATGGAGCTGGCCGGCGAGACGATCCGCCCGGCGATCTACGAGGGGCCGAAGCGGATCTCGTACGTCGTCGCGCAGAACGCCGGGCTCGACCTCTCGCGGAAGCAGGAGGTGCTTGAGCTCGCCACGGAAGAGGAGCGGCTGCACTACCTTTCCGAGCACCTCGAACAGCTCATCCCCGAGGTGCGCGCGGCCCGCGAGCGCCGCCGCAAAGTGCAATCCAACGGTCACTTCAAGCACGAGGACGAGGGGTAGCGCGCCCCGACTCCGTCTCCTCACCCGCCCCCATGCAGATCGGTCCCTACGCCCTCCACGAGATCCACGCCGGCCAGCTCCGCCTCGACGGCGGGGCCATGTTCGGCATCGTCCCGAAGCCGTTGTGGGAGCGCCGCATCCCCGCCGACGAGCGCAACCGCATCCCGCTCGCCACGCGCTGCCTCCTGCTCGAAGGCGACGGCCGCGTCGTGCTCGTCGACAACGGGGTCGGCGACACGTACGACGACAAGTTCGCCGACATCTACGCCGTCGATCGGGAGTCGGCGGAGCTGCACCGCTCGCTCGCCGACGCCGGGTTCGGCGCCGACGACGTCACGGACGTGGTCCTCACGCACCTCCACTTCGACCACTGCGGCGGCTCCACGACGCGGGACGCCGACGGGTCGCTGCGCGTGGCGTTCCCCAACGCGACCTTCCACGTCCAGCGCGCGCACTGGGAGTGGGCGCACGCGAGCCCGCGCGAGGGCGCCTCGTTCCTGAGCGAGAACCTCGACCCGCTCCGGGCCTCCGGGCAGCTCCGCCTCGTGGACGGGCCAGGTCCGCTGCTGCCGGGCATCGAGGCGCTCGTCGTAGACGGGCACACGCGCGGGCAGCAGCTCCTCAAGGTCAGCGACGGCGAGCAAACGCTGCTCTACGCGGCCGACCTGCTCCCCACGGCGGCGCACGTCCCGCTCCTGTGGGTGATGGCGTACGACGTGGCGCCCCTCGACACGCTCGGCGAGAAGGAGCGGATCTTGAACCAGGCTGCGAGCGAAGGGTGGACGGTGTTCTTTGAGCACGACACGGAAACGGCCACGGCACGGATCGAGAAGGGAGAGCGCGGGTTCCGCGCCGTTGACCGTCTAACCTCTTTGTGAGGATCGCTTTGTAGCCTCGCCCCTCGGGATTTTTGAAACAGCGAGAGGCGAATATGTTACCGGAAGGGCTCCGTCCCGTAGCAGGGGGAGGTCGAACGCGAGGGACGCTTCGTGCGGCAGAGGTTTTTCTGCACCGGCAGGTACGAACACGGTTGGTGTGGGTGGCGAAGCCGTCGATGCTGTGGGTCAGGACACAGCGCGTTTGGGTTGTTGCATACACGACGAATTATCGATTCACCGGTAGAACGAAACCGCTCTATCGCTTACATTCGTGCTCCGGCGCGTGATTTGCGGACTGTTACCCGACGCACGTCAAGCGGCGTACTCCACCACTCGTTACCCTACCCGGCTCAATGACTGACCCGCTACAGCAACTGAATGGCGCTTACGAGCCCATGTCTGGAGATAGCTCGCTGGATGCGCAACGCGCGTCCGACGAGCAGCTCCAAGTAGCGCTCAGCCGCGTGACGCACGACATCAACAACCCGTTGTCCATCATCTCCGGCAACGCGCAGCTGCTTCTGGAGCTGGCTCAAGTGCTCGACCTCGACCCGGACGTCGCCAAACCGATCCGCGACATCGAGGAGGCAAGCCAGCGGTTGGCGCGCATGGTCGGCCGGCTCAACAGGCTGAACGACGCGGCGCGCCAGGACGACCACCTCGAGGGAGGGGCGTCGTAGGAGAGCGCTCCGGTTCGCACGGCGTGGCAGGGGGCGCCTAGCGCGTCAGGGGGGGTGGCGGAGGCGCTGACTATTTCCGCCGCGAGGCTTAAGGGGAAGGGGGGCTGATCCGATAGCGTAGGTACACCCTCTCGCGTGGCGCGCCTCCCACACGGCGCGCATTCGCCGCACGCCTGAGGCTGCTTGTTGACTATCCCCAAGCGAGCCGACAGCTATGCCCTCAACCCCCATGATCCCCGCGCACGAGCGGGAGCACATCGATCTGGCCGGCGAGCACCTCGCCGCGTGCCTCTCCGAGGCGGACCTGAATCGATGGAACCACGCCCTCCGCTCGGTCGAGGAGGCGCGGGTCTACGACGCCTTCCTCGAGTTCAACGACCTGCTCAAGGACGGCGACCTCGACGCGATCGGTCGTACCCACCTCCAGCTTCAAGCCGTTCGGTGCCTCCGCGACGCGCCCGTCGAGCGGGTGAAGACGGAGCTGGCCTTCATCGAGCCGCACGACGCCTACCAGACCGTCGTGCTGGACTACCGGCTGGGCTGGCTGATGCGCTACCGCCTCCACTCCGACGTCGCGGCCGAGCAGTACTTCGACCGCGTGCGCGAGGAGTCCCGCCGCCTCGGCGTGCGGTCGTGGGAGATCGCGGCCCTGCTCCACCAGGCCGACGCCCTCGCCGACGACGACGAGGGCGAGGAGGCGATCGAGATCTACAACCGCGTCTACAACCTCAGCCGCCGCAACGGCTACGTCGAGTACATCCCGAAGGCGCTCCTCGGCAAGGGGGTCATGCTGATCCGGATGCAGCAGCGCGCCGAAGGGGAGGAGAACCTCCACAAGGCCTACGAGCTCGCCTGCCGCAACGAACTCGTCGCGGAGCAGGGCCTCGTGCTGCACGCGCTCGCCGGGGTGTACCACCGCGAGTTCCAGTTCTACGGGCTCGCGCTGGAGTACTACGAGCAGGCGCGGGCCGTCTTCTCGAAGGTGCCGGTCTGGAACTCCGTGCTCGAAGGGCTCGAAGCCGACATGGCCGCCTGCCACGCCGACCTCGAGTCGCTCGACATCGCGAAGATCCTCGGCCCCGTCCCGATCACCAAGCTCCGCCAGGAGTACCTCACGGGGCTCGTCAACGGCTTCGTCGGGATCCCCGGGATCGACAACCGCTCTCAGCTCGGCGAGCGCATCGGGCTGACGCGGCAGGCCATCCACCGCAACATCAACAGCTAGCTCGCTGCGGTCCGAAGGCCGTCCGAGGCACGGGGCGGTGCCCTAGCGGCGCCGCCCCGCTCGTGTTCCGAGGTGCGTGTTCGTAGGCGTGTGTACGCCCGGTAGAGACCCACGAGTGCCCTTGTGCACGGCCCTGAGAGGGCCTATATTCGCAAGCTCTCACGAAAACCCTCGGTCCGAGTTTGCCGGACGTGGCCGTACGCTCAACGGGACTCTGCCTATAGAAATCAGGTGCTACTCTCGGTCGCCGGATCCCTCGGCGGCTACAAGCTGACGACGCTCCTCCTCGCCTCGCGGCGGCGGACCACGCACCTATTTCTCTCGACAGGCCCACCCCCGATGACGCTCCGTTTTTGGATCGCTGCGCTTCTGGTATCCTGGCTCAGCGTGCTTGCGCCCGCCCAGGCCCAGCGAGCGCAGGGAGTTCTTACGCAAGACGAGGCGCCGCGCGGACCGCTGCGCGTGGTGGACCGTACCGAGCGCGGCGTCGTGTTCGAAGCCGAAGTCCGGTGGACGACGCCGCTGGCCGAGGCGGTGAAGGCAGGCGGCGACCTGCACCGGGTGGCCCTGCACGCCGTCCGAGGCGACGGGCTCGTGACCGAGACGCTGCCGCTGCCTTCGCTCGCGGATCCGACCGTAGAGATCCTGGCGGCGGACTACGACGAGGTCCCGTACGCCCCTCCGGCGGGTGCTGAGCTGGACGGCACGTTCGTCGGGCCGGTGGCCGAGGTGGTCGCCGTGGGGCTGGAGCGGAAGCGGCCGACGGGCACGTTCCTGACCCGCATGCTGCACTACGACCCCGAGCGCCAGACGCTCCGCCGCTACCGGCGCGTGGTCGCGTCGGTGCGGTTCGCGGGCGCGCCGCGGCCGCCGGGCGCGGCGAGTCGCGTCGGCTCGGACAACCCCCACCTCGCCGTGCAGCAGAGCGTGCTGGCCGCCGGGACGTGGTTCAAGGTGCCCGTGCGGAAAGAGGGCGTCTACCGCATCGACCGGAGCCTGCTCGAAGGGCTCGGGCTGAACCCCTCTTCCGTAGACCCCGATCGGGTCGCGGTCTACGGCAACGGTGGCGCGCCGCTGCCCGCGCTCAACAGCGCCCCTCGAATCGCCGATCTCGCCGAGAACGCGTCGCTCGTCGTGGGGGGCGGGGACGGGTCGTTCGACGGCGGGGACGCGGTCTATTTCTACGGCGCCGCGCCGAACGGCTGGCGCTGGGACTCGGGGGCGGCCGCGGACGGGGAGCCGGGCTGGCGCCACTACGTCAACCCGTTCTCGACGGAGAACTACTACTTCATCCGCGTCGATGCGCCCGCTGCACGGCGCGTCGGGAACCCCGCCTTCGCCGACTTGAGCGGGGCGTCGGTGCGGACGCAGGTCACGGGCCGGGCCTTCCAGGAGGAGGACCTCCCCGACGGCATGATCGACCGCGACGGCGGGGGGTCCGGGCTGGACTGGCTGGGCTCCGAAGTCGTGTCGTCCCGCCCTTCGGTCGTCGTCCTCGACACGCTTCCGGCCGGGCTCCGGGCCGGGACCGTCCGCTACCGGGCTCGCGTGGCGACGCGGGTGGACCAGGCGGAGCTCGCGTTCCAGAGTGACGGGCAGACGCTCACGACGCTCTTCCCGGACGACCGGGGGGACCTCGCCGGGGACGACGTCGGGGTGTTCGAAGAGGAGGTGGCGGCGGGGGCACGGCTCCGGCTGGAGATGCGGCTCCTCGGCAGCCGGGGGGCGAACCCGCAGGGCTGGATCGACTACGTCGAGGCGTTTTATCCTAAAGCGTTGCGGGCGCAGGACGGGGTCCTCCGCTTCCACACACCCGGCGGCGAGCCCGGCCCGTTCGAGTTCGTGCTCTCCGGGTTCGCGTCCGCGCCGCAGGTGTGGGACGTGACGGAGCCCGACGCCGTCCGCCGCCTCGGCGTCCGCGCCGAGGGCAACACCTTCCGCGTGCAGCTCGCCGTCGAAGACGCGGCCCGTCCGCGCGAGCTCGTCGCGTTCGTGCCGGGAGCCGAAGCCATTCGGGGGCTCGACGGTGGGGAGCGCGTCGAGAACCAGAACCTCCACGCCGTCGCCGGCTTCCCCGATTACGTGATCGTCGTCGCCGAGGCGTTCCGCGAGGCGGCCGACGAACTCGCCGCGTACCGCGCCACCGACGGGCTGCGCCCCCTCGTCGTCAACGTCGAGGACGTCTTCAACGAGTTCTCGGGTGGGCTCGTGGACATGCGGGCCGTCCGCGACTACCTCCGCTTCCTCTACGACCGCAGCGGCGACGGCGACCCCGACCTCCGCTACGCCCTGCTCTTCGGCGACGGGCACTACGACTTCCGCGGCATCCGCCCCAACGGCGAGCTCAACAACTTCGTCCCCGTGTACCAGACCGCGAATTCGCTCGACCGTCTCGCTTCGTACACCAGCGACGACTACTACGCCCTCCTCGACGGCGACGAAGGGGTGTGGGCGGCGGGGGACCGAAGCGAGCGGGTGGATATCGGGATCGGGCGACTGCCCGTCCGGTCCGCGAACGAGGCCCTCTCGATGGTCGAGAAGATCCGGCGCTACGAGAGCCCGGCTACGCGCGGCGAGTGGCGCACCCGCGCGACGTTCATCGCCGACGACCAATTCCCCAACTCGTTCGACCGGGACCTCCACGTCTTCCACGCCGAGCTCGTCTCCGACACGCTCAAGGCGGTGCGGCCCTCGCTCAACGTCCAGAAGGTTTACGCGATGACGTACCCCCGCGTGCAAACGGCCCTCGGCGCGCGGTACCCCGAAGCGAACGACGACATCATCCGGTCCTTCAACGAGGGCACGCTCATCTGGAACTACAGCGGGCACGGCGGCGCCAGCGCCCTCGCCGACGAGAAGCTGCTCGTCAAAGAGGACATCATGCTGCTCGACAACATCGACCGCCTCCCCATCGTCATCACGGCGACGTGCTCGTTCGGGCGCTACGACGTGATCGACGAGCAGAGCGGGGCCGAGCTGTTCCTGCTCAACGGCGGCGGCGGGGCCGCGGGCGTCTTCACGACCACGCGCCTCGTCTATGCCGGGGTGTCCTCCAGCGACAACAACCTCGGGCTCAACCGCGTCCTCGTCGAGAACCTGCTCCGCCGCGACGCCGAGGGCCGTCCGCTCCGGCTCGGCGATGCTTATCGGCTGACGAAGGCGAGCGACGTCGGTGCGGCGGGGCTGCGGGACAACAACCGGAAGTTCGGCTTTCTCGGCGATCCGGGGATGCGTATCCAGATGCCGGAGCGCGAGGCCGTCGTCTCCTCGATCAACGGGCAGCCGGTAGGGGAGGGCGGAGACCGTAGCCCCGCGGCGCAGCCCGCGCCCGGGGCCCTCGCCGGTTCGCTAGCGTCGGCATCGCCCGAGCGGCTCGGCGGAAGCGCCGCACCGGCGGGCTTCCGAAGCGGTGGGGCGCCGGAGCTGCGCGCGCTCGAAGAGGCGGAGATCTCCGGCGAGGTGCTCGGGTTCGACGGGCAACGTGACACCGGCTACGACGGCGAGGTGGAGGTGGCCGTGTTCGACGCCGAGCGCGCCGTGCTGCTGCCCGAGGACATCCTCCGGCACACGTCGGGCTCGTACTCGGTCCGTAGCAACCTCATCTACCAGGGACGCGCGACCGTCCGCGACGGCGAGTGGACGGCGCGCTTCGTCGTCCCGCGCGACATCTCGTACTCGAACGAGCCGGGCCGCGTCTCGGTCTACGTCACCGACACAGGCACGGAGGACGGCTTCGGCCACACCGAGAACTTCCTCATCGGCGGCACCGCGGCGAACCCGATCCAGGACAGCGAAGGCCCGCAGCTCGACCTCTTTTTGAACGACACGACGTTCGTGCCCGGCGGGCTCGTCGGGGCCACGCCGGTGTTCATCGCGAAGCTGTTCGACCAGAACGGGATCAACACCGTCGGGGCCGGCGTCGGCCACAAGCTGCTCCTCACGATCGACGGGGAGGAGCAGGAGGCGATCGACGTGGGGCGCTTCTACCGCGGCGACCTCGACTCCTTCCGGCGCGGCACGGTCGAGTTCGAGATGCCCGAGCAGGCGCCGGGGCCGCACACGCTCACGCTGCGGGCGTGGGACGTGGCGAACAACTCCTCGAGCGCCCGGCTCGACTACTACGTCGAGCCCGACGGCGACCTCGTCCTCCGCAACGTCTACAACTACCCGAACCCGACGACGGGCCCGGCGCGGTTCGTCTTCGAGCACAACCAGCCGCCGGGGACCGTCGCCCGCATCCAGCTCCGCATCTACACGCTCTCCGGCCGGCCGGTCCGCACGCTCGACGCCGAGGAGACGCTCCCGGCCGGGGCGTTCACCGGCTCCGTCGTCCAGATCCCGTGGGACGGCCGCGACGAAGACTTCGACCGGCTCGCCACGGGGGTCTACCTCTACAAAGTCCGCGTCGAAGTCGAGCGGCCCGACGGGGAGACCCAGGTCTCCGAGCGCATCGAGCGCCTCGCCGTGATCCGATGAGCCCTGCTCCCAACCCGTACGCTTTCCCACCGCCCGTCGAAGCGGACGTAGTTTCTGTCCACCGGGCCGCCTTTCCCTCACCGTCCGTACCCTCGCTTATGCCTAGCTCCTCGCCGTTCGTCCGCGCCGCCCGCCGCGTGCTCTCTGCCCTCCTGCTCGCCGTGCTCGTCAGCGCGGGCGCGGTGCAGGCCCAGCAGATCGTGTACACGACGGCCGTGCCCTTCCTCCAGATCGAGCCCGACAGCCGGGCCGCGGGGATGGGCAACTCGGGCGTCGCCCTCGCCGACAACGCGAGCGCGATCTTCTGGAACCCCGCCGGCCTCGCCCAGCAGCGCGGGGCCGAGGTCTCGCTCACGCACGCCCCGTGGCTCCCCGCCATCACCTCCGACCTGTTCTACGAGTACCTCGTCGGGAAGTACCACTTCGAGGGGATCGGGACGTTCGGCGCCCACATCACGTTTCTCAACCTCGGCGAGCAGGAGAACCGCGACGGCGGCAACGTGCTCCTCGGCACCTTCCGCTCCTACGAACTGGCCACCGGTGTTTCGTACGGGCGGCAGATCACCGAGCGGTTCGCGCTCGGCACGGGCGCGCGGTTCATCTACTCGAACCTCACCGGCGGCGCGACCCTCCCGGGCGTGGGCGTCGAGGGCAAGGCCGGGCTCTCGTTCGGGTTCGACCTCGCGGGGCTCTACGCCTTCAAGCCGTTCGACCTCGGCAGCGTGCCGGTCACGACGAAGCTCGGCTTCAACCTCGCCAACATGGGCCCGGCCATCGGATATACCGAGGGCGGGCGCGAGGACCCGATCCCGACGAACCTCCGCTTCGGCGGCGCCGTCAGCGCCCAACTCGACGAGTTCAACAAGATCAACTTCTCTCTGGACTTCAACAAGGTGCTCGTGGACTTCGAGCAGGTTCCCGTCCGCGACTCGCTGGGGAACGAGGTGTTCGACCCGAGCGGCAACCCCGTTACCGAGA
Organism: uncultured Rhodothermales bacterium; assembly: GCA_964438105.1. Lineage (GTDB taxonomy): Bacteria > Bacteroidota > Rhodothermia > Rhodothermales > JANQRZ01 > JBBSMX01. The sequence continues at coordinate 1,834 of CAYTJT010000026.1, read as the reverse complement.
CGCAGGCGAAGTCGTTCGCCGAGGCGATCTTCTCGTCGTGGAAGTCGGTCCGCGTGTGCAGCGACCCCGGCGAGGACCTCGACGACTGCGAGAACGTCGACGAGGTCGGCGTGCTGCGGCAGATCACCGTCGGCACCGGGCTGGAGTACTGGTACAACGACCTCTTCGCCTTCCGCACGGGCTTCTTCTACGAGGACCCGAACAACGGCAACCGGAAGTACCTCACCTTCGGGGCGGGCATCCGCTACAACCTCATCGGCGTGGACTTCTCGTACATCTACCCCCTCGAAGAGGACTCGCCGCTGGCGAACACGCTCCGCTTCTCGCTGCTGCTGAACATCCTGCGCTAGCGCGCCGCGTGCGACCCGTAACCGAGAAGGTGCCGATGGCGAACTCGCCGCTATCGGCACCTTCGCCGTTGGTACGCTCCGTTCCACTCTGTCATCCTGAGCGAGCGCAGCGAGTCGAAGAACCCCGCAGGGCTCGGCGAAGCCTACCGCTATGGAGGTGAAGGTCGAGTCATACGGATTCTGTTTGTCGATGTCGGTATGACTCCAGTTCGACCGACGGTAGAGACGCAGCATGCTGCGTCTCTACGGCGATGAGGGCGGCCTCGACGGCGGCGGGTATCCTGACATCGAAGATCGGAGTCCGTATCACTACAGATCCTTCGACTGCCGCCCTGCGGGCCTCCGCTCAGGATGGCAGGGGAAAGGGTTCTGCTTTAACCGAATGTCTGATCTGGCATGACCGATGTGACCGCGTTCACCCTTTTCGGCCTGGGGCTGCTGGCGACGGTCGGGGCGGGGGAGGCGCTCCGGGCGAAGGCGGGCTGGCCGGCCGAGGCCTCGCGGCGGTTCGTGCACGCGCTCACGGGGCTGCTCGTCGTCGGGGCACCGGTGTGGTTCGAGCGGCCGGATTGGATCTACCTGCTCGCGGTGGGCTTCGTGCTCGTGAACCTGTGGGCTGTGCCGCGCCGCGCGTTTCCGGGGATGCACGCGATCCGGCGGCGGAGTTGGGGGACGGTCACGTTCCCGCTCGCGCTCCTCTTCGCGCTCGCGACGTGCTGGACGCTCGATCCGGGGCGCGTGTACCTCCTGCAGGCGGCGTTCCTCGTGCTCGCCGTCTCCGACCCCGTCGCGTCGGCCGTCGGGATGGGGCTCGACCGGCCCGGCCGGTTCCGGATCGGGGTGAACGAGAAGTCGGTCGCGGGGTCGCTGGCGTTTTTCGCGACGGCGCTCGGACTCCTTGTCTGCGCGCTGGCTCTGTGGGGGCCGCCTCTTTTTACCCCGATGGAGATCGTGGGGATTGCCCTCGTGGCGGCGGTACTGGCGACGGGGGCGGAGGCGCTCGCCGGGCGCGGCTGGGATAACTTCTTCGTGGTCGTCGCCGTCGTCGCGCCGCTCACGGTCGCTCACGTCGATCCCGGCGCGGTCGGGTTGCTGCTCGGCGCGCTCGCCGCGGCCGTGGCGTTCGGGCTCGCGGCCTACGCCGTGCGTTTTCTCGACCGCTCGGGGGCGCTCGCGGCGTCGGGGCTCGCGTTCTCCGTCGTCGTGCTCGGGGCGGAGTGGGCGGTGCCGGGGGTGGCGTTCTTCGTGCTGTCGAGCTTGCTGTCGAAAGCCGGTCGGCGGCGGAAGGCGGCGGCCGAGGCCCGCAACGAGAAGGGCAGCCGGCGCGACGCTGGGCAGGTGCTCGCGAACGGCGGGGTGGCGTGGGCCCTCCTCGTGGCGTACGTGTTCGTCCCCTCGGACGCGCTCTACTGGGGCTACGTCGGCGCGTTCGCCGCCGCCGCGGCCGACACGTGGGGGACCGAGATCGGAACGCTCGTCGGCGG
>CAYTJT010000025.1:0-20711 GCA_964438105.1 uncultured Rhodothermales bacterium | reverse complement strand
GCCACGCGTGGATGGACGAGGGGTTCACCTCGTTCCTCAACACGTTCTCGAACGTGGAGTTTTACAACGAGAACCCCGACCCGACGATCGCACACTACGGCGAGGGGATGAACGCCCGCGTCAACCGGCTCGTGCAACGGGACACGGTCGTCGCGCTGATGGAGTCGGCGCCGATGCAGGACCAGCCGATCGTGACGCCGGCCGACCAGATCCGCCGCCCGTCGCTCGGCTTCCTCGCCTACCGCAAGCCCGCCGTCGGGCTGCTGATGCTCCGCGCGTTCGTCCTCGGCCCCGAGCGCTTCGACGCGGCGTTCATGCAATACGTCGAGCGCTGGGCCTACAAGCACCCGCAGCCCGCCGACTTCTTCCGCACCGTCGAGGACGTGTCGGGCGAGGACCTCGATTGGTTCTGGCGCGGCTGGTTCATGAGCACCGAAACGCTCGACCAAGCCGTAGCGAGTGTCGAAGCGGCCGACGGCGGAACGCTCATCACGATCGAGAACCGCGGCGGGCTCGTGATGCCCGCCGAGTTGGACGTGACGTACGCCGACGGCCGGACTGAGCGCGTCCGCGTGCCCGTCGAGGCGTTCTACAAAACCGACTCGTACAGCGTCGCGGCGGACGACGACGTCGCCTCCGTCCGCCTCGACCCGACCGACACCCTCCCGGACACCGACGAGACCAACGACGTGTGGCCCGCCGACGCGACGGACGCTCGCTCAAACTAACCCTCGACGGCGACCGGCCGTTCGCGGCGGGGCGCGCTCGGGTTCGCTCCGCCGCGCTGGGGTTTCGGTTCGCGCCTTTCCGGTATTTTGGCCCCGCCGCGCTGGCGGCGCTTCCCCTCGCCCACACCCCACCTGCATGGAACTCACGTCCGTCCTCCGCGGCCTCCTCGGCCTCGTCTCGATCGTCGCGATCGCGTTCGCCCTCTCCTCCAACCGACGCCGCGTGAACTGGCGGACCGTCGGGTTCGGGTTGGGGCTCCAGCTCGTCTTCGCCGTGCTCGTGCTCAAGGGCGACGAGATGGGCGAGGCGTTCGCGCCGCTCGGCTGGCCGAAGCTCGGGTTCGCGTGGGTGGCCGGGCTGTTCGTCAAGTTCCTCGCCGCCGTCGAAGTGGGCTCGACGTTCGTGTTCGGGAGTCTGGGGCTGCCGCCCGGCGCGGAGGGCTCGCTCGGGTTCTTCTTCTTCGCCTACGTGCTCCCCACCGTCGTCGTGTTCGCCTCGCTCATGGCGATCCTCTACTACCTCGGCGTGATGCAGGTGATCGTGCGCGGCGTGGCGTACGTCGTTCGCCGCGCGCTCGGGACGAGCGGGCCGGAATCGCTGTCGGTGAGCGCGAACATCTTCGTCGGGCAGACGGAGGCGCCGCTCGTCATCAAGCCCTACATCAAGAACCTCACGCGGAGCGAGTTGATGGCCGTGATGACGGGCGGGATGGCGACGATCGCGGGCGGCGTGCTCGCGAGCTACGTCGCGTTCCTCGGCGAGCGCTACGCCGCCGTCGCCGGCATCGCCGTCGAGGCCGGGCAGCAGCTCTTCGCCGAGCAGCTGCTGGGCGCGAGCGTGATGGCCGCGCCCGCCGCGCTCGTCCTCGCCAAAATCCTCATCCCCGAGACCGGCCCCGTCAACGCCAGCCTCGACCCCGAACCGGTGGAGCCCGTCACCGACGCGGGCGAGGCCACGATGCCGGCCACCTCCAGCGACGAGGCCGTCGAGGCAACGGAGGAGGCCATCGTGGAGCCAGGCCCGAAGAACATCATCGACGCGGCGGCGACCGGCGCGGCCGACGGGCTCGGGCTCGCGCTCAACATCGGCGCGATGCTGATCGCCTTCCTCGCGCTCATCGCCATCTTCAACGGGATCATCGGCTGGGGCGCGGGCTTCTTCGGCTTGGAGATCACCCTCGAGGGCATCCTCGGCCTCGTGCTCGCGCCGATCGCGTGGCTCGTCGGCGTGCCGACGGCCGACATCACGGCGTTCGGCGGGCTCCTCGGGACGAAGGTGATCGCGAACGAGTTCGTCGCCTACAGCCAGTTCGCCGACGCGATCGCCGCGGGCGCGCTCCAGCCCAAGACTGTCGTGATGGCGACGTTCGCGCTGTGCGGCTTCGCGAACCTCTCGTCCATCGGCATTCAGATCGGCGGGATCGGGCCGCTCGCGCCGGAGCGGACGGGCGAGATCGCGAGCCTCGGCCTCCGCGCCGTGCTCGCGGGCACGCTCGCCAACCTCATGACCGCGACGATCGCCGGCGTCCTCCTCGGCTGATCCCGCCCGCCGGCCCCGCCCCGTCGGCGCGTTTGGTGGCGGACGTTCGCGGACGTACTATGACGTCGTACGCCGACCCCGTTCCGATGCGACGCGCCGCCCCCTCCGTTCTGTTCGTGCTCCTCGCCCTGGCCGGGTGCGCCCCGACGATCGCGCCGTTCAGCGAGCGGGCGTACGAGCAGGCCGTCGAGCTGAAGGTCGAAGCGCTCGCCGTGATGGGCGCGGCGACGGAGCCGTTCGAGCCGCACCGCGACGCCGTCGAAGCGCTGCGGCTGGACCTCGACAAGGCGTACGAGTTCGCGCGCGGCCGCCCCGACAACGAGCTCTCCGCGCGGCAGTGGGCGATCCTCCGCGACCCCGACCGCAACCTGCTCGGCGGGTTCCTCGCGCGGTGGGAAGCCGAGGGCGCGCTCTCGCCCTTTTTCGTGACCGAAGCGCAGGCGCTCGTCGCCGACGCCTTCGACACGGTGATCGGGCTGGAGAGCGGGAAGGTCCGCCCCGACGCCGTCGACTAACCCGCGCCGCCATGCCCGACTTCGCCACGTTCCGCGACACCGTCCTCGACCGACTCCTCACGCTCGCCGAGGAGCAGTGGGCCGAGCACCGCAACACGGCGGTGAACGACGGCCGCGCGTTTCTCGAAAAGGCCGAGGCCGACCTCGTCCGGTGGACGGCGCTGCTCGAAGCCGAGGCGCTCACGCCGGAGGACTTCACGTGGCTCGTGCAGGGCAAGCGCGACCTCGCCGAACTGGAGGGGCTGCGGCAGGCCGGGCTCGCCCTCGCCCGCCTCGACCGCTTCCGCTCGTCCCTCCTCGACACCGTCATCGGGACGGCGTTTGACGTCTTCCTGTAGCGGTTGCTGCGTGGGCGGGATTTAGCTCTGATCCTCCCGCTTCTTCCCGCCACCGCCGCCCGACGTGCCGCCGTCACCGCCCTGCACAGCGCGCACCTGGTCGTCGTTGCCCTCCCTCCGGTTGCGGTCGCCAGTCTGGTCGCGGTCGGAGTTGTCGGCGCTCGTGCCGCTGGCGGTGTTCTGTGCGACCTCGCTCGCTTTGCGCTCTTGGAGTTGCCGTTTCTTGCTCTGGTTTGCCATGATGGGCTCTGGAGATGTGGTGCCACGGGAGATGAGAGGGTCTGCGTGGTACGGCCGCGCCCCGGCGAGGTTCAGCCTCTCGACGGAACCGGGTGGAGGCCCGCTCGGTAGCGCGGACCTATGAACGAGACGCCCCGAGGCCGCTTCGCCCCGAGCCCGACCGGACTGTTGCACGTCGGCAGCGCGCGGACGCTGCTCGCGGCGTGGCTCTCCGTTCGCAGTCAGGGCGGCGTGTTCGTGTGGCGGATCGAAGACCTCGACCCGCCGCGTGAGATACCCGGCACGGCCGAGGCCGCGATCGAGGATGCCCGCTGGCTCGGGCTCGACTGGGACGAGGGGCCGAGCATTGGCGGCCCGCACGCACCCTACGTGCAGTCCGAACGCGATGCCGTGTACGAAGCCGCGCTTGACCGGCTGGCCGAGGCCGGGCGGCTCTTCCCCTGCCGCGTCTCGCGGCGCGACCTCCGCGAGATCGCGTCCGCCCCGCACGGGCACGATGGGCTCCCGCCGTACCCGCCCTCGCTCCGCCCGCCATCGCTGCCGCTGGACTGGCTCGCCCGGATCCGCGCGAGGGAGGACGCCGACGCCGCGCTCCGCTTCCGCGTGCACGACGAGCCCGTGACGTTCGAGGACCGCGTGCAGGGCGTCGTCACCGAGCGCGTGAGCGAGACGACGGGCGACTTCGTGCTGAAGCGCCGCGACGGACTGTTCGCCTATCAGCTCGCCGTCGTCGTGGACGACCTCGCGATGGGCGTCACCGAGGTCGTGCGCGGCGCCGACCTGCTCGACTCGACGGCGCGGCAGATCCAACTCATCGAGGCGCTCGGCGGGCCGGTGCCGCACTACGCCCACCTCCCGCTCGTCGTGAATGCCGAGGGCGAGAAACTCTCGAAACGCGACAGAGCGCTCACGCTCCGCGGCCTCCGCGAGGCCGGCGTCCGGCCCGAAGCCGTCGTCGGCGCGCTCGCCCACTCGCTCGGCCTTCTCGACCAGCCAGAGCCAAGTACCGCTGATGCGCTCATAGAGCACTTTGCGTGGGAACGCACCGGCCGCGATCCGTGGCGGTTGCCCGCCGACTTCGCTGCACGACTCCGTAGCTAACGCTACGCCTCGACGGCCTTCGCCATGACGCGCGCGTACCACGGCGCGTCGGCCTCGCTCGCGCGGCCGGCTTCGAGCACGTCCCGGCTGTAAGCATAGCCGGCCTCGACGATCTCGTCGATCCGGTCCATCTCCAGGATCCCGTACGGCTCGACCGGCATCCGGAGGTAGAGGTCGGCGGCGTCGCGGGCGAGGGCGTCGCGGGCAACGCTGCCGAGGACGGCGGTCCGGGTCAGGATGTTCATCAGGCCGGGAACGACGGGCTTTTCGTGGAACGGCGAGAGCCGCTGCCACAGCGCGCGCCACGGCGATGGGAACGCGTCGAACTCCACGTCGGCGGCCTTCCCCTCCGTCACGTCGGACACGATCAGCACGCTGCAGTCGCGCTGCATCGCGGCCGTCGGGGTGTTGGCGAGGACGCCGCCGTCCACCAGGAGGTGGCCGTCGCGGACGCGCGGCGTGACGACGCCCGGCAGCGCCGAACTCGCGAGCGTCGCCTCGGTGACGGGGCCGCGCCGGAACACGACCGACTCGGCCGACGAGAGGTCGGTGGCGACGCAGAAGCAGGGCGTCCAGAGGTCCTCCATCTCGGTGTCTCCGAAGATGACCCCGGCGCTGCCGTCGAAGACGCCGTGGCGAAGCAGCGAGAACAGCGGCAGGGTGTATTTCCGGAACGGCTTCGGCGTGACGAACGTGTCGCGGCTGCTGCGGAGGACGGTTTCCCAATCGCGCTCCATCGCGAACTGCGCCCCGAGGATCGCGCCCATGCTCGTCCCCCCGATCACGTCGATGGGCACGCCGTGCTCGCCGAGCGCGCGCAGCAGCCCGATGTGGGCGAACCCGCGCGCGCCGCCGCCGCTCAGCACCACGCCGACGGCGCGGTCGCTGAGAAAGCGGGCGACGCGGCGGACGTCGTGGTCGCGGTCCCACCGTACGTGGTAGTGCTGGCGGACCCGCCGTGGTGCGAGCCAGCGGCGCGTTCCCTGCGGGCGGCGGCGCCCGTCCGGGTGAATTAATACGAGCGCCCGCCGCGGCGCGACGACGGTGTCCTGCGCGTCGAGCAGCGCTTCGGTGGCACCGGGCGCGGGGTCAGCCTCGGCGTCGGCGACGATCAGCACGTGGTCGGCGCGCTGGAGGCACTGCCGGGTCCACGGCGTCGGCTCGGCGTCGGCCTGGAGCAGCACGAAGCGGTGGAGGGCTTCCTGCTCGTCGAGCCAGACGGTGAGGCGGAGGTAGCCCGCATCCGACGGGCCGAGCTGGGCGATGCGAGCCGTGCCGAGTTCAGCACCGACGCGCTCGCTCCCCAGCACGAGCGTGGACCCGGCCCGCTGCAGGGCGCGGCTCAGCCGCTCGGCGAAGGCTCCGAGCGGCACGCCGGGCGACGCCGGGAGAAGCGCGATCGTCCGCTCCTCCCGTTGCGGCGGGCGACCCCGATTCGTGTTGCGCAGACGACCGATGAGCAGCCGCGTGACCTCGGTCATCACGCGCGGGTGCAGTTCGACGACGCGCTCGAACGTCTCGCGCGAGAACCGGACGAGTTCGCTGCTCCGCAACGCGTAGACGCTCGCCGAGCGCGGCTCGCCCGTGAAGAGCGCCATCTCCCCGACCGGCTCGCCCGCGGGGATCTCGCCTAAGACGCGCGGCGCTCGCTCGCCGTCCTCGGCGACCGCCGCCAGCCGGCCGCTGACGACGAGGTACAGGTGGTCGCCGGCATCGCCCTGCCGGAAGAGCCGCTCGCCGCGGCGCAGGTGGACCCACTCGGCCTGCGCCTGCACCTCGCCGATGAGCTCCTGCGCGCCCGGGCCGAGCAGCCGGGGTAGCAGCCGCGTCAGCTGGCTCCTGCGGAGCCGGAGGCGCGTGGTCTCGGCGAGGCGCGTCACCACCTCCGGAGCCGACGTCTCCAACCGGCGCAGCGCCGACGCCGGCACCTCGACGAGTTCCGTATCGACGGCGGCGCGCACCGTCGCCGTGCGCCGGCCGCCGCCCAGCGCCTGCGCTTCGCCGACCAGCGACCCGGGCCCGACCTCGGTCGTGACGGCCTCCTCCCGGTCCTGCCCCGCCACGGACACGCGCAGCAGGCCGCGTCGCACGAGGTAGAGCGCGTCGCCCTCCGCCCCCTGCCGGAACAGCACGGCTCCCGTTTCGAGCCGGACCGGTCGGAGCTCGCCTTCGAGAGCGTCCCGAACCCCGTCGGAGAGCCCGGCGAACGGCTCGGACGACGCGAGAGCGGCGAGCAGGTCCTGCCCAGGCACGGACGGTTCGGTGGAGCCGGAAGCGGCGGACTTCATGCGTCGAACCTATTCGTAGCTCTGTTGGGCAGGGGCCGACAGTCTACCCCCAACCCGACCAGCCGCGCAAGCGCCTAAGCACCGCCAAATCAGCAGCGTCCGCGCCCATCCCCCTCGGCCGGTCCTCCCCGCTGCCGGTTGGTCGCTACGGGGTGGAGGTTCGTAGTTTAGGGCGCTTTTGCACCGGCCCGCCGCCGGCCCGCGCGTCTTCCCGAGTCCCCATGAGTGTGCCCCAACCCCGCAGCGCGCCGTTCCAGCAGGCCGAGCGCGCCATCGTGTTCGCCGACGCGTGCGAGAGCACGAAGCTGTTCGAGCGCTACGGCAACGACCGGGCGATGCGAGTCATCGCGCGCGTGCTCACGATCCTCTCGGACGAGACCGAGCGCCACGCGGGCGTCGTGGTCAAGACGATCGGCGACGAGATCATGGCGACGTTCGCCGAGGCTGAGGCGGCGGCCCGAGCGGCGACGGCCATGCAGCAAGCCGTCGACGGCGACGCGGGGCTCGCAGAGGTCGGGATGCGCATCAAGATCGGGCTGCACGTCGGCCCCGTGCTGCTCGAAGCGAGCGACGTCTACGGCGACGCGGTCAACGTGGCGGCGCGGATGGTCGGGTTCGCCAAGCCCGACCAGATCATCACGACGCGCGCCACCGTGGAGCGCCTGCCCGCGCCCCTCCGCGGCCAGACCCGGAGCCTCGGCCGGGCCGAGGTGCGCGGCAAAGAGCAGCGGATCGAGCTGTGCGAGCTGCTGTGGCAGCCGAACCGGTCCGCCCTCACGAACGTGATGCTGCCGTGGGACGAAGCCCGGAAGCAGCACGAGGGCCGCCTCGTGCTCCACTACGGGACGCAGGAGTTCGTCGTCCGGGCGGACGCCCCGCCCTTCCGCATGGGCCGGAGCCCGTCGAACGACCTCGCCACGCACGACAAAAACGCGTCGCGCTCCCACGCCGTCATCCGGTTCAGCCACGGGCGCTACGTCCTCACCGACCGCAGCACGAACGGGACGTACCTGCGGATGGGCACGGAGGAGGTCTACCTGCACCGCGACCAGACCCCCCTCTTGCGCGAGGGGGCGATCAGCCTCGGCCAAACCCACGCGACGGCGGGCCCGAACGTCATCCACTTCCGCTGCGAAGGCTGACCGCTGCGAAGGCTGACCGCTGCGAAGGCTGACCGCCGCGGGAGCCGCGGCACCGAGGGGCACCAACGCGAGCGGCCCCGACTCACAGGGAGCCGGGGCCGCGATCGCTCGGGCGGGTCGGAGGAGGGTGCCCGCCCGAAGGGTTGGGTTAGAAGCTGATAGCTGCTTCGACGACGAATCCGTTGAACTCGGCCCCGGCGTACCGGATGTCGTTGGCGAACATGTCACCGTCGTAGGTCGAGGTCACGTATTCGGCCTTCGCGAGGACGTTCGGCGTGAGGTACCAGCCGCCACCGACGTTGATGCGAGAGATATCCATCTGGGGTCCGTCTTCGACCTGCTCACCCGAGACCGTGTTGTACCGGCCGCCGAGGTAGAAGTCTTTTTCGGCCCCGAGGCGGAGGATCAGTTCGCCGCCGAGGTGCGTGTAGCCGCCGCGGTTGACCATGTCGCCCGAGGTCAGTTCGATCTCGCCGCCGCCCATGCTCCGCTCGACCACGCCGAAGAGTTCGACGGCCACGTTGTCAACCACTTGATAGGTCACGAATGGGTTGACCTGGAAAGCCGTCTGGTGCGGGAAGCCGGGGTTGAAGCGAGGCAGGAAGTCGCTGGGGCGCTCTTCGTCGATCACTTCGAGCACGCTGTAGTAGCGCGAGCCGGCGCGGTCGCCACCGTAGAGATAGTCGCGTGTGCCCGCGTCCGTGCTGTGGTAGACCGAGCCCGTCAGGCGGCCGCGCAGCACGTCCGTGAACTGGCTGTCGTAGCCCACCTTTCCGTAGAAGGCGACGCCGTCATCTCCTTCGGTAGGACTCTGGTTGAGCCGCCCGTTCGAGAGGCCGAGGACGCCGATGAACCCATTGCTCAGCACGTTCACTTCAGCGAAGGGCTCCGTAGCGAAGGCGTCCATGATGTAGTTGCTGACGAACGGGTTGTAGATCGCCCGCGCGTTGTCCGAGCGCCGGAAGTGGGTGTCACCGTAGTTGATGTCATCCATACCGAAGCGGAAGCGCGTGACGTCCATGACGTTCGACAGGAAGCCGTCCTGGATGAAGTTGAGGTTGTCGACCTGGAAGTACCCGCCCTTCACCCAGGCCTCGGAGTGGTGGCGCGAGGAGAGGTAGGTGCGGAGGTGCATCCGCATCCCCTGCGCGATCTGTACGTCGACGTTGAGGTTCGCCGTCGGGAGGGCGAAGTTGTTCGAGAGCTCGACGAGGTTGCCGGCGTCGTTGTCCTGCGAGAGGCCCTGGAACAGGATCGCGAAGTCACCACCGACGTGGACTTCGAGGCCATCGAAGGGCGCGCCGGCCTCTTTGGGCGCCTCGAACTCGTTGAGGCCGGCCTGGCTGTTGGCCCGGAAGTACTGGATGTCCTCGGTCGCGACGTCGTCGTCGATGGCTTGCGCGACGGCCGCCGGCACGAGGAATAGCACGGCGAGGGCGAGGAGGGTCGCCGTGGTGAAGAGTTTCTGGAGGCGTTCCATGGTAGGAAGGGTTGGGGGTGGGTAGTGCAGAGTGAGTGGTGCGAGGGTGCGCGGCGTCAGTCCGTCCCCGTCGCCGAAGCGACGAGGTCGAACCGCACCACGATGTCGTCGTGCGCGCGGACGAGGCCGAGGAGCCCCGACGGCGGGGTGATGTCGAAGTCGGTCATGCGGAGGGCGTGGCGGCCCTGGATGCGGACGAGGCCGTCGCCGAGCCGCCGCCCCTGCGCCGTCACCGCGACGGGGCGCCGCGCGCCGGCGAGGGTGATCGTGCCCCACACCTTCACCGGCGTCCACTCGGCGTAGGGGGGCGCGGGGAGCACCTCGGCGCGGTCGATCGCGAAGCGGACGGCGGGGTAGGCCTTGCCCTTGAGCGCCTCGTACATGTCGCGGTTCATCTGGCGCACGCCGCAGTCGAACGAGCGCACGGGGATGACGACCTCGGCCTGCAGCTCGGCCTCCCGCGACGCGCCCTCGGCCTCTTCCACGGTGCCGTGGCCGGCGACTTCGGAGGCCGCGCAGGTGAACGCGTTCACCGTCGAGGTCCCGTCGATCCAGAACTGGCTGGCCGGGCGTACGGTGTACTGCGCCTGCGCCACCGCGTGCGTCCCCACGAGGGGCCCGAGGGCGCCGAGGAGCAGGAGGCAGAGGAGGCGGGTCGGGTTCATGTCGTCGGTCCGCTGAGCTGGCGGAAGGGGGGGGACGTCGTGCGCGAGCGGCTTTGGTGTCGCTCGGAAGCAATTAACGCCGCCTCGCTCGGGCCGCTTGCCGGGCTCGCCCCCCACCCCCGATTCAGCACATCGCTATGTCCGACGTGGGACGCCCCCCCTCGCCCGGTGTAGGGCCTCCCCTTGCAAAATCCGCCAACCGTAAAGGGCCCCCCGACCGCAGCCGGGGAGCCCTTTTTGCACGGAACGCGGTAAGTCGCTAGCCGCTGACGGTTGCGTCGAAGTGGACCGTGACCTCGTCGCCCGTCTTGAGCGTGCCGAACATGGCCGTCGGCGGGTCCACGCCGTAGTCGGTCATCTTGAGCGCGTGCTGCCCCACGAAGCGGAAGCGGTTGCCGTCGAGGGCCTTCGCCTTGACGCTCATCTCGACGGGCTGGGTGGCCCCGGCGATCGTGAGCCGGCCGGTCGTGTTGATCGTGAACCAACCGTCGGCGCCGACCTCACCGACGTCGGCGCTCGCGAGGTCGTAGCGGACGGGCGTGCTGCCGAGCGCATCGCGGAGCTTGCCGTTCATCGTGCCGTTGTCGCAGTCGATCCCTTGCACGGGGACGGCGAGCGAGGTGGCGGTGAGACTGGCGAAGCCAGCCTCGGCCGCGTCGGCGGTGACGGAGCCCGCGAACTGCCCGACCTCGCACTCCCAGTCGTGGATGGTGGAAGTGCCCTCGACCCAGATCTTGCTGCTGGATTCGAAGGTGTAGGATGGGGCGATCCAACCCGCCGCGCCGAGCGTGAATACGGCGAGGGCGGCGGTCAAAAGGAGAGAGCGTTTCATGACGTAAGCCGTGTGCTGGTGGGGAGAAGCGGTGTGATGGTGGGGTTCGGAGGGGACGTGGGGGGACGTCCGCTACAAAACAACGACCGTTCCCGGGTGGCATTTGCGGGTGCATCCCCATCCACCGGTGCGGCCCATCGCTAACGACCGCGCGGGGCGCAGCCCCGCAGGCGGCGTGGGGCGTAGCCTCACACCCGATTCGGCAACGCGCCGGACCCTCCCCCCTCCATCCCGGCGCGTTATCCGCCGCTACAGCAACCGGCCCGACCGTAGGCAGCGCTCCAGCCACACCCGCTTCTTCTCCAGCTCGCGCAGGCTGAGGTCGCCCTGCGCCCCGGCGAGGCGGAGCTTGGCGCGCGCGTGGATCTCGCGCACGTCCACGTCGAGCCCCCGCCCCTGCAGGAAGAAGGCGAGCTCGGAGGCGAGGCGCGCGCACTCCTTCCGCAGCTCGCGCTCGCGCTCGTTCACGTCCACGACCTGCGGCGTCTCGGCCTCGGGCGCGGGGATGTGCCGGTGGAAGGTGCTCGACGAGCGGACGTAGCCCGGCATCCGCTCCAGCGAGTGCGTGCGGATGTCGCGGTGCTGCACGCTTTTCAGCTCCCACGGGCTTCGCTCGCTCGCCGGGGCCGCCGGGGCCTCGCGCGCCGCCTGCTTCGCCCGCATCTTCACCCCGATCTGCTCCTCGGCCGTGATCCACTCCAGCGTCGCGACCACGTCGGAATCGTTGGCGGCGTAGATGTCGCAGCGGTTCTGGTCCTCGGGGAACGCCGCGACGTAGCGCATCCCGCGGAACACCTGCTGCATCGTTTTCGAGTAGGCGCGGACGAGGTCGGCCTTGACGATGACCGAGATCGGCTTGATGTCGGTGCCCTCGCCGATCATGTCGACCTGCACCATCACGTCGAGCCGGCCCTCGCGGTAGTCGGCGAGGAGGGTTTCGCGCTCGGGCGCCGGCACGTCCTGCCCGATGCGCGCGCTCGTGAAGCTCGGGAAGCGGGCGCGGACGAACTCGAGGATGGCGGCGGCGTGCAGGTTGCTCATCGCGATGACGAGCATCTGGTGGTTGCGGAACGGCCCCTTCGCCGCGAGCCCGCTCCGAACCATGTGCTGCTGCAGCGCCTTCCGCTTCTCGGCGAACCGCTCGAACGCCGGCCGCAGGAGCGTGTCGAGGTAGACCTCGTGAAAGCGGAGCTTGCGGCGGGCGAGGTAGACGTCGACCTCCTTGCTCGTCTGCCCGAGCTCGGCCATCCCCGAGAGCGAGAGCTCGACCTCCTCGCCGGTGTCGCCGCGCACGAGCTGGAGCCGGTAGTCGACGACGTGGGCGTCGACGCGCTTGAGGATGTGGCCCTCCTCGTGGGCGTCGCGCATCGTGACCTCGTGCAGCGCCTCGTAGTACTGGTCGCCGTCGTCGCCGACGTGGAACGGCACGCCGAAGAGGGTCTTGTTGTCGCTCCGCATCGGCGTGCCGGAGAGCGCGACGGAGGCCTCGTGCGGGAACTGCTCGATCTTCTGCGCCCACAGCCCGTCCTCGGACAAGTGGTGGACCTCGTCGAACACGAACAGGCTCCGCCCGCGCCGGGTGTACTCCAGCAGGGCTCGGTGCCCGCCCTCGCCGCTGGCGTACTGGTACGTCGTGATGACGACGTGGGTGTCGAGGTTCTTCAGGAAGACGCGCTCGCTGTCGGCGACGCAGAACGAGAGCGGCGGCGCGCCGAGGTTGCGGAACACCTCGGCGAGCTCCTCGGCGTCGGCGTACTGGTCGCGGAGGTTGCCGCGCGGCACGAACACGACGAGCTTGTCGGCCACGCCGAGCGCCCGTGCGACGAGGAAGGAGGCGAGCGCCGTGATCGTCTTCCCGTACCCCGGCACGAACACGCCGAGGTGGTTCGTCTCGCCGCGCCGGAACGCCTCGGCGAGCTTGGCGAGGAAGGCTCGCTGCCCGCGCCGGAAGCGGAACCCGTCGTGCAACGTGATGCCGGGGAGCCCGTCGGAATCGGGCGATGGTTCGGGGGAGGGCGGCAGGCGACGGGCGGTGGACATGCAGGGGGCAGAGCGGCGGTGGGGCGAAGCGGGGGCGCAACATACCGCACGTCGTCGGGCCGGGGAAATGGGGGCCGGCGAAGCTTCCCCAAAACCGGAAGCGGTCCCGGAAGCGCTTCACTATTAACTCTTTGTTCAGGAAGTGCTTCCAATGACGCAGCGCGGCAACACGCGCCGATACGCCCCGTTGACCGGCCCCCCACCGAATCCGACTCCGACCTATGAAGATCATCCAGTACATCGACCGCATCCTCTGGGCTACGCGTGTGGCCTCTCACACCACCCCGACGTACGTGGGCGACTACATGCCCCACGGCGAGTCGGGAGCTTCGGACGCGAGCCGTCGCGACGCTGCCTCCGACCGAGACGGGCTCCCTCTCGTGCGTGCGTGAGGGCCGACCGATGGACGTCGGCCCTCTCCCCCGTCACTCACCGCAAGACCACGATGAACCTGCTCAACCAACTCGGCCGCGCGCTCCGCACGTACCGCGCCTTCGGCGTCCACTCGCACGTGTACTGGGGCCGGTGCGCCCGCTGCCAGGAGACGACTCCGTGGTCCACGAACGCGTGGGCCGGCGAGTACCGCTGCACCCGCTGCGATCATGACCAGCTCCGCGACGACGCCGACTGACTCCCCCCCAAATCCACCCCTGAACTTCGCGGGGCGTCGGGCGTGTCTCTGAGACCGCAATCCGACGCCCCGCCCCTTTGCCCGCTCGTACCGCCCTCGTCGCCGGAGCCACCGGGCTCGTCGGCGGCCACCTCGTCCGCCGCCTGCTCGACGCCGAAACGTGGGGCCGCGTCGTCACCGTAGGTCGCCGCCCGCTCGACGTTTCCCACCCGGAGCTGGAGCAGCGCACGGCCGATTTCGACCGGCTCGACGCCGACCTCCCCCTCGCCGACGACGCCTTCTGCGCCCTCGGCACGACGATTAAAAAGTCGGGCTCGGAGGCAGCCTTCCGAAGAGTGGACTTCGAGTACGTCGTCGCGTTCGCCCGCGCGGCACGTCGATGCGGCGCCGAACAGTTCGCCGTGGTGAGCGCCCTCGGGGCGAACGCGGGGTCGCGCATCTTCTACAACCGGACGAAGGGCGAGATGGAAGAGGTCGTCGCCGCGATCCCTTTCGACGCGGTGCAGATCGTCCGCCCCGCCCTCCTCCTCGGCGACCGCGACGAGCACCGGCTCGGCGAGCGACTCTGGCAGCTCTCGATGCAGCCCGTCGCGCCGCTCATGCTCGGCCCGCTCCGGAAGTACCGCCCGATCGAGGCCGACGCCGTCGCGGCGGCGCTCGTGGCGGCGGCGCAGGTCCGCGCGCCGGGCGTCCACGTCTACGAATCGGACGAACTCCAGCGGATCGCCTCGGCCTGATCTCCGCCACCCCTTTCCCCGCCCCCCGCGTTGTCCGCTCTCCCCCTCACCCTCCGCGACGCCGGCCGCCGGATCGACGGGCGCTGGCTTTGGCGGGGTCTGAACGCCGAGATCGACGAGGGGGCGCGGTGGGCCGTGGTCGGCCCGTCGGGATCGGGGAAGACGGTGCTGCTGCGCGTTCTCTGCGGGCTCGACCGGCTCGACGAGGGGGCCACGAGGGCGAACGGCACGTCGCTCGACGACCTCTCGCTGCCCGCGCACCGGGCGCGCGTCCACTACCTCCTCCAGCGCCCCGCGCTTTTCGAGGGCACCGTCGGGGCCAACCTCCGCGCCGTCTTCGACCTCGACGTGCACCGCGACCGCCAATATGACACCGCCGCTGCCGAGCGGGCGCTCGGTGCGCTCGACCGGCCGATGTCGTTCCTCCGGCAGCCCGTCGAGCGGCTCTCGGGCGGCGAGCAGCAGATCGTCGCGCTCCTCCGCGCCTTCCAGGCCGACCCCGACGTGCTGCTCCTCGACGAGCCGACCGCCAGCCTCGACCCCGCCGCGACCGACGCGGTCGAATCCCTCGTCGCGCGGTGGCTGGACGAGGGCGCCCGCCGTGCCGTCGTCTGGACCAGCCACGACCGCGACCAGATCGCCCGCGTGACGGACCACACCCTCGACCTCTCTGGACGCGATGCGTGACGCGTGATGCGCGACGCGTGAGGATGCTCGCTGAACCGCTGGAGGCCGACATCACGGATCACGCTCTCACGAATCGTACTGCCCGCATGAATCCCTACCAGTCGATCTCGCTCTGGCAGCTCGGGCTCGCGGCCGTGCTCCTCGCCGTCGCCATCGGGCTCACGCTCGCGCTCCGGCTCGGGCTCGCGCGCGGGATCGTCGTCGCGGCGACGCGGATGGTGGTGCAGTTGCTGCTCGTCGGGCTCGTGCTCGGGTGGGTGTTCGCCACCGACGACGCATTCGTCATCCTCGCCCTCGCCGTGCTGATGGCCGGGCTCGCGGGCATCGCGGCGGTGCGCCGAACGGTACGGCGGTTCGCCGGGATCTACTGGAACGCGCTCGTCTCCGTCCTCGGCGCGTCGTTCCTCGTCACCGGCTTCGCGCTCCTCGGCGTGCTCCGCGTCGAGCCGTGGTTCGACCCGCAGTACCTCATCCCGCTCCACGGGATGCTGCTCGGGAACGCGCTGACGGGGATCTCGCTCTCGCTCGACCGCTTCATGGAGACGTGCGCGAAGGAGCGCGACCGGATCGAAACCCGGCTCGCCCTCGGCGCGACACGGTGGGAGGCGGCCAAGCCCGCCGTCCGCGACGCCCTCCGCACCGGGCTCATCCCCATCATCAACTCGATGACGATCATGGGGATCGTGAGCCTGCCGGGGATGATGACGGGCCAGATCCTCGCCGGCGCCGACCCCACCGACGCCGTCCGCTACCAGATCCTCATCATGTTCATGATCGCGGCGTGCGTGGCGCTCGCGACGCACGGGGTCGTGCTGCTCGCCTACCGCGCCCTCTTCGGCCGCGACCACACGTTCCGCCCCGAGCGGCTGGAGTCGGTCTAGCCTTCCCCGTCTAGTTCGGCGTGTAGTTCGGCGGCGAGCTCCGTCAGGCGCTGGCCTTCGCGGACGGTTCGCTGGAGGTGGAACAGGTACCACCCGTACTTCGGCTTCAGCTTCCCGCCGGCGTCGTAGAACTCGCTCGGCGGGGCGTCGAGGTTGGGGAGCAGGACGGTGCGGACGTAATCGCTGCACCGCTCTCGATCGCCGCGGCGTAGGCTTCGAGCGCGTCGAGCTGCCCGCTCATCCGTTGAGCCGTAGCGGCGATCTCGCCATCTCTTCGGCGAGGTCGAGGCGGAGGGCATCGCGGCGCTCGGCCTCGGCGACGCGGTCCTGCCGCTGCGCGAGCGTCGCCGCGGCGTAGACGCCGACGAAGCCCACGAGCAGTTCGAGCAGGAGCCGCCCGACGAACGGGACGACACGGGGCCGATCCGCCATCGCGCTCTACTTCTTGAATTGCCGGATGAGCTGATCCACCTGGGCGTCCGGCAGCGGGAGCACGGACGACGCCGGCTTCGAGCCCCCGTCCCCGGAGGGCTCGGGCCGGGCGGCCGAGGGATTCCCGGCGCGGTCGCGGAGGCGGGACTCGATCTCGTCCATCCAGCTTGTGCCCCCATGCGCTGCGGGCTGCGAAGCCGGGCGGCCCGCCCCCTGACGAGGCGCGGGGCGGGCGCCCTCAGCGAGGGGCTCGCCCGCGTCGGTGTTGAGCGGGGCCGTCTCGAACGCGAGCCGCTTCACGTTGAGCAGGTGCATCGGCGAGATGTTGTCGCTCGTGATCGAGCCGCCGATCGTGCCGGGGCCGAGCGTCATGGCCGGGAAGAGCGCCGTCGTCAGCCCGACCGAGCCCAGCGCGGCGACGGTGTTCACGACGATCCGCATCGACGGTTTTTCGAGCGCGAACCGCTCGATCACGTTCTGGCTCTGGGCGTGGACGGCGAGCGTGTGGCCGATCCCGCCGAAGTGGAGGATCTCGATGCACCGCTCGCAGCCGGCCTGCCACCCGTCCTCGACGTAGAACGAGAGGATCGGCGACAACGTCTCCATCGACAGCACCTCGTCGCGCCCGACGGACTCGACCTCGGCGATGAGCGCCTTCGTCGAGTCCGGGACGCTGAACCCCGCCCTCTCGGCGATGCGCATCGGGCTCTGCCCGACGATCTCGACGTTGAGGTGGCGACCGTCCGGGGCGACGAGTTTGCGCAGCTTCTCCTTCTCGGCGTCCGAGCAGAAGTAGCCGCCGCGTTTCTTCAGCTCGTCCTTCAGCTTGTCCCGGATCGGGAGGTCCGCGATCACGCTGCGCTCCGTCGAGCAGAGCGTGCCCCAATCGAACGACGTGCCCGTGAGGATGTCGGCGGCCGCTTTGGCGAGGTTCGCCGAGCGGTCGACGTAGGCGGGTACGTTGCCCGAGCCGACGCCGTAGGCGGGCTTGCCCTTCGAGTGCGCCGCGCGGACCATCCCCGGCCCGCCGGTAGCGAGGACGACGGCCGCGAGTTCGTGGCCCATCATCTCGTTCGTCCCCTCGATGGAGACCTCCGTCATGCAGCCGAACAGGCCTTTGGGCGCGCCCGCTTTGTATGCTGCCTCGGCCACGACGCGGAGCGCTTCGGCCGTGCACGCGGCGGCGCGCGGGTGCGGGCTCATCACGATGCCGCACCGCGCCTTCGCCGCGATGATGGCCTTGTACATCGCTGTCGAGGTCGGATTCGTGCTCGGGATGAGCGCGGCGACGACGCCCATCGGCGTGGCGACCTGCCAGACGGTGCCGTCGTCGGACTTCTCGATGACCCCGGCCGTCCGCATCCCCTGCATCCGCTCGTGGAGCGTGCGCGTGGCGAAGAGGTTCTTCTCGCGCTTGCTCTCGGGCCGGCCGAAGCCCGTCTCGTCGTGGGCGTCCTGCCCGAGCCGGGCGGCCTCGGCCGCGCCCGCCTCGCACATCGCCGCGACGATGCGGTCGACCTCGTCCTGGCCGGCGGTGGCAAATTTCTTCTGAGCCTTGTGCGCCCGCGTCAGGAGGTCGCGGGCTTGCTGGATCGAGCGGAGATCGGCGTCCATCGAGAGCGTGTCGAGGTTCGGGTGGGTACGGTCCCTCGAAGATAGCCCACGCCCCCGTGGGTTGACCAAAGCCTCCCGCGCGTGCCGCCCGAACATGCGTGCCGCCCGAACATGCGTGCCGCCCGAACACAGGGAGAGCCCCCTGCCCACCACA
Source organism: uncultured Rhodothermales bacterium (assembly GCA_964438105.1). Taxonomy (GTDB): domain Bacteria; phylum Bacteroidota; class Rhodothermia; order Rhodothermales; family JANQRZ01; genus JBBSMX01. Next base: position 2,666 of record CAYTJT010000025.1, on the reverse strand, counting down.
GACAGGGGGCTCTCCCACCCCACCACAGGCGCTGGCCCAAACAGCGCCCGTGCTTTCTTGTAAACCCTCGTTCGCCCCCGTCCGAACAACCCCCGTTCCATCTCCTCCATCCCCGCTTCATCCCGCCCGAGCGTCGGCAACCCGTTACGTCTCGCTGGCCCTGAGCCCGGCGGCGAGCCTCCGATCGCGGTATCATGGCAAAACGAGACGCGCAGGCTCAATCTGCGACACGTCTCTCCGAAAAATCCGGGGCTCCTGCGCCGAGCGAGCGCGCTCTTATGTCGAGAGCGCGCACACTGCTAGCACACACCGGACCCCCAATGTTTGCGTGCGCCTGGCACGTAGGCATTCCAATACCTATCGGTAAAGGGCGGGGGCGTATTCTTTGTCCGGCCCTCCCCCGGGCCCGAACTCCTGCGCCCACCGCTACCACATTAGGGGGATGGTAGCGACGGGCACGTCGAGGCCAACGCGAGCGTGCTTGTCACGTGCGTGCGGTGCCAACCTGCAGCGGGACGCGTCGCGCCCCACCCTACCGCCTAACACATTGCTTCACCCTGTCCATCACGAGGGCTCCCAGCCACCGGTCGTGACCACGACCCGACCGGCGCGCTATTCCCACCACCCTATGACCATCCCCGGTCCCCCAGACAACCCGCCTGGTGACGAGTCGGAGGGCATCCGTTACTTCGACTTCCTCGAACCGTTCGAGGCTTCGGAGACCGAGCCCGACCCGTTCGCATCGGAAGACCCGGCGCAGACGGACGCGTCGGGGGAGGCACCGCGCCCGGGGCCCGCTCAGGATCAGCGAGTGGGACGGGGCCGACGAGCGGAAGGGGAGCCGGACGAGGCTTCGCCGCGCGACGCCTTCGAGTTCGCGCTGGAGCACCTCTCTCGTGCGTCGTCCGCCGCGGGCCGCGACGATGGGCCGCCGGAGGCCAGCTTCGTCCCCCTGACCGACCACCTCGGGCGGCGAGGGCGAGGGCGAGCCCCGGGCCAACGCGCCCGCTTCATCGAAGCCTTCGACGCGGCGCGGGACCGGGTCGAGCAACCCTTCGCCGCGATCGCCCTCCGGATGCAGCCCGGCGACCCGGCATCGGCATGGTTCCCGCTCGTGGAGCAAGGCATCCGATCCGCCATGCCCAGCCGCGCCGTGTTCCTCGTCGACCGAGAGCGCCTCCGGCTCGTAGCCCTGCTGCCCGGCAGCGACGACGTGCGCTCGACGCTGGCCGACCTCATGTCGTACCTCCGCGAGCACGTCGAGAACGCAGCCGAGGTAGGGCACCGCATCTCCGTCTTCGCCGCGCCCGGTGGCCGCCCCTTCGGAGACGGCGCCGGCTTCCTCGCCGAGGTCTACGACAAGCCCTGACGGGACGAGCGAACTGCCGCCGGTGCCCCGAGGGCTACCGAAAGCTCTTCTCCCCGCCCAGCACGTTCATCAGGTCCCGAACGCCCACGGGGCCGTGCCGGTACAGGAACGGCTCGCCGAACGTGGCCCCGGTCCGGTAGCCGAACGCCCGCGCCCGCGCCTCGACCCACCGGAAAAAGTCGGGGTTCGAGATGAACGTCTGCGGCTCGCCCTCGCCGTCGTAGTCGGGGTGGAAGAACTGGCTCTCGAACGCCCGCAGCGCGTCGATCCGCCGGTCCCACACCTCCGTCACGTCCACGACGAACGTCGGCTCGAACTCGACGGACTGCATGTAGTGGAGGACGTGGTTCGGCCGCCACGGCTGCTGCGGGGTGCCGTCGTCCTCGAACGTTTCGAGCTTGACGAGCCCGCTGTAGAACAGCGCGTCGATCGAGAGGCGGGCGGCGGCCGTGTGGTCCGGGTGCCGCTCCTCGAGCGCGTTGACGAGGGCGATGTGGGGGCGGTAGCGTCGGACGAGCCGGATCAGCCGCTCGCGGTTCTCGGCCGTGTTCTGGATGTCGCCGTCGGGGAGGCCGAGGTTGTCGCGCGCGGCGAGGCCGAGGAGGTCCGAGGCGGCGGCGGCCTCCTCCATCCGCCCCTCCGGCGTGCCCCGGCTGCCGAGCTCGCCGCGCGTGAAGTCCACGATGCCGGTCCGGTAGCCGTCGCGGGCGAGCACGCACATCGTGCCGCCGGCGCAGAGCTCCACGTCGTCCGGGTGCGCGGCGAGGGCGAGCACGTCGAGTCGGGGGTGGTCGGGCATCGTCGGGAGCGGGATGGGAGGGTGGGGAACGCCGAGGCACCAGTACGAGCCGGGCGGGTCAGGGTTCGGCTGCGGCCTCGCCGGGCGCCTCGCCGGACGTCCTGTGCTTCCGGCGGGCGTACCAGTTCATCACCGGCGTCACGGACGTGCCGTGCAGCACGATGCTCGCCGTGATCGTGAGGAGGACGATCCCGAGGATGCGCCCGGAGAAGAGGTCGTAGACGCCGTGGTTCTCGGCGTACATCAGGTAGTAGATCGAGCCGATCCCGCGGATGCCGAACCACGCGATCAGCTCGCGCTGGAGCCCCGTCGTCGGCGTCCGCAGCAGTCCGAGCCACACCGACGCCGGCCGGATCACGAGGAAGAACGCGCCCACGAACGCGAACGCCTCCCACGAGAGGTCGGCGTAGGTGAGGAGCGTCCCGACGAGGATGACGAGGGCGACGCCGCCGATGCGCTCGAGCTGCTCGGCGAACCCGAGCACGGCCGAGGCCATGT
>CAYTJT010000024.1:0-21235 GCA_964438105.1 uncultured Rhodothermales bacterium | reverse complement strand
GTCCGCGCTGAAGTCGAGCGCGAGGCGGCCGGCGATCGGGGTCACCCACCGCGTCGAGAGCTCCTCCTTGTGGTACTGGATGAAGCCCGGGATCGGCGGGGCGATCTCGGCCGAGAGCAGCAGGCTCGACCCGGCCGTCGGGAATTGCGGGGCGTTGAACGAGTTCCGCGTCAGGCTCTGCTTGATCGAGAACTCCTGGCTCCGCCCCTCGGGCAGCCCGTAGCTCCGGCTGAGCGCCTCGCCGTTGAGGCTGTAGAGCCGGTAGCCGATGTCGGTGCCGGTCTGGAAGAAGTCGTCCGGCCACTTGAGGCTCTGGCGGTAGAAGAACCGCGCCCCGATCGTCGAGAAGTTGAGGTCCTCGGCGACGTTCGTCGGGTCGTCCAGCCCGACCACGGTCCGGTTGTTCGTGAAGTCGCGGTAGGTGTAGGAGAGCGAGCCGCCGATGGGCGTCGGGCGCCCGCGGAACCACGGCTCGGTGAACGTCACGGAGTAGCTCTGGAAGCGCGACCCGCTCGTCTGGATGGAGAGGGCGAGCTGCTGCCCGTCGCCCGAGGGCACCGGCCGCCACGCCTCCCCGTTGAAGAGGTTCTGGATCGAGAAGTTGTTGAAGGCGACGCGGGCCTGGAGGATGAGCCCGAAGCCGCCGCCGCCCCAGCCGCCGGAGAGCTCGAGCTGGTCGCCGCCGGTCTCGACGAGGTTGTAGGTGAGGTTCACCTCTTTCGTCTCCTCGTCGATCGCGACGCGGGGGCCCTCGGCCAGCTTGGTCTGGTCGAAGTAGCCGAGCTGGATCAGCTCGCGGATCGAGCGCTCGATGGCCTGCCGGCTGTAGGTCTGCCCCGGGACGGTGCGGATCTGGCGGCGGATGACGTGCTCCTTCGTCCGCGTGTTGCCCTTGATCGTGATCTCGCCGAACTCGTACACGTCGCCCTCGTCGATCTCGAACGTGATGTCGAGCGAGTCGCCGTCGACCTCGGTGATCTGCGGCTGGATGTTGAAGCGGAGGTAGCCGCGGTCCGAGTAGAGCGAGGTGATGTCGGTGTGCTGGGGGTTGTAGTAGAGGCTTTGCTCCAGCTTGGAGCGGTTATAGAGCTCGCCGCGCTCCACCGCGAGCGCCGCGCGGAGCTGGGCGTCGGTGTACTCCGCGTTGCCGTCGAACGAGACGTCGCGGATGCGGTACTCCGGCCCCTCCTCCACGAGGATGTCCACGACGAGCTCGGCGTCGCCGCCGCTGCGGTCGAGGTAGACCGAGTCCCGGAGGACGCGGGCGCTGTAGTAACCCCGGTCGTTGTAGTAGGCGATGAGGTTGGCCTTGTCCTCCTCGAACCCCTGCTCGTCAAACGTGGAGGCGCCCCAGAAGCGCCACCAGCGGTCCTCGGGCGTGTTCTTCAGCCGCTTCTGCAGCGTGCCCTCGCCGAAGGCCTCGTTGCCCCGGAACGTCACCTCGCCGATCTCGACCTTCTTGCCGCGGCTGATGTCGAAGGTGAGCTTGACGTTGCCGTCGGCCGTCGCCTGCTGCTGCGTGTCGATCGTGACGAGGCGGAAGCCCTTGTCGGCGAAGTACTCCTCGATCACCTGCTCGGAGCGCTCGACGTCGGCGGGGCGGAGGGCGCGGCCGCGGAGGAGCGGGACCTGCTTGCGGAGCTCGTCGCGGTCGCCGCCCTTGACGCCCTCGAACACGACCTCGCCGAGGCGCGGCACCTCCTCCACGTCGATGCGGAGGAACACGCCGTTCGCGACGAACCGCTCGGCCACGACGTCGATGTCGGTGAAGTTGCCGAGCTCGTAGAGGCGGCGAATCGCGTCGGAGATCGCGGGGTCGCCCGGGAGCGTCACCCGCTGCCCGACCTGGAGCCCGACCGACGAGAGGACGAACTGCCGCGCCGTCTCGTCGGCCACCCCCTCGACCGAGAGGCCGAGGATCTCGTACGTCTGCGGCACGGCGGCCACGGTCTGCCCCGGCGGCTGCGGGATCCCCTGGGCGTGTGCGGGCAGCGTCACGGCGGCGAGCGCGCAGAGGAGCAGGAACGGACGGAGCGAGGGGGAAAGCGTCATGTTCGAAACGGGGACTCGGGGCGGCAAACGCGGGGGCGGGGTCGGCGGGGATCGGGGGGACCAGCCGGGTTTACGAACGCCTGCTGGCGCGGGGTTATTGCGTGGGGTCGGGAGGGCTCAGCGCGGCACCCGCTCGTCCGGCTGGACCCGTCCGAAGCGGCGCTCGCGGTCTTGGAAGTCCTCGATCGCGTCGTAGAGCGCGGCGCGGCGGAAGGCGGGCCAGAACTGCTGGGTGAGGTAGATCTCGGTGTAGGCGAGCTGCCAGAGGAGGAAGTTCGACACCCGCAGGTCGCCGCCCGTGCGGATGAGGAGGTCGGGGTCCGGCATCCCCGTCGTCGTGAGGTGCGCGGCGACCGTGTGCTCGTCCACCGAGGCGGGGTCGAGGCGGCCGGCGGCGGCGGCCTCGGCGATGAGGCGGGCGGCGCGGGCGAGCTCCCAGCGCCCGCTGTACGAGAGCGCGAGGTTCAGCGTCATCCGGGTGTTATCCCGCGTGAGGTCTTCGGCCTCGCGCATCTCGACGGCGGCCCGCTTCGGGAGCCGGTCGAGCTCGCCGAGGGTTATGACGCGGATGTCGTTCTCCTGCAGCCGCCCGACCTCGCGGCGGATCGTCCGGACGAGCAGCTCCATCAGCGCCACGACCTCGGTCGGCGGGCGCTGCCAGTTCTCGGTCGAGAAGGTGTAGAGGGTGAGGTGCTGCACGCCGAGCTGGGCGCACGCCTCGGTGACGTCGCGGACGGACTCGACGCCCTCGCGGTGGCCCGCCACGCGCCCCTTCCCCTGCTGCTTGGCCCACCGCCCGTTGCCGTCCATGATCGCGGCGATGTGGACGGGGATCTCGCCCCGCGCCTTCAGCGCGGCCTGGCGCGCGGCGTCGGCGTCGGTCTGCGGCTCTTTGGTGAGGGATACGGTCGTCACGAGCGGGATCGGGGAAGACGGGTCGGGCTAGCCTGGGAAGGTAGCGCGCCCCTCGGGCTCCGCCCCGCCGCGTCGCGTGAAAATCGGGTCGAAAGCGTGCTCGGGCTTGCCCCGTGCCATCCCGGTAGAGACGCAGCACGCTGCGTCTCTACTCTACGGCGAGGTTCGTGAGCGTGGCCCACCGACGCGATTACAGCCGCGTGAAGTCGTTGAAGATGACGAACGCCATGAACGCCAGCAGCAACACGAACCCCACCTGCTGCACGACGACGCGCACCCGCACCGAGGGCTCGCGCCGCGTGATCCCCTCGTAGAGCAGGAACACGAGGTGGCCGCCGTCGAGCACGGGGATCGGGAGGATGTTGAACACGGCGAGCGCGATCGAGAGCATCGCGACGATGAACCAGAACTGCTGCATCCCCGCGTCGGCCGCCTGCTTCGTGACCTTCGCGATCATCACCGGCCCGCCGACGCTCTCGCGCACGTCGTCCTTCCCGGTGAACAGCCGCCCGACGAGGTGGCCGTAGAGCGCGATCCAGTTGATCGTCTCCGCCGAGCCCGCGACGACGGCCTCGCCCAGCCCGTACTGCCGCTGCTGCACGCCGAAGAGGGCCTGGAGGATCTCCGGCGTGGGCGGGTAGATCCCGAGGTAGTAGCGGTCGGCCGCCTCGCCGTCAGCGCCGGCCGAGCCCGGCTTCGGAGTCACGACGGCCTCGTAGATCGTCGCGTCGGCCGTGCGCCCGACGGGTTCGAGCGCGGTCTCCTCCGAGGCGGCGGCCTCCTCCGAGGCGAGCGAATCGGGGCGCGCCCACCGCACGGCGATCGGTTCGCCCTCGGAGTCCTGGATCGCCGCGGACATCTCGCCCCAGAACGCCACCGGCTCCCCGCCGACCTCGAGGACGCGGTCGCCCGTCCGGAGCCCGGCCTCGGCCGCCGGGTCGCTGCCGATCACCCCGCCCACGACCGACGGCCACGGGTCGACGCCGAAGCGGCCCTCCGCCGTGTTCAGCCGCGAGGCGAAGTCCTCGGGCGCCGTCAGCGTGACGCGCTCGCCGCCTCGCTCGACGGTGTACGTCGCGCGGTCGGCCGAGAGGGCTTCGAGCCCGCCGGACGGATCGAATTCGACGAGCGGTTCGCCGTTGACCGCGAGCAACCGGTCCCCGGTTCGGAATCCGATGTCGGAGGCGAGCGAGCCGTCCTCGACGTAGACGGCCTCCACGTTCTCGGCCGGGATGTACGTCTCGCCGTAGGTCCACTTGATGCCGATGAAGATGGCGAAGGCGAGGATGAAGTTGAAGATCACCCCGGCCGTGATCACCACGATCCGCTGCCAGACCGGCTTCGCGCGGAACTCCCACGGCTCGGGCTCCCGATCGGCGAACTCCGTGTCCATCGACTCGTCGATCATCCCCGAGATCTTGACGTACCCGCCGAGCGGGACGGCGCCGATGCGGTACTCCGTCTCGCCCACGGTCTTGCTCACGATGCGCGGCGGGAAGCCGATCGAGAACTGCTCGACGCGCATCTTGAACAGCTTGGCCGCGAGGAAGTGGCCGAGCTCGTGGACGAAGACGAGGATGCCGAGCGCGAGGCCGACCCAGAAGATGTAGGAGAGGATCGTGAGGACGAGGTCCATCGGGTGCGGGTTCGTTAGTCGGGTTCGGGCGGCGCGCTCGGTCTGCCGAGGCGTCGGGTCACCAACGGGGTCGGAGGCGGAAAGCGTACGTCAAAGCCCCGAGTGGGCCAAAAGCTCCGGTTAAACAGTGAGGCTTCCGTGGAGTTTGCGGACGCGGTCGCGCGCCTCGCGGTCCACGGCTTCGAGCACGTCGAGGGCTTCGAGCACGTCGAGCGAGGCCGGGGCCTCGGCGTCGGCGTGGCCGAGGGCGGCTTCGACGAGGCGGGGGATGTCGGTGAAGCCGATCTGCTCGTCGAGGAAGAGCGCGACGGCGGCTTCATTCGCGGCGTTGAGCACGGCCGGCGCCGTGCCCCCCGCCCGGAGCGCGTCGAAGGCGAGGCGGAGGCACGGGAACCGGCCCACGTCCGGCTCCTCGAAGTCGAGGCACGTGATCGCGGTCCAGTCGAGGCGGGGGTGCGGGGCGGGCCAGCGCTCGGGGAACGAGAGGGCGTATTGGATCGGCACGCGCATGTCGGGCACGCCGAGCTGCGCCTTCACCGAGCCGTCGGTGAACGACACGAGCGAGTGGACGATCGACTGCGGGTGGACGAGCACGTCGATCTGCTCCGGGGCGAGATCGAACATCCACCGCGCCTCGATCACCTCCAGCCCCTTGTTCATCATCGTCGCCGAGTCGATCGTGATCTTCGCGCCCATCGACCAGTTCGGGTGGTCGAGCGCTTCGGCCCGCGTGATGTGCGCGAACGTGTCGGCCGGGCGCGTGCGGAACGGGCCGCCCGACGCCGTCAGCGTGATCGACTCCACCCCGCTGAGCGGCTCGCCGACGAGGCACTGGAACAGCGCCGAGTGCTCGCTGTCGACCGGAAGGATCGTCGTGTCGTGGCGGCGAACGAGGTCGCGCACGAGTTCGCCCGCGACGACGAGCGTCTCTTTGTTGGCGAGCGCGATCTCCTTCCCCGCCCGGATCGCCGCGACGGTCGAGCGCAGCCCGGCGAAGCCGACGACGGCCGCGACGACCGTATCGACGCCGTCGGCCGTGGCCGCGGCCTCCATCCCCTCGGGACCGACGAGGACCCGCACGTCGAGTCCGCCGAGGGCATCGCGCAGGTCGGCAGCGCGGCGCTCGTCGCCGATCACCACGAGCTCGGGCCGGAACGCGCGCGCCTGCTCGGCGAGGAGGTCGACGTTCGCGTGGCCCGTCAGCGCGACGACGCGGAACCGGTCGGGGAAGAGCCGGACGATCTCCAGCGTTTGCGTCCCGATCGAGCCCGTCGCGCCGAGGATGGCGAGCCCGCGCGGGGCGGCGTCGTCTCGGGGGGCGGGGGTGCGGGTCGGGCGGTCGAGGCGGGGCAGCATGCGGCGGGGTCGGGGCGGGCGTCGAAAACGGAGGCGTCGGTCGCGGGGGTTGACGCGGTGACAACAAGCGGCGAAACTTACGCGTTGAGGTCACATACCACAACGCCGCTCGCTCCGGCCGCCTATGCCCGCCCGTCGTCTCGCTGCGCTCGTCGCGCTCATCACCCTGCTCGCGGCTCCCGTCGCGGCGCAGCAAAACGCGGCCGACGCAGCCACGGCCAAGTTCCGCCTCGCCGATTCCTTCCTGCGCGCGGGACAGTCGGAGCGCGCGATCGCCCTGCTCGAAGACCTCCACGCCGCCGAGCCCTCGTCGTTCGCCGTCTTCGACAAGCTGAAGGAGGCCTACGTCCTGACCAAGCGATACGACGACGCGGTCGCCCTCATCGAGGCCCGGATGGATCGCACGGCGCCGACGGCGAATCTGCTCGCTGAGATGGGGCGGCTGCACGTGTTCAAGGACGACCTCGACGCGGCGGCTGCGACGTGGCAGCGCGCCATCGACACCGCGCCGGACAACCCGGTGACGTACCGCACGGTCTACGCCTCGCAGATCTCGGCACGGCTCTACGAAGACGCCCGCGACCTTCTCCTCGCCGCGCGCGAGCGCCTCGGCAACGGCACGATGTTTCAGGTCGAACTCGCCGAGCTCTACGCGCGCACCGACGAGCCCGAGAAAACGATGGACGAGTATGCAGCGCTCCTGAGCGTCGATCCACAGCGGTTGTCGTTCGTCCAGAGTCGGCTCGGGCGGCTGCTGGAGCAGGCCGGTGCGGCCGAGTCGTTCCGCGCCTCCGTCGAGCGGCTGATCCGCGACGAGCCGCTCGTGATGCCGTACCGCCAACTCGCTGCGTGGCTCTACGCCGAGACCGGCGACTTCGCCGCCGCGCTCAACGCGACGCGCGCGATCGACCGGCTCCGCGGCGAGCAGGGGCAGAGCCTGTTCTCGTTCGCGAACGCCGCCCTCAACGCCGAGGCGTTCGACGAAGCGTTGCAGGCCTATGAGATCATCCTCGACCGCCACGGCGACGGCCCCATCGCCCCGCTCGCCCTCCTCAACACGGCGCTCCTCTACGAGCTCCGCGCCGAGCGCAACGGCGAGCGCGCCTTTGAGGCGGGCAACCGCGTCCCCGCTGCTGACTACGACCGCGCGCTCGACCGCTACACGACGTTCCTGCGCGACCACCCGACGCACCCGAACTACCCCGTCGCCCTGCGCCGCCTCGCGGGGTTGCAGAAAGATGTCTTCCTCGACTTCGGGCAGGCCGAGGCGCTGCTACGCGAGATCATCACCCGGTTTCCGCAGGGCGACGTCGCCGCGCAGGCGCAGCTCGATCTCGGCGAAGTAGAGTTGATGCGCGACAACCTCGTCGCTGCCCGGACCGCGTTCTCGCGCGTCGAAGAGAGCGAGCGGATCGGCGAGCAGGCCGAGCTCGCCCGGCTGGAGCTGGCGCGGCTGGACTTTTACGAGGGTCAGTTCGAGATGGCGAAGACGCGCGCGCAGGCGATGAACCGCAACACCGCCACCGACGTCGCGAACGACGCGATCGCGCTGAAGCTGCTGGTCTCGGAGAACACCGGCCCGGACTCGACGAACGCCCCGCTCCGCACGTTCGCTCGCGCCCAACTCTTGCAGCGGCAGCAGCGCCCGCGCCTCGCGCTCGCCGTCGTGGACAGCCTGATCGCGGCCTTCCCCCAGCACGCGCTCGGCGACGAGGCGCACTTTCTCCGCGCCGAGGTGCTCCGCGCGCTCGGCCGCACCGACGACGCGCTCGCCGTGCTCCTCGCCTTCCCCGACCGCTTCCCCGAGAGCTACCTCATCGACCGGAGCCTGTTCACCGTCGGCGAGACGTGGGAGCGCGACCGCGCCGACCCGCAGGCCGCCATCGCCGCCTACGCCGACCTCCTCGCCCGCTACCCCGGCTCCCTCCTCGCCCCCGAGGCCCGCGCCCGCATCCGCCAGTTGCGCGGCGACGGGGTCTAGTTCAGCTTCATCTCGCTTTGACGCCGCACCAAATGAAACGCTCGCTCATCCTTCTCTTTGCCATTCTTTTCGCGCTGCCTACCCCGGCGCAGGACGTGCTGATCCCGATGGACGAGCGCCAGAGCGACCACCTCAAAGCCTACGGCGCGGTCTACTGGGCGCTCGAACGGGGGCTCGACGTGGAGTGGCTGCTGAACTACCGCGGGGGCTCGTTCCTCGCGACGGCGACATCCGACTTCGAGCAGGAACTACGCATTCGCGGCGTGAGCTTCGAGTCGATCGGCGGGGGCGGCGCGGCGCAGATCATCGCCGAGGTCGAGAGCCCCGGTTCGAACACGAGCGTGGTGCGGCTGGAGAAAGCGCCGAAGATCGCCGTCTACGCGCCGAAGCAGTCGCTGCCGTGGGACGATGCGGTGACGCTGGCCCTCACCTACGCCGAGGTGCCCTACGACCTCATCTACGACGGCGAAGTACTCGACGACGAGTTGGGCGAGTACGACTGGCTCCACCTCCACCACGAGGACTTCACCGGGCAGTACGGCAAGTTCTACGCGTCGTACCGCAACGCCCCGTGGTACCAAGAGCAGCAGCGCGAGGCCGAAGCCGAAGCACGGCGACGCGGCTTCGCCAAAGTCAGCGGGCTCAAGCTCGCCGTGGCCGAGGGCATCCGCGGCTACGTCGCGAACGGCGGCTTCCTCTTCGCGATGTGCTCCGGCACCGACACCTTCGACATCGCGCTCGCCGCCGCCGGCACCGACATCGTCCCGGCCGAGTTCGACGGCGACGGCGTGGACCCCGACGCCGGGAGCCAGCTCGACTACGCGCGGACGCTCGCGTTTCGCGACTTCGACCTCAGCTTCAACCCCATGGAGTACGAGCACTCCGACATCGACGTGACGCCGCCGCCCCAGCTCCGCAACCCCGCTGTCGACTACTTCACCCTCTTCGAGTTCTCCGCGAAGTGGGACCCCGTACCGACCATGCTGACCCAGAACCACGTCGCCACGATCAAGGGGTTCATGGGGCAGACGACGAATTTCCGCAAGGCGCTCGTCAAGCCCGGCACCGTGATCCTCGCCGAGGCGCCGGGGCGCGACGAGGTGCGCTACCTCTACGGCCCCCTCGGACAAGGCTTCTTCGCGTTCTATGGCGGCCACGATCCGGAGGACTACCAGCATTACGTCGGCGATCCCGCCACGGACCTCGCCCTGCACAAGTCCTCGCCGGGCTACCGGCTGATCCTCAACAACGTGCTGTTCCCGGCGGCCAAAAAGCAGAAGCAGAAGACCTGAGCGGAGGGCCCGGCGGACTCACCGGGCGTCCCGTCACCGGTCCGTCACGGTGTAGATAACCGTCCGCGTCACCTCGGCCTCCGATGCCGACCTCCCGTCGCTCACGGAAGCGGCGTAATCGATGTCGAGTTGGTGCGTCACACCGCTTGCGGTGCCGGTCATGAGGTCTACGGCGTGCGTGTGGCTGAGCGTCCGAAAGCCCGCGCTGGACCCCATCGGCGGCGCCTCTAAAGCCACGTCGAGTGCGACGTCGTCCCCGAGACGTTCGCCGAGTTGGCCGGTAATCTTCTTCCCTCGCCCGTTCGTGGCAAAGGTGTAGGTCGACTGAGGCGCTTCGGCCGCAACACGCTCGGTATCAGGCTGCGGCGCTAGCCGCGCTTCGGCCGGTGCGGCCAGGTCGTTGACTTCGACCACGACGATCGCGACGGACTGCGTGGCGGTCTGCGCCTCTGCCTTTGTTCCTACTGCACCCACGACCAGAACAAGGACGAGAATTTGTCGGAGGTGGTGCATGACACGGATGGAGGGCGAAGAGGAGATAAGCGCACGTTGCTGGCGTTATCGACGGCGCTCGGGGGTCGCTAACCCCATGCGACGATTCGAACGGCGCGCGGGAGCACGACGCGTGAATAGCCAGGGACCGCTCATCGTAATTTCTGACTTCCACCACGTCAACCCACTCCACCTCTCCCCCCTCATGCGTGCTCCTATCGCACTCGCATCTCTACTCTTTCTAGCCACTTGGGCCGTCACCCCCGAGGTCCGCGCTCAAGGTTCTTTCGGCATCGGCGGCCAAGTCGGCAATCCAACCGGGCTCGCCCTCAAGTTCGGCTCCGGCGCCAGCACGTTCGACCTCGCCGCCGGGTGGGACCTCGACGAGTACCTGTTCGTCCAGGGTCACCTGCTGCTGCGCGAGCGGCGTCTCGACGGGACGGCGTCCGACCTCCGCTACTTCTACGGCCCGGGGCTGTTCGTCGCGCTCCGCGAAACGAATCGCGATGACGACAGCATCAACCTCGGCTTCAGCTTCAACGCCGGGCTCTCGTACTACGTCGATTCGTTCGAGATCTTCGGGCAACTCACGCCCCGTCTCCGACTCGTCGACGACACCGACTTCGACCTCGGCGGCGGACTCGGCGTGCGCTACTATCCCTGAGTGCTGCGGAGGCCGCGCCGTCCGTAGCTTGTGCCTGTCCGCTCCGTTTCTCGAATCAACCCCCAACCGGTCATGGACTCCCGCCCCATCCGCGTGCTGATGGCTAAAGTCGGCCTCGACGGGCACGACCGCGGCGCCAAAGTCGTCGCGGCGGCCCTGCGCGATGCCGGCATGGAAGTGATCTACACCGGCCTTCGGAAGACCGCCGACCAGGTCGTCTCGGCCGCGTTGCAGGAGGACGTCGACGTGATCGGCGTGTCGATCCTTTCGGGCGCGCACCTGACCGTGTTCAAAAAGCTCCGCGACGGGCTCGCCGCCGAGGGTATGAGCGACGTCGTCGTGATCGCAGGCGGCGTCATCCCGGACGACGACATCCCCGCGCTCGAAGCGCTCGGCGTGGGGAAGGTGTTCACGCCCGGGACGCCGCTCGCCGAGATCGTATCGTACCTTCGCGCGTCCGTTTCCGCACTCGACCGAAGCTAGCTCGCCCCGTGTCTGCCCTCTACCAGCGCATCCTCCTCACCGGGGCGAACGGCCTCATCGGGCAAGCGCTCGTCCAGCGGCTCAGCGCGATCCCCGAGGTCGACCTGCTCGCGACCGGCCGCGACGACCGCCCCCGGTTCAGGGAGGGCTCGTGCGGCTACACCCCGCTCGACATCACCGACGCCGAGGCCGCGCGCCGGCTGTTCGTGGACTTCGCGCCGAGCGTGGTCATCAACTGCGCGGCGATCGCGAAAGTCGAACAGGGCGAGGGGCACAAAGAGCGCTGCTGGGAGGTGAACGTCGATGCCGTCGCCGCGCTCGGCCGGCTCTGCAAAGCGCAGGGCGCGCGCCTGGTGCAACTCTCGACGGACTTCGTGTTCGACGGCACCGCCGGACCCTACGACGAGCGCGCCCGCCCCAACCCGATCAACTACTACGGCCGCTCGAAGTGGGCGAGCGAGAACGCCGTGCGCGCGGCCGGGCTCCGGCGCTGGACGATTGTCCGCACCGCGCTCGGCTTCGGCACCGGCGACGACCTCACCCGCTCGAACTTCGGCCTCTGGCTCACCGCGCGGCTGCAACGCGGCGAGCCCACGGAGGTCTGCACCGACCAGGTCCGCACGCCGACCTACGTCCCCGACCTCGCCGACGGCATCGCCCGCGCCGTCCGGCTCGAGAAGAACGGGGTCTACCACCTCTCCGGCCGCGAGATCGTCACCGTCTTCGACCTCGCCCGACGGCTCGCCGAGCGCTTCGACCTCGACCCCTCGCTCATCACCCCGACGACGACGGCGGCGCTGCACCCGGACGCGCCGCGCCCGCTCCGCACGGGGCTGCTGATCCTCAAGGCCGAGACCGAACTGGGCTACCGCCCGCGCTCGCTCGACGACGCGCTCGACCGCTTCGGCCGCCAACTCGGTCTCCCCGTCGCCACCTGAGCCAGACTCAGTCGAGGCTGCGGACGGAGAACACGAACGTGCCGATCTGCTCGCCGCGTTCGGCGACGAGCGTCACCTCGTCGTTCGCGTCCGACGTGTTCGACACGACGATGCGCTCGGCGTCGAGCCACGGGCCGAGGTCGAGGTTCGGGCCGCACGCGATTTCGGTGCAGCCCAATGCAGACACCTCCAGGAAGTTGTCGTCCCACGCGTAGCTCCCCTCGCACTGGTTGCACGACCGCACGCTGAGGGTGCCGTCGGGGCGGAACGCTACCGTGCTCGGGGTGAGTTCGGTGATGCCGGACTCGGGCGACAGCGACGCTCGTTCCAGCGTGAACACGGCCGAGGTAAACGACGACGGCGAGGTCGCCGAATCGCACCCGGCGGAGAGGGCGAGCGCGGCGGAGAGGAGGAGCAGACGGTTCATCGGAACTGGGGTACGGCGAGTCGAGGCGTAAGCAAAAGTACCGTGAATGGCGACGCCGGGGACGAGATATCGCCTGCGCGGACGCACCCGGTGATATTTTGATGGCGCACGTCCCGACCTCTCCCCTTTCCCCGCTTTCCAATGCTCGACCTCCAAACGATCCGCGATGACCCCGACCGCGTCCGCCAGGCCCTGCGCGACAAGAACATGGGGGACCCCGCGCTCGTCGACCGGGTGCTGGCCGTCGACGAGCAGCGGCGCGCGGCCCAGACGGAGTTGCAGGAGGCGCAGACCGAGCTCAACGCCTCGTCGAAGCAGATCGGGCAGTTGATGCGCGAGGGCAAGCGCGACGAGGCGCAGACGCTGATCGAGCAGACGAACACGCTGAAGGCGCGCGTGAAGGAGTTGGACGACGCGCCGAAACGGCTCGACGAAGAGCAGCGCCGCCTGCTGTTGGAGATCCCCAACCTCCCCCACCCCAGCGTGCCCGTCGGCGCGACGGCGGACGACAACGAGGTCGCGTTCGAGTGGGGCGAGAGGCCGTCGTTCGAGTTCGAT
This sequence comes from uncultured Rhodothermales bacterium, assembly GCA_964438105.1. Lineage (GTDB taxonomy): Bacteria > Bacteroidota > Rhodothermia > Rhodothermales > JANQRZ01 > JBBSMX01. The sequence continues at coordinate 8,441 of CAYTJT010000024.1, read as the reverse complement.
CCGAAGCCGCACTGGGAGTTGGCGGAGCAGCACGGGCTCATCGACTTCGAGCGGGGGGCGAAGGTGGCGGGCGCGGGCTTCCCGTTCTACGTCGGCATGGGCGCGCGGCTGCAGCGGGCGCTCGTCCACCTCTTCCTCGACCTCACGACCGAGGCGGGCTACACCGAGATCCAGCCGCCGCTGCTCTTCAACGAGGCGTCGGGCATCGGGACGGGGCAGTTGCCCGACAAAGAAGGACAGATGTACGAGGCCGAGCGCGACGGCTTGTATCTCGTCCCGACTTCCGAGGTCGCGCTCGTCAACTACCGCCGCGACGAGATCTTGTCGGCCGCGGACCTCCCGCTCCGCTACACCGCGTACACGCCGTGCTTCCGGCGCGAGGCGGGGAGCTACGGCAAAGACGTGCGCGGGCTCAACCGGCTGCACCAGTTCGACAAGGTCGAGGTCGTCGAGTTCTGCCACCCGGACGAGAGCTACGACCGGCTCGAAGTGCTCCGCGACGTCGCCGAGCGGGCCGTGCAATCGCTCGGCCTCCCCTACCGCCGGCTCGTCCTCGCGACGGGCGACATGGGCATGACGCAGACCAAGACGTACGACCTCGAAGTCTGGAGCGCGGGGCAGGAGCGCTGGCTCGAAGTCTCGTCGATCAGCAACGTCGAGGCGTACCAGGCGCGGCGGGCGAACGTCCGGTTCCGCGACGGGGCCGAGAAGCCGCGGTTCGTGCACACGCTCAACGGCAGCGCCCTCGCCCTGCCCCGCATCGTCGCGGCGCTGCTCGAGAACAACCAGCAGGCCGATGGCTCGGTCGCCGTCCCCGACGCGCTCCGCCCGTTCGCTGGCTTCGACCGGATCGGGGCGTAAAAATAGTTCTATACCCTGGCGTGCGGAGGCCAACAATACTCTACATTCGCGGCGATTGACCGAACCTCCTCCGTCACCCGCCCTCACCCCAATGAGCCCGTCCCGTCGTTGCCTCACGCTCCTGACGCTAGCCACCTTCTTGGCAATGCCTCGGGAGCCCCTTGCTCAGAGCGCGTACCTCGAGACCGGGGAGCAGGCGGTGGCCGTCGCCGCCGCAGCCGTGGGGGGAGGTGGCGCGACGGCGCGCTCTGCGGCCCTCCGCTACGCCACAGGCCGGTGGGATCTAGGCTTCGACGTCGGAGTGCGCTCTCGCTACGTAGAGACCGGGTTTGATGACGGAGACGAGCGCACCACCACCCTCGCTGTCATCGCCGGGGGCTACCTTCTCCGGCAGGGAGTAGATGCACCGCTCAACGTGCAGGGCGTCCTCCTCTACCAACGCCTCCGCGTCAGCGACCTCGTCGGCGATTACGATGTAGGTGCGCTATCGGGCCACGCGCTCTCGGTCGGGCTCGGCTTGTCCCGTGACCTGAAAAGGGCTGCGCCCGGAGCCATCGTGCCGGAGATCGGGCTGTTCTTCACTCCGATCTCCGTCTTGGACGGCGTGCCCGTCGGCTCGCCGCAGGTGACGGGCAGCGTCGGGGTCGGCTTTGGCCTCCCCATAGCCCCCCGAACGCTGCTGATGGTAGAGCCGGGGGCCGGCTTCAGCTTTACCGAGGGAGACGCGACCTACGGGCTGTCCGTAGGGCTCATCCAGATGCTGAAGTAGTCTTCTCGCGGGCCGACGGCTCGGTCGAAGCCGACGCGCTCCGCCCGTTCGCCGGCTTCGACCGCATCGGGTAAAGGCCGGGCGGCATTTCGTTTGGCCCGATGGCGGGGGCACGATTTCTCCCCACCGCGGCACGTCCCCTACCCCGGCCGAGCCTTCTCTCGCGCGGGATGCAACGCTACGGTGCGCAAAACCCGGGGGTGGAATGCTCGGTCGGCGCGCGCACGGTCTTTGAGTCGCGAGGGACTCAGTCCGGGTCTCGATGTGGGATTCGGTGCGTCTTCCCCCCCGCAACCGTCCCGCGCCCCCATGGATCGTCGCCGCTTTCTCCGACTCGGACACGAAGGCTCCGGAACCGCACGCCTCAGCACCGACGCCCGGCGTCTCGCCCCCTCGCTCACGCCGCCGTCGGTCGCGGGCGGGCTCGAACCGTTCGTGCCCTCGGACGCCGACCCGTGGGACCAGCGGCGGGCGGCCCACCTCGTCCGCCGCCTCGCCTTCGGCGTGACGGTGCCGGACCTCGCCGAGGCCCTCTTCCGCTCCCCCTCCGACGCCGTCGACTACTTCTTCGACCTCGCCGAGAGCCGGCCGCTCCCGGACACCCCGACGTGGTACGACTCCCACCCCAGCGGCGGGCAGCAAAACATCGACTGGGTGTACGAGTGGGTCGAGGGCTGGTACGCCGAGATGCGCCTCGGCGGGCTCCGTGAGAAGATGACGCTCTTCTGGCACGACCACTTCGCCACCGAGGTGAACGTCTACGGCCTCGCGCCCTACGCCTACCAGTACGTCACGCACCTCCGCACGCACGCGCTCGGCAACTTCCGCACCCTCCTCGACGGCGCCGGCACGCTGCCGGCCATGCTGCTCTACCTCGACGGCGTCTCGAACACGGCCGGCGACCCGAACGAGAACTACGCCCGCGAGCTCTACGAGCTGTTCACGATGGGCATCGGCCACTACTCGCAGGAAGACGTCGCGGAGACGGCCCGCGCGCTCACCGGCTGGCGCGTCAACGAGAACACGCTCACGTCGTACTTCGACGACGCACGCCACGACGCGACGGACAAGACCATCTTCGGCCAGACCGGCGCGTGGGCGTACGACGACGTGCTCGACCTCGTCTTCGCGCACCGCGCCGAGGAGACGGCGCGGCGGCTCTGCCGCAAGCTCTACGAGTGGTTCGTCTACGGCGTCGCGAACGAGGCCATCGTCGACCAGCTAGCGGCCGACCTCATCGCGAACGGGTGGAACGTCGCGCCCGTGCTCCGGCGCCTGCTCAAGAGCGCCCACTTCTTCGACGAGGCGTTCATCGGGGCGCGGCTCAAGGACCCCTCCGAGTTCCTCGTCGGGACCGTGCGCGAGCTCGGCCTCACGCCGTCGGCCGAGATGTGGTCGGTGTTCCGCGAGCTCGGCTTCGTGCTCGGGCAGGAGCTGCTGAACCCGCCGAACGTGGCGGGCTGGGACGGCTACCGGACGTGGATCACGACGGGCTCGGTGCCCGAGCGGCAGATCGTGACGGGGAACGCGCTCTACGGCGGCGGCCCCTTCGACGCCTACGACCCGCTCCCGCTCCTCGAGCAGATCACCGACCCAACGAGCGTCTACTCCGTGGCCGAGGACCTCGTCGACTGGCTCGTCACGGGCCACTTCGACGAGGAGGACCGCGCCTACCACGTCGAGCTGCTGCTCGTCGGGGCGCCCTACTACGAGTGGCCGCTGCTCGTGCAGACGGACCCGGAGGCGGCGAAGGACCGGCTCCGCACGCTGATCAACCACGTCGTCACGCTCCCCGAGTTTCAACTGATGTGAGCATGGGAGTGAGGACGTATGGACGTGTGGACGCCCCCTCCCTCCTTCCATACGTCCAGTCCTTCAAACGTCCGTACGCCCAGACCTCCACACCCTCAAGCGCCCCGAGCCTATGTGCGATCACCACGACCACCACCCGCCCGCCCCGACGCGTGAGGAGCGCGCGATCGCGCTCGAACACGGCCGCGACCACGACCGAGACCACGCCCTCTGGAGCCGCCGCGACTTCATCGCGCGCTCCAGCATCGCCGCCGGCGCCGCCTCGTTCGTGCTCGGCGGGCGGCAGGTCAGCGCGCTCGGCCACGCCCCGCTCCTCCGGCGCCTCGCCCGGCTCGACTCGAACCGCTCGCTCGTGATCGTGCAGATGTCCGGCGGCAACGACGGGCTCAACACGATCATCCCGGTCAACAACGACCTCTACTACCAGGTCCGGCCGACAATCGCGATCCCCGGCAGCCAGGCCGTCTCGCTCGACAGCGAGACCGGGATGCACCCGGCGATGGCCGCGCTCGAACCGATGTGGGGCGAGGGGCAGATGGCCGTGCTCCAGACCGTCGGCTACCCCGACCACAACCTCTCGCACTTCCGCTCGACCGACATCTGGGCCTCGGGCAGCTCGGAGGACGACTACGTCCGCAGCGGGTGGACCGGGCGCTACTTCGACGACCAGTTCCCGGGCTACGGGCAGGAGCCGCCGGACTTCCCCGTCGCCATCCGCATCGGCGGGGCCTCGGCGACGCTGATGCGCGGCTCCAACCTCTCGATGGGGATGAGCCTCTCCAGCCCGCGCCAGCTCCAGGACCTCGCCGAAGACGGCACCGTCTACGACGAGGCCGACGTCCCGCAGACGCAGTTCGGCGACGAGCTCTCGTTCGTCCGCTCCATCTTCAACGCCTCGTTCCGTTACCGCGACTCCGTCGTGGATGCCGCCGCCGCCGCCGAGAACAGCGTCGAGTACCCCGACGACGGCTTCGCCGAGACGCTCGCCGTGATTGCCCGGATGATCAAGGGCAACCTCGGCGCGCGCCTCTACGTGCTCCAGATCGGCGGCTTCGACACGCACTCGAACCAGCTCAGCCGGCACGAGCAGATCCTCGGCCGCCTCGCCGACGGGATGACGGCGTTCTTCGCCGACCTCGCCGCGGGAGGCGCGCAGGACGACGTGCTCGCGATGACCTTCTCCGAGTTCGGCCGCCGCGTCGAGGAGAACGGCTCGAACGGCACGGACCACGGCACGGCCGCCCCGATGATGCTCTTCGGCGGCGGGGTCAACGGCGGGCTCTACGGCGACGCGCCCGACCTCGCCGGGCTCAACAACGCCGGCAACCTCCACCACTCGATCGACTTCCGCCAGGCCTACGCCACCGTCCTCACGCAGTGGTTCGGCCTCCCGACGTCGGACGTCGAGAGCATCCTCTACGGTCAGTTCGAGCCGCTCTCGTTCGTCGCCAACCCCGTCGCCACCGACGGCGGCCCCTCGGCCCCGCTCGACTTCGTCGTCGAGGGCAACTACCCCAACCCGTTCACGAGTCGCACGACGCTCCGCTTCCGCCTCGGCGAGCCCGGACCGGTGCGCGTCCGCGTCTTCGACCTCTCCGGCCGCGAAGTCCGCGCGCTCCACAACGGCCCGCTCCCGGCCGGCACCCACACCCTGCCGTTCGAGGCGCGCAACCTCCCGAGCGGCACCTACCTCTACCAGATCGACACCCGCGCCGGCACCCAGAGCCGGCCGATGACGCTCGTCCGCTAGCTCCACCACACCCCACGACCCATGAAGCCCACGATTGCCCTCCTCTTTTTCCTCGCGCTCGCCGTCTCCGGCTGCGACGTCGTTTCGGGCGAGGACGAGCCCGCCGCCCCCGTCGGCGACGCGCCCGGCTACCCCGTCGTCGTCGACGAGCAATGGGGGTTCGCGAACGCGCGCGGCTCCCTCCTCATCGCCCCGCGGTTCACGTTCGCCGAAGACTACGCCGGCGGGCTCGCCGCCGTGCAGAGCGGCCCGTTCTGGGGCTACGTCGACGAGTCCGGCGCCGAGGCCATCCCCCCGCAGTTCGACTTCGCCGGACCCTTCGGCGACGGCCTCGCGCCGGTCCGCACGATCGACGGCTGGGGCTACATCGACCGCTCCGGCGCCGTCGTCGTCGAGCCCGGCTACGACAACGCCCGCGCGCTCGCCGACCAGCGCGGCGCCGTGCGCGACGGCCTCCGCTGGGGCTACATCGACGCCACCGGCGCGATCTCGATCGAGCCGCAGTTCGCGTTTGCGGGCGACTTCTCCGAAGGGCTCGCCGCCGTCGAGACCGTGGACGGCTGGGGCTACATCGACGCGTCCGGCGCCTTCGCGATCGCCGCGAGCTACGGCGACGCCGGGGCCTTCAACGACGGCCGCGCGCCCGTCCGCATCGGCGACAGCTGGGGCTACATCGACCGCTCCGGCAACCTCGTCGTGAACCCGCGCTACCAGGCCGCCGGGCTGTTCTCCGAGGGCACCGCGCCCGTGCAGATCGACGGCGACTGGGGCTTCATCGACGCGTCCGGCGCCGTCGTTGTGCGCCCGCAGTTCGACGAGGCGAAGGCGTGCACGCAGGACCGCGCGCCCGTCCGCATCGGCTCGCGCTGGTCCTACATCGACTGCGGCACCGGGCTCGTCATCACCACGCCCCGGTTCTCGGCCGCCTACCCCTTCAACGGCATCGCCAAGGTCGAGCTCGACAGCCGCGTCGGCTACATCGGCCTCGACGGCGAGTACGTCTGGGTCCCCACCGACTGATCCTGCCCTGGCGACCTCGAGCGCCTCCTCTATCCTCGTACAGACGCGGCACGCTGCGTCTCTACCACGCCGACTTCCATCCGCCCGAAACCATGCGAAACCTCCTCCTCCTCGCCTTCCTCGTCCCGTGCCTCGCGGCCTGCGACACCGCCTCCGACGAGGGCCCCACGCCGGGCGGGGGCAGCGACAGCCCCACCCTCTTCCCCGTCGAACGCAACGACCTCTGGGGGTTCATCGACAACACCGGCGCGATCGTCATCCAGCCGGAGTACTTCGCCGCCCGCCCGTTCTACGGCGACCTCGGGCCCGTGCGCGGCCGCCGCAACAACGAGACCTTCTGGGGCTACATCGACCGCGACGGCGAGCTCCAGTTCGACCTGCCCGTGGACGAGGCCTACCCGTTCTCCGACGGCCTCGCCCGCGTCCGCGCCGGTGGGAAGTTCGGCTACGTCGACGGCGACGGGCGGTACGTCATCAACCCCGTGTTCCAGAGCGCCTCGTCGTTCGCCGACGGCCTCGCGCGCGTGCGGGTCGATAACGAGTACGGGTTCATCGACCGCAGCGGCGCCTTCGTGATCGAGCCCGAGTACGACGACATCGAGACGTTCGTCGACGGCCTCGCGCTCTTCGAGGACGACGACAAGTACGGCTACCTCGCGTCCGACGGCACGATCGCGGTGGAGCCGCAGTTCGACCAAGCCCGCTCGTTCTCCGACGGCCGCGCCGCCGTCAAAGTCGGCGACCGCTGGGGCTTCATCGACACCGACGGCCGGTTCGCGATCTCGCCGCGCTTCATCAGCGCGGGCGACTTCGGCGACGGCCTCGCCCCGGTCCGCACGGAGAACGCGTGGGAGTACGTCGGCACCGACGGCAGCCGCCGCATCGACCCCACCTTCGAAGACGCCCACGCCTTCTCCGAGGGCCGCGCCGCCGTTCGGATGGAGGGCCGGTGGGGCTTCATCGACGAGAGCGGCACCGTCGTCCGCGCGCCGGAGTTCGACGAGGTCGACGCGTTCGAGGGCGGCGTCGCGAAGGTCTGGCTGAACGAGCGGATGGGCTACGTCGGCCTCGACGGCGACTACGTCTGGATCCCCGCGCAGTAGTCCTCACGACCGGACCGCGCGATCCCGCATCGCTCGGCCCAACCCCGCTCTCGGGCGATGACGTTCGCGCGCCGATGCAAGGCTCACGATAGCCTGGCCGCTGCACCATCGACAGCCTGACCGCTGCACCGTCGACTGTGGGCCAGAAACGCAGAGCGGGGCGATGCCGGATAGCATCGCCCCGCTCGTTGGGTCGCAGTCGCTGCGAATAGCCGCTTACGACTTCTTCGCGGGCTCCTTCACCTCGGGCGCTCCGTCGCCGGCCGAAGCGGGCTCGGTGGCCGGCGCCCCGTCGCCGAGGCTGCCGCCCTCCTGGAGGTAGGCGTCGCCCGGGAACTGCTGGATGAAGTCCGTGGTCACCGGGCGGCCCTTGTCGCGGTGCGTCGGCGAGGACTCGTGGATGTAGAACTCCTCGTCCGGCAGCGAGTCGGCGAAGGCGTACATCGCCTCGGCGGCTTCGACCATCGACTCGTCGGCGTTGCGGTGGAGCTCGCGCGTGTTCCGGCGGATCTCGAGGTCGGCGAGGCGGAGGAAGTGGAGCGCGGCGGCCTTGTCGCGCTCGAACTCGGCCCCGCGCGCCCCCTGGCGGAGCTGCATGTCGAGCTTGGAGAGGACGCAGGCCCAGGCGAACATCAGGATCGCGTTGTCGGCGATGCGGGCCTGCGTGGCCTGCGCCGTCACGATCCGCTCCTCCATCCGCTTCGAGGCGAGCTTGAACTCGCGGCTGTGCGTCTGGACGTGCTTGGCGAGCTGGTCGGCCTGGCCCTGGAGCGCGGGGTGGAGCCGCTGGACGTCGGCCTTCGGCCGCTTCTTGCCGAGGAAGATCTCGGCGGCGAGCGGCGTCCCCTTCTTCACGATCTCGGGGTTGACGGCGCTGAGCGCGATCCGCTTGAGGTTGTCGAAGGGGTTCGACTCGTCGTCCCACTCGACGGCGTTGAGCACGCCGAGCATGTACTCGGCGAGCTGCTTGCCGCCGTAGGCGAAGACGAACGACTGCATCACCTCGTTCGAGCCCTCGACGATCCGGTGGATGCGGTTGTCGCGCCAGATCCGGTCGTACTCGTTCTCGGTCATGTAGCCCTCGCCGCCCATGATCTGCATCCCGTCGTCGATCACCTTCCAGCCG
>CAYTJT010000023.1:0-21293 GCA_964438105.1 uncultured Rhodothermales bacterium | reverse complement strand
TCATCACGTCGAGCTTGTGCGAGAGGAGCGAGAGCCGCTCCTGCTGCTGCACGATGGGCATGATGAACGCGCCGCCGCCGCGGACGATCTTGACGCGGCGCCCGCTCTCGTCGGTGAGCACGTTCTTGCCGCCCATCGCGGAGCCGGTGATGATCATGGCCTCGTCGGGCGCGACGGTCTTGTACCGCGACGCGAGGATCATCACGAGCAGGACGAGAACGGAGGCGGTGATGATGATGGCTAGGGTGGTCGGGTCCATAGGTTTTTTGGTCGGGGTTGCGGGGGCGGGGCACGATGCATCGTACCCGTACGGCGTGAGGGCATCGTGCCTGTGAGGCGTCAGACGTCGGGCACGGCGCGGCGGGCGGGGGTATCGTCCACGGGCGTAAGCTCGTCGAACGGCGTTACGAGGAGGTCGCCGTCGCGGATCTCGACCACGACGATGCGGGTGCCGCGCTCGATGGGCTCGCCGTCGAACGAGGCGGCGGTGCGGAACGTGTTGCTCGCGCCCATCCGCACGATCACCTCGCCGTAACCCCCTGCCGGGATCGCGGTGATGACCTCGCCGAGCTTGCCGTGGTACTCGCGGATCGAGAAGCCCGTGGAGTTCTCGCTCCGCTTCATCGGGCGGACGTAGACGAAGTGCATCGCGATCGCGAGCCCCGTGCCGATGGCGGCGGCGAGCGCGGCGGCCGTCGCTACGCCCAGGTCGGTGGTCTCGGTGAGCACGACGCCCGCCCCGCCGAACACCGTCAGCCCCCCCACGAGGGAGAGCGGGTCGAGCACGTCGAGCGCCTCGAACGCCCCGTCGGCGATCCCGTCCAGAACGTCACCGAAGAGGAGGGCGAGGACCGAGAAGATCATCCCGCCGATCAGGCAGATCCAATAGACATCCAGCATGGCACCCCCGGGTTCGTTGCAGCAGGAACAGGATACGCCGAGCGATACGGGACCGCAACCGACGGGGTTACGCCGATTCCCGTTATCTCACCTCGGCTTCACGGAGAGCCGCAACTTCACGGAGAGCCGCAACGCCCTCCGTCGACGCGCCTATGCGGAACACGCGCGGCACACATCCGGGTTATAAACCCTCACCTCCTACACGCACTCTCTCCCCTCCAGCCATGCCTGCCCAGTCCAAAGCCCAGCAGAAAGCCGCCGGTGCCGCCCTCGCGGCCAAGCGCGGCGAAACCGACACGTCCGACCTCCAGGGCGCATCCCGCGAGATGTTCGATTCGATGTCGGAAGACGAGCTCGAAGACCTCGCCTCGACGAAGCGGAGCGACCTCCCCGAGCACGCCGACGACGACGAGTAGTCAGGGGTGCCCGGCCTCTTTCGGCTCGTAGAACGGGTTGACCTCCGGCGTCACCTCGCCCCGATACATCGCGCTCATGCGGACGTAATGCGCCGCGTTCGCGCGGATGCGCTCGACCTCCTCGTCGGTGAGGGAGCGGATGACCTTTGCCGGCGAGCCGAGCACGAGCGAGCGCGGCGGCACGATCGTGTTGCCCGTCACGAGCGCCTGCGCGCCGACGAGGCTGCCCGCCCCGATCACGGCGCCGTCGAGCACCACCGCGGCCATCCCGATCAGGCAGTCGTCCTCGATCGTGCAGCCGTGCACGACGGCGCTGTGCCCGAGCGTCACGCCCGCGCCGATCACGCACGGGTGCGTACCCCGGCTGACGTGCACGACGGCGTTGTCCTGCACGTTCGACCCCACGCCGACGCGGATGTAGTGGACGTCGCCGCGGAGCATCGCGCCGTACCACACGCTCGTGCCGTGGCCGAGCGTCACGTCGCCGACGACGGCGGCGGTGGGGGCGACGAAGTTGTCGCCGTCGAGACGGGGAGAGGCGCCGAGGAACGAGTCGATCATGGGGAGCGAACGGAGTGGTGAGCGGAATCACAACGGCGGGACGGGACGTTGCACAGAGCCAGGCCTTATCGCTCGCGCTCTGCCCATGCCCGACCCGAACGACCGCAAACCTACGACTTGGCTGAAACGCTTCGGGGTCGCGGGCTTCCTGTTTTTCCTCATCAAAGGGCTCCTCTGGCTCTCCCTGCCTGCCCTGCTCGTGTTCTTCGGTTGCTAATTCCCGCCACCCATGTCTCACATCGACGTCACGCGCGCTCACGACCTCGGCCTCGACGGGGCCCGCCAGACGGCCGAGGAGGTCGTCCACGAACTGAGCGAGCGCCTCTCGCTGCGGGCGCATTGGGAGGGCGACACCCTCGTCGCGCGCGGCAAGGGCTTCGACGGCCGCTTCCACGCCGAGCCCGAGCAGGTCCGCGTGACCGTCGACCTCAGCTTCGTGCTCCGCCCGCTCCGCCGCAGCATCCGCTCCGAGATCGACGAGTACCTCGACCGCTACACAGCGGGGTGACGGGCGCCCGCGTTTCTGCGCGCGAGAAATAGGCAAACCTTTTCTCCCGCACTCCGGTATACCCGCTCACCTCTCGCCCTCCCCTCTCCCCTATGAAGACGCTCCTCCTCCGCCCGCTCTACAACCGCGCCGTCGACGGACTCCCCGTGCTCGGGACGCCGGCCGAGACCGCCGGCCGCTTTCTCGCCGGCCCCGGCACCCTCCACGAGCGCGCCGAAGAGATGGCCGGAACGCACACGCTCCTCTGCGCCAGCACGGGCTTCGTGTGCGGGCTCCCCGGGTTCCTCATGCTCCCCGTGACGCTCCCGACCAACCTCGCGGGCGTGGCCGTGCTCCAGCTCCACCTCTGCGCGGCGACGGCCTTCATGGGCGGGCATGACCCGCACGACGACGCCGTCCGCGACCGCTCGATCGCCTGCCTCATCAGCGGCACCGACGCCGAACACCTCGAAGAGCGGGACGAGGCCGCCGAGGTGCTCGACCGCTCGGCGGTGAAGCTCGCCGAGCGCGGCATCCGGTTCCTCGCCGAGGGCGCGGTCGGTGCGGCGACACGCGCGACGAAGTGGACGGCGAAGAAGGTCGTCACGAGCCGGCTCCCGCGCCGGAGCCTCCCGCTCCTCGGCGGCGTGCTCGGCGGCGCCTCCGACGCCTACTCGACGGGCCGTGTCGCCGAGGCCGCCCGCCAGACGTTTCTCGACACGTCCCCCGACAAGCTCGTCGTCGCCGACCTCGCCTCCGGCGACGGCGCCGGCTGAACCGCTCTGCCCTCCCTGCAATGAACGCTCCCTCCGAAGGCACGCCCGGCGCCGACCCCGGTGCCGACGTCCGCACGACCGTCGACGACCTCCAGGGAGGTCTCGTCCAGATGCCGCGCGACCGAGCCCTCGGGCACATCGACGCGTGGCACCGCCGGCTCAGCGCTTCGGACCGCGCCGACCTGCAACAGATCGCCGCGGGGTTGCGCGAGCTGAAATCTCACCTCTCAACCGTCCAACCCGACGCCGATGCGATCGGCTCGGCGATGGCCCAGCTCGGCAGACAGACGGTGGCTGCCGCTCGAAGCGCGGAAAGCGACGATGCCGGACGCGCCGTCGATCGCCTCGGCCACTTGTTGCTGCACGCCGGGCACGCCCTCCGCGGGCCGCGCCCCGTCGCTGCTTCTTGAATCACGTCCCCCTCACCTCACCTCTTCCCTCCGATGCCCTCCTCCTCCACTTCCGCAGACATCACCGGCGCCTCCGGACTCAGCGACACCTACCAGCGCGACCTCGAAAACACGACGGCCGCGCTCGAAGGGGGCGTCACCTCGCTCGCCCCGAGCACGGCGATCCGTGTGATCGACCTGTGGTACGGCACGCTGAAGAACGCCGAGCGCGACGACCTCCACGCCCTCGCCAACCTCCTCGGTGCGCTGAAAGACGAGCTGCAGGCCGACCGCCTCGACGGCCGCGCCATCGGCAGCCTCATGCTGCAGCTAGGCGAGGGGACGGCGAGCGCCGCCAGAGACGCCGACGACGCCCGCCTCTCGCCGAAGCTCGAACGCCTCGGCACGCTCCTCTCGCGGGCCGGATCGGCGCTCGGCGCCGCGCGCGTGGAGTCGCACGACGACGAGCCTGCCGGGATGCCTCCGGTCTCGCAGGCGGAAAAAGGACTCCGCCCCGACGCCGACGAGCAGCACCCCGGGAAGTCCACCGATCGCGCGCAGTGACCGGACCCCGGCGAGTCTCCGGTCGCCGTCGCTAGCTAGCGGCGCCCGGAGCCTCGCCCCCGTCGTTCCCCACCCGCGGCCTCGCTCTGCCTCCCCATGCGTCAGCTCCACATCGAAGTCCCTTCGAGCGAGGCTGAAGACGCGGCCCGTCGCGCTCGCGAGCGCGACGGGATCAACATCTGGCGCGTGGCGACGGTGGACGGAGAGGACGACGCAGCGCTCCTCATCGCCCACCTCCCGAACGATGAGGTCGGCCCGTTCATCCAGTCGTTGGAGGACGTCGACGACGTGCGGATCACCCTCCTGCCGCGCGGCGTGCTCGCCTTCAAGCCCCCGGCCGAGGACGCCCCCGAGGAGGTCACGGACGTCAGCGTTCGCAGCCCCATCGAGATCTTCCTCGCGGGGCTTCAGAGCATCGGGTCGTTCCGCGGATTCGTAGGCTACGCCGTCGCGGCGGGCGTGGTGGTGTGGATCGGGCTGTTCACGAACACGATCTACCTCCTCACGGCCTCGATGCTGATCGCCCCGTTCGCCGGGCCGGCGATGAACACGGCGATCGGCTCGGCGACGGGCAACGTGCGCCTCCTGCGGCAGAGCCTGCTCCGCTACGGCGTCGGCCTCGCGACGACGGCGGCGACGGCGGCCCTCCTCTCCCTCCTGCTGCGGCAGCAACTCGTGACGCAGCTCATGCTCGACGTGAGCCAGATCTCGATCGTCTCCCTGCTGCTCCCGCTCGTCGCGGGGTTCGCGGGGGCGCTCTTCCTCGTGCAAAGCGAGCGCGACAGCCTCGTCTCCGGCGCCGCCGTCGGCGTGCTCGTCGCCGCCTCGCTCGCCCCGCCGACCGGCCTCGTCGGGATGGCGGCGGTCCTCGGCGAGTGGCCCCTCGTGAAGTCGGCCGCGTTCGTCCTCGTGGGCCAGCTCGTGGGCATCAACCTGAGCGGCGCCGTCACCTTCCGGCTGTTCGGGCTGAAGGCCGAGGGCACGCGGTTCATGGGCGGGGTGAAGAAGCTGTTTCCCCTCGCCCTCGCGGCATCGGCTGCCGTGCTCGTCGGACTCTTCGTGTGGCAGCTATCGAGCCCCCCGGAACTGCAGCGGTCGAGCCAGGCGCAGCGCGCGGCGTATGAGATCCGGCAGGCCGTCGAGGAGAGCCCGCTCGGGTCCCCCGTCGAGGTCAGCGCCCGGTTCACGCGAGCCGAGATCCAGGATCAGAACACGCTGCTCGGCATCGTGTACGTGCAGCGCGCCGACTCCGTGGAACTGGGGCCGGAAGCGATCGCGCAGGCGCTGACGCAGCGGATCCAGACCCGACTACTCGACGGGGGCTTCAACGCGACGCCGCTCATCACCGTCACCGTGCTGGAGCCGCCCCGGACTGTGCCGGAGTAGCGTCCCCCCGGCGCGGGAGGGGCTACGAAGCGACCCGCTCGACCACGACGGGGCCGGTGGCGTGCATCACGCACGCGAGGCGGCACTGCCCCGGCTCGTTCCCCGGTTCGAGGTCACAGATCGACTGCAGCGTGTCGGACTCTTCGTCGCTCACGTCGTCGAGGTGCTCGCCGCCGGAGACGACGCGCACGGCGTCGCTCCCGCAAATCCCGACGTGGCACTCCGCCTGCAGGTCGATGCCCTCCGCTTCGGCCGCGTCGCAGAGCGTCTGGCCGGGCTGGAGCGTGACCGCGCTTCCCAACCCCTGGAAGGTGACGACCGGTTCGCCGTTCGCAGGCGTCGTGGCCGGCGTCGCGGCCGGCGCCGCAGCAGGGGCCGTGGGCTTAGGCGCGGAAGGGGCCGCTGGTGCGGGGGTTGGGGCCGGGCTCGCGGGTGCGGCTGGCCGAGGCGATGGAGCGGACCCGGCGGGTGGAGCCGGCCGCTGGCTGTACGGGGTCAACCGGAACGTCGTGCTATCGCTCTTGACATCTTCGCGGAGGCTCAGCTTCAGCATCTGCATCCCCACGCGGAACGCGTCGTCGTCGTCTATCTCGATGGCGTCGCGAACCCGGAAGTACGTCCCGTTGAGGCTGTTGAGATCCTTGGCGGATAGCCGGCCGCCGCTCCGCGTGAGGGCGAGGTGCCGCCGCGAGAGCGCCATGTCGGTCTCGTCGAGCGTGATGTCCGGCGCCTGCCGCCCCAGCACGATCGTCCCCTCCGGGATCGTATGACGCTGCAGCGCTCGCCCGGTGTGGTCGTAGTGGACGAACGACACGTCGCCGCCTTGGATGTTGAACAGCAAGAACCGCTGCCCGAGCCGCAGCAAGTCGCCCGATTGCAGGGGGTAGCTCTTGCCGGGGCGGAGCGTGAGGAACGTGCCCGTCTCGCTCCCGTCGTCGCGCAAGAAGTGCCCCTCGTGGCTGTGCGAAACGGAGGCGTGACTCGGGGAGAGCGCGTTGTCTTCCGGGAACGAGATCGTGCAGTCGCGCCGCCCGATCGTCGTGACGCCGTGGGGCTTGAGCGCGAACTCGTCCTCCTCCACCCCGCCCGCGGTCACGCGCACCAGGAAGGCGTCCCCCGTTTCGACCGAGCGCTCCGGATCGACGGCAGCCTCGTCTCCCGTCCGGTCGACGAGCGACTGGATCACCTGCGTCTCCGTATTCGGATCGTGCTCGCGCTGCGGCGCGGCTTGCTGCTGAGGCGACGGCGCGGCTTGCGAGGGCGCCGGAGCCTGCGCCGAGGCCGGTTTGTCGTCGGCGAACGCGAGGTCCACCTGGATCACGTCGCGGCCCTCGAGCTTCTGCTTGACGACTTCGGCCACGAACACGCCGTCGCGGAGCGCCGACTTGATGTTGCCCCGGTGCTTGACCTCGCGGAACGTCGAGGGGTCGGCGTGGAAGTCGTCGGTTTCGAGATACGCCTGGCTCAGGAGGTCGCCGATGAGGTAGACGTTGGGCTGCTGCGTTTCGAGGAGCGGCGTCACCGCCATCCGCTTCTTGCCGTTCGGGCCGCCCGTCACCATGTAGATCCCGAGCGAGTTCAGCAGGGCTTCGGGGATGTCCTCGCCGATGCAGGCCACGCACCGCGTTTTGTTGAACTCGAGGTGGACGGTCTCGCTGGGCCGCCCCGGGGCCACCTTCCGATCGATCCGGATCGAGAGGCGCTCCTCCTTCTCCGGCGTCGTCACGACGGCGACGGGCTCCGAACTCGGGCAGTAGCGCACGTTGCCGTTGCCGATGTACGCGTTGAAGAAGTCTTCCGCCAGCGCCTTCGATACCTTGGGGAGCGCGTCGCCGCGGTACGACCAATAGACCGCGCACTCGTCGCCGGCGGCGGCTTTGGCTTCGGAGAGGGCGATCACCGCTTCCGCTGCCGACGTTCCCCCGCCGATCACGCACGCGGGCTCGCCGACGTACTGCGAGGGGTCGTCGAGCTTGTAGGCGATGCCGTCGGTCGTGCCGGGGATGTCGAAGCGGCGGGGCACGCCGCGCCCGATCGCGAGCGCCACGTGCCGCGCTTTGAGGACCTGCTCCGACTTCGCGCGGTGGTTCCACGTCTGCACCCGCCACACCCCGTCGCCCATCCGCTCGATCCCGGTGAGCTCGACGCCGGTCTGCGCGGGCACGTCGTAGGTCTCGTAGAACCCCTTCCACGTGACGCACATGTCGTCCTTGTCGATCGGGTCGAAGTGCAGCCGGTTCACCAGCTCCCCGCCCTGGGGGAACCTCATCTTGTCCCCCCCGCCGAAGTGGGGGAGGATCTGCTTGTCCTTCGCGTAGTCCCGAATCCGCTTCATCAGGTCGTCGTAGTCGATCACGAGGGCGGAAAGCCCGAGCTCCTGCGCCCGGAACGCGGCGGCCGTCCCCGCCGGCCCGCCGCCGACGACGAGCAGGTCCAGCACGTCGGGGAGCTGGGGGGTGCCGTTGTGCCCGGGCTGGTCGTTGGTCATCTCCACGTGTGATATCTGATTGGATGCGAGCCGGCTCGACAACCTACGAGTCCGGCGGCGCTAAAGCGATGCGAACGTAGGGGCGGGCGGGTTAGGCCCGCCGCAGCTTGGCCTCCGACTCGAGACCGAATCGGACGACGGCGCCGAGGGGCACGTCGACTTCCGTGGTTACGCGCTGCTCGTCGAGGAACGTGTGGTTCCGGCTGTCGAGGTCCCTCAGCGTGACGCGCCCGTTGCGCACGGTCATCACCGCGTGCCGGCGCGACACCGACTTGTCGTCGATGCTGATGCCGCAGTCTGAGGCGCGGCCCACGGTGTTATCTCCCTCCGCGAGCGGGAACGTCACGCGCCCCCGGTCGCCGCGCGTCACCTCGAGGGAGAAGCGGACGGGCTCGGACTCGTTGGGGGCGGGATTCGCCGTCGAGCCGCCGGAGCCGGGCAGGTTCGAGGTCGGCTTGTAGGCCTCGCCGAGGCGGGTCTGCTGCTCGCCGTCTGCGGGGGGGGCTCCGTCGGCGGGGGGCGAGGGCGGCGTCACGGGTCGGTACGCGTCGGTCCGTATCGTCTCCGAGCCCTCGCGTTCCTCTTCGGCTGGCAGGGCGCCGGGCGCGAAGGCGTCGGTGCGAACGGTCTGGTTGCTCGCCGCGCGCTGGGTGTCGGGGAGCGTCCCGGGGCGGTACGCCTCGGTCCGGATCGTCTGCGTCCCGTCCGCTTCGCCCTCGGCCGGAGGCACGGCGGCAGGCGCGAGTGCCTCGGCCCGCGTGTGGTCGACGGCGGGGGCCGCCTCCTGGAGCTTCGCGGAGGCTCCGCCCCCCTCGTGGAAGATGAAGTCGATGCGATCGGCGAAGGTGACGACGTGCAGCCGGCCGAGCTTTACGGGGTCGGTGACGGGCACGCCGTCGAGCTTCGTGCCGTTGCTGCTCCCCAGGTCTTCGAGGAAGAAAGCGCCCCGATCGTCGTCGAAGTAGATCCGCGCGTGGGTGCCGGAGACCGTCTCGGCGGGCAACCGGACGTCGCTCTCGTTGCGCCCGATCATCGCCTCGTCCGCGATCTCGAACGACGACCCGGCGAACTCCCCCGTCTGGCAGAAGAAATAGGCTGGCATAAAACAGGCGAGGTTATTCGAGGTACTGCAAGAGGTTCGAGTGCTGCGACTTGTCCGGGTGGAAGAGGTGGCACGTCGCGCACGTGTTCGCCGCCTTCCCGTCGTCGTGGCAGCTCTGGCAGGTCTCGATCGAGGGGAGGTTGCGGATGCCCGCGTTGTCGTCCTCGGGCGCGGCGACGGTCTCCGTCGCGGCGTGCTGCCGGATCGGGATCGCGTTGTGGCAGTCGAGGCAGCGCGTCGTGGTGATGTGGGCGCGGTGGTTGAACTCGGCGCGCGAGAAGTCGCCCTGGTCCTCCCGCACCCGCACGATCGTCGCGTCCTCGACGTAGTGGCACTTCTGGCAGTTCTGGGTGAGCTGGTTCACGACGCGGTCGTAGGCCTGCACCTGATCCCGCGTCAGCGCGGTGTCCCGCTCGGCGGGCGACACGAGAAACTTCGTCTCGTCGAGCGGCGCGTACGGGTCGCGGAGGCGCTGCCGCACGACGGTGAGGAGGCGCTCGACGTCGGCGAGCTCTCGCTGCACGGCGCGGTCCGGCACGGCGCGGAGTTCGTCGGCGTAGCCTTCGAGCGTCGCGATCGCCTCTTCGTAGAGCTCGCGCGCCTCGCGGGGCTCGATGTCTCCCGACGCGCGGAGCAGGTCGGCGAGGCCGGTCGAGGGGTAGAGTTGCTGCCGGAGCGCGCGGAGGTTCTCCAGAATCCACGGATCGCGGTGATAGACCGGCGTCTTGCGCACGGCGTCGCCGCGGTTCTGGAATTCGTTGGGGTTCGTGTAGTACGTCCAGAGCGAGCCGGGCCGCCCCTCGGCGCGGAGCGCTTCGAGCGTCAGCACGCCCGGCCCCTCGGCCGACGCGGTCGTAACGAACGGCGTGGCGTCGCTCGTGGTGAGATGGCACGTGTCGCAGTGCTGGTCGAACGAGATCGGCTGGAAGCCGGTGCCGTCGTCCGTCGCGCTGTGGCAGTAGAGGCACGCCTGCTCGATGTCGGCGAGGTTCTCGCGGTCGCGGACGGCGTTGACGTGGCGGGTGTGCGGGAACTTCAGCCCGCCCTCCTCCGCCGCGTCGTCCACGACGGCGTCGAAGTCGGGGTGCCCCTCGTTGAACGAGTCGATCTCGTGGCACGTCTGGCACATGCCGTCGGCGACGGCCGTGATCGGGTTGTCGCGCCCGACGTGCTCGGTGTGGCAGCCGAAGCAGGCCGGTTCGTTCGCGTTCGGGACGAGCCGCGTGAAGTCGCCCGAGCGGTAGAGGTAGTGCGAGGCGAACGTGTGCACGCCGAGGTCGTCGCCGTACTTCTCGTGGCAGACGGCGCACTTGTCGCTGCTCACGTCGGCGAACGGCGTGTGGCACGTCTGGCAGTCGCCGCCGAACGCCGCGTGGTTCGACGAGAGCGGGCCGTTCGAGACGAGCTGCCCGTCCTGCACCGCCGCGTTGAACGCGAAGAGCCCGAGCACGAGCGCCGCGCCCACGCCGCCGACGAGGAACATCATGTTGCGCGACGACGGGAAGACGTACTCCTTCGCCACCGGCAGCTTGAGCCAGCTGAAAAAGCCTTTGTTCCGGAATCGCTGGAGCGGCATCGGTTACCAGTAGAGCACGGTGAAGATGTGGAAGCCGAGCAGGCCGAGCGCGACGACGGAGACCGGCACGTGGAGGTAGAGCCAGCCGCGCAGCGCGCTCTGCAGGGTGTAGTGCGCGTCGATGTCCATCTTGGCCGTGTGCAGCTCTTCGAGTTCGGTCAGCCGCGCGCGCTCTTCCGCCGTCTGCATCTTGCGGAACGAGTCGAAGAGGGTGCTCTTGCTCCCGGCGTCCGTGATCCCGAGAAAGTAGATCGGGCGGAAGCGTGGTGCTTCGAAGTCGGCGGCGATCTGCTTGCGGTAGAAGTCCTCCACGGCGAAGTCGGCCGACTCGGCGATCTTCGCCGCGCGCTCGCGAACATCTTCGACGAGTTCGGGAATCCGGTCGTAGTTGACCTCGGTCCGGACGCCGCCGCTCAGCAACGTCGGGATCCACTTCTGCAGCACGATCCCGAGCAGCCCGCTCCCGACCACCCACAGGCTGAGCGCCCACAGCCACCACGTCAACACGCCCTGCGGCACCTGAAACCCGACGTGCATCAGCATGAGCAGGAGGAAGAGCGTGCCGCCGTAGACGTGGAACTGGAGGTAAGTCCACGCCCGCCCGAGCGCCCGCACCTTCATCGTGCGGCGCTTGATGCCGTAGAAAAACACCCCGACGAAGAGGACGGCCGCGGCGATACCGTAGCCCAACCCCCACGTGTTGCCGGGATGCACGCGCCCGAACACGACGTTGAGCGCGAACACGACGAGGCACACGAGCACGGCGATCCCGAACCCCAGGAACCACCGCGGCGATTGGACCCACTTGTTCGCCCACCGCGACGCGCCGGGGCGCTTCTTCTGGTAGATCGCGGTCTTCTGCACCGTGGGCCGGGTGGTCGCTGTCGCCTTCATCGCTGCGCGTGGTCTACGGCCTGAAGCTGCTGAAACTCCTCGATCGTGCTGATGCGGAAGGCGCAGGCGTGCGGGCAGTTGTTCACGCACGCCGGCCCCGCGTCGGACTCGTAGCACAGGTCGCACTTGCTCGCGACGCGCCGCTCCCTCCCTCGGAGGAACTCGGGGAGGGCGGTGTCGGGCCACGTCTCCCCGGTGTCGTGCATCACGATCGCGTCGTAGGGGCACTTGCCGGCGCAGTTGCCGCACCCGATGCAGATGTTGTCGTCCACGGCGACGACCTCGCCCACGTTCTCCCGCCGGATCGCGCCGGTCGGGCAGCCGATCAGGCAGACGGGGTCTTCGCAGTGATAGCAGGACCGCGCGATGAGGAAGTTGTCGTAGCGGTCGCCCTCGCGGACGAAGCGCGGCCGGCCGCCGTGCGTGCTCGCACAGCCGCGCACGCAATCGTCGCAGCGCGTGCACACGTCGAGGTCGATGACGAGCACGCTGTTGCCCTGCACCAGCCCCTTCGCGAGCGTGAAGTCGATGAGGTCGGAGTGCTGGGGGTTCTGCTTGGTGTAGCCGGTGTCTTTGATCCGCGCGACGGCGGCGGCCCAGAGGTGCCGCTTCACCGACGGGTGCTGCCAGACGACGCTCTCGAAGTCGGAGCGCGCGATCTTGACGAGCTCGGTGTAGCCGACCGAGGTCACCGACGTCTGCCAGCCATCGAGCCCGTCGATGAGGAGTTCGACCTCGCCGAGCGTCATGCCTTTGCGGAGGTACGTCACCGCAGCTTCGGCATCGCCCACCGTCTCGGCGACGCGCAGAAAGCCGGAGCGCACGAGGTAGAACGCATCCACGTCGGCGCCCTGCTCCGTCACCACATCGCCGGGCGAACACGAAACGAGTTCGACGCGGTCGGCGAGTTGCTCGATAAATCGGTCGTCGGTGTCGCGGAAAAGCGGGGTCGTCTTGAGTTGCTGCGAGAGCGTCCGCTCGCGGTACAGGGTGTCGACCCACTCCTTGAACTCCTTCGAGCGGAGCTTCAGCTTCTGCAGCGCGGGCAGGCGGATTTGAACGAGCGTGCAATCGGTCGCGGCGCGGGCGGTGACCGACTGCGGCCAGCCGTTGAGCGCGCCGATCTCGCCGAAGATGTCGCCCGGCCCGAGCTTCTGCGCGTCGCCGTGGGCCAGGTCGAAGTCCATCGACGCGAGGTAGGTGATCCCGGAGCCCCCGTCTTTCGCCGTGCGCTGCTCGACCTGCTCCTTCTCCTTCTCGACCTGCTGGAGGAACACGGTCTTCGTCGCCCCATCGCCCCGCGGCACGGTGTCGTCGAGCCCGACGCGCCGGTTGTCGAAGATCGGCTCGGGCGTCGTGCGCGCGTGCTTGTCGAGGTAGAGGCTGACCGAGCCATCGACGATGTAGAACGCGACGTCGAGGTAGCTGCCCTCCTCGAAGAGGATTGCCCCCTCCTCCCACCTCGCCACCGAGATGTCCGGCGAGAGCTGGTCGAGCAGCTTGTCGTCGTACGCCTTGAACAGCTCGAACCGCTTTAGCTCGCTCGCCGAGGGCTTGTCGGAGAGGTCGAGGAGGCCCGTGTTCGTGCCGTACGCCGACCACCGGTCTTCGTACTGCCGCTGCTGCTGGAGGACGGTCGTGTTCGTGGCCTCTGAACTCATATCACTCGCCGTTCCCCAGTCGCTTGTAGAGGTTCTCCAGCCGCTGCTTGACGATCAGCAGGAGGTCTTCCGTCGAGGTCGTGTCGCTGGCAACGGGCGCATTCGCCGCGCTCGCCGCACCGCCACCCGACGGCGGCGTAAAGCCGGAGACGGGCCGCGGCGTCGGCGGGGTCGGCAGCGCGGCGCTCTGCCCCGACGATCCGCTCGAAGACGACGAGCGCGCGCGGCGCGGCGCGGCCGAGGCGGCCGGCGGGGGCAGCGAGGCCTGCTGGACGCCCGGCACCGGACGCGAGCTGATGGCCGAGGCCCACGCGCTGTTGAGCGCGCCCGCTCCGTGGTTCGGGCCTTCCCAGTGCTCGATCGCTCCGTTGCGGGACGCAAGCTCAAACCCTTCGCCGGTCGAGTGGCCCGCCGAGATCAGTCGCTCGTCGGTGATGTGGTGGCAGCGGGCGCAGTTGTTGGCGCGCGCGTCGAGCTGTTCGAGCCGGACCATCCCGGCCGAAGCGCCCTGGTCGTAGCCCCCGGACTGGTGCGCGTTGACGTATTCCCCGGCGGGCCCGTGGCAGCTCTGGCAGCTCACCCCGTCGAACACCTGGGACGCCTCGGCGCCCGTCTCCACGGACCCGTGACAGCTCATGCACATCTGGTTGCCCTGCTTCATCTCCGTCGTGCTGAGCCCGTAGTTCTGGGCAATGCGGACGGCGCGGGCGCTCTCGGTGAGGAGCGGCTCGGCGGAGAAGTTGTGCGCGTCGTCGCGGTGCCATTGGAGTTGCTGGCCGTGGCAGCCGCAGTTCTGGAGCGGCGCGAGCGTCGTCTGCCGGAAGGTCGGGAACCACGACGGCGTCTGCCGCGCCTCGCCGACGACCCGCGCCGCCGCGACCGGCTCGGCCACGGGGTCGGGCGTCAGCGTCGGGGGCGCCGATTCGGTCTCCGTTTCCGAATCGTCCGGATCGGGTGCGGGCGGTTCAGGGGTAGGTCGCGTAGCGTCGGGCACGGACTCGGCGGGCGCCGAAGCGGCGGCGACGAGTTCGACCTCGGGGATCGGCCGCGCGCTGATGGTGGAGGTGTAGGCCACGTTGAGTTCGCCCCCGTCGAGGGACGGCTCGGCCCAGTGGCGGATGCGCCCGTTGCGGTTGCTCATCTGGAACGCGTCGCCGGTCGAGTGGCCGGAGGCCAGAAGCCGCTCGTCGGTGATGTGATGGCAGCGGGCGCAGTTCGCGGCGCGGACGCTGGGCTCTTCGAGCTGGACCATCCCGAGCGGCTCGCCCTGCTCGTAGCCGCCCGCCTGGTGCTGCCCGACGTACGCCTCGGCCGGGCCGTGGCAGCTCTGGCAGCTCACCCCTTCGTCCACCTCGAACGCCTCGTTGCCGGTCACGATCGTGCCGTGGCAGTTCATGCAGAGCTGGTTGCCCAGCCTCATCTGCTCGGCGCTCAGCCCGTAGGCTTGCGCGATCTGAACGGCGCGGGCGCTCTCCGTCAGGAGGGGCTCGGCGGTCCCGCTGTGCGCGTCGTTTTCGTGCCACGCCAGCTTGTCGATGCCGCTCACGGGATCGGCCGGGCCGTGGCAGCTGCACCCGCCGGGCCCGATCACGTCGTGGGCGAGGGTGGGGAACCACGCGGGCCGCGTCCGCGCTTCGTACGGGTTGCCCGTATCGGCGATGGCCTCTTCCGCATCGCCCCCGCCCAGGTCGACCTCTTCCCCTCGGATGAGCGGGTCGAGCGCGGCGAGCTCGGTGCCGTCGTACTCCCGCGCGAACGCCTGCGTCTGCGCGCTGATGCGCTCTGAAGTCGCGATGAGCGCGTCCTCGGTGTTCGGGACGAGGCGGGCGTCCTGCCCGGCCCGCACCACGCCCGCGATCTCCGGGATGTCGACGAGGCGGAGGATCTTATCGAGCTCGCGGCGGGCGGACTTCACCCGGCTCTCCATCGCCTTCGCATAGGCGCCCTCCGCCGACGCCCGCGCCGCGCCGCGGATGCTGTACTCGTAGTCGAGCGCGCGGCCGATGACGTACATCATCCGCTGCCGCTCCGGGCTCGGGTCGCGGTTCTCGCTCGACTCGCTCCACTGCGCGTGGAGGAAGTTGTGCCGGATCTCACCCGACCAGTCCGTCAGTTCGAAGCTGCTCCCGCTCGGGTGCCCGCCGACGTTGATGAGCTCTTCCTCGGGGACCGTATGGCACTCGAAGCAATTCGCCGCGACGGCGTAGAGGTTCGACGAGGGGCGGAGCATCCCGTTCGCGATCGATTGCTCGATCCGCATCTGCTTGTGCTCGGCGGTCTCCGTCTCGCGCGTGGCCCCGCCGTAATCCTGGTGGAGGTTCACCCAGTCGCGCGCCGCGCCGTGGCACGATTCGCACGACACCCCGGCGATCGCCTCCACGTCGCCATCGTCCACCTTTGCGGTGTAGTGGCACTTCAGGCAGAGGCTCTCCGACTTCGAGCGGCGGAAGCCCATCTTGTCGAGGATGGCCTGGGCCTGGTCGGAGCGGTGGAGCTGGTCGAAGCCCGTGGCGTGCTCGGTGTCCTGCCAGACCTCGTACTCCAGGTTGTGGCACTCGCCGCAGGGGATCCGCGTGTCCCGCTCGTCGAGGACGATCTTGTCGGGGTCGATGCGGAGGTAGGGCGAGTCGGAGAGCTCCATGTCGCCCTGCGCGAGTTGGGCGAGCGCCACCGCCATCGGGACGAGGAGGCTCAGGCCGAGGAGGCCGCCCAAGAAGAGGCGCGGCCGGGGGTGCGACGTAGAGGGTAGAAACCAGCGTTTCAAACGTTCTCCGCGTTGGTGCTCCGGTGTACCCACCGGTTAGTCATTAAAGTTGTAGGGCCACCTCGACGCGCGCGCCGAAGTTCGGCTGGCTCGCCTCGAAGTCGTAGGCCCCGAAGCCTGTGAGTGAGAGGACGCCCCGGCGGCCGAACGCCGTGGCGAACCGCGCCGCGCCGCCCGCGATGTCCTGCACGAAGAGGGGGAAGTCGTCGCCCTCTTCGAAGCTGCCGTATGTGTAGCGACCGCCCGCTTCGAGGATCAGCTGCTGCCGGCGCAGCTTCCCGAAGAACATCTGGTAGCCGACGCCCCCGCCGACCGACTCGTCGGCCTGGTTGCCGAGGGCCGCGCCGAAGCGCCCGAGCCCAACGGCGGCCCAGAGGATGCCGGTCTGCCCGAGCGGGCCGCCGGCGGCCGGCCCTCGCGCCGCCGACCGGAAGTTGCCGACCCCGCCGAAGAGGTTGATGTAGGCCCAGTTGTAGGTGTGGTGCGGCGTGAAGCCGAACTGGTTGTGGACGAGCACGCCAGGGCGGTTGAACGCCGTCTCCTCGCCGATGGGATACGACCCCACGACGCGGAAGGTGTTGTTGTACTCCCCGATGCGCTGCGTCGTCCCGAGGCCGCCGTAGACGCCATCGCCCGTCTCATCGTCGGCGAGGACGTACATCGCGTCGAGCTCGACCGTGCGCTTGCGCGTGTCGGTCTCGGTGAAGAGGCCGAACAGCAGCGCCGAGTCGTCGCGGCAGTTCCCGATCCCCCCGGCCCCGGCGGCGGCGAGGTCGTCGCAGGCGTCGAAGGCGGCGCCGCTGAAGCCCGAGTGGCGGTTGACGTCGTTCCAGCCGAAGACGGCGGCGACGCGCGTGTTGACGAGGCTGCCGAACTTCATGTTGGCGCGCGTCAGCCCCACCATGTCGAGGAGGTCCTCGTTGATCAGCATCCCGTCCTGGAAGCTCAGCGGCTGCCGGCCGACGGAGACGTAGTAGTCGAGCGGGCTGCTGTCGTCCCAGTCGAGCTTGGGAAAGAGCTCGGCGAGGTCGCCCTCGAAGAACAGCGTCGTGATGCGGATGTTGAGCTCGTCCTGAAACTCAGGGTCCACCGAGGTGTCGCCGGCTTCGTTGAGGAAGGTGTAGGTCGTGAAGCGCCCCTCTTCGTTGAGCGGCGAGATCCCGATGACCGCGCGCTCGGTCTGCGTGAGGTAGAGGTTGCCGAAGAGGTCGAGCCGCCCGACCGCCTCTGCGAAACGCGCGTCGGCGACCCGGCTTTCGATCCCCTGCGCGGCGGTGCGGATCGTGCCGAAGACTATGAAGGCCGGCGTCCACACCGCGCCCGTCGGGATCTCGAAGCCCTGGTTGATGTTGCCCGTCCCGAGGAACTTCGGCCCGATCTCAATGAGGGGTCGGGGTCGCTCGGGAATCTCGGCGAGCGGGATGGGCTCGTCGGAGAAGCGGCTCCCGCTCTCCCCGTAGTCGTCGTCCCCGTGACCCTCGCCGTGCTGAGCCCACGCGGGGGCGGCAGCGACGAGGACCATCAGCAGGGCGGTTGCGCATCGAAGAACCGTTCTCATGGCGCTGGGCTCCGAACTTTGAATCCGTAGGGGAAACAATCGATTAGCGGGACGTCGTGTACTCCGGCACCGAGGCCAGCCCCGGCGCGTGCTCCTCCGACCACGTCGCGCTGGGCCGCAGCTCGACGTCCCGGTCGTAGAGCGTCATCGCCCCCTCGACGACGGCTTCGGCCACCTCGCGCGGCGACATGAAGTAGTCGAAGCCGACGTCCTTGATTTCCTTGATGAGGTTCACCGGCACCATCTGCGCGATCAGCTTCACGTTCGCCTTGTACGGCGGCGTCGACCCCCGGAGGTCGCCTCGGTCCACCTTGTACGTCGGCCAGAGGCTGTCGAGCGGGTTGATCGTCTGTCGGTGCTTGCGCACGGCGGTCGGCCGCCCGAGCAGCACCGTCGAGCGGGTCGAGGGGCGGATGAAGGGGAGCGGGCTCGGCGAGTAGTTGACGGCGAGCACCTGCTCGCGCTCGCCGCCGCGGATCATCCGCGTGACAAAGCGCGACTGCAGCGTGAAGAGCTGCCGGTCGAGCGGGAGCTCGCCGTTGTGCACGTAGATCGAGTGCGAGTCGCGGATGTCGCCGTTGGGGTCGCGGTCGCCCGAGACGAAGACGACGTTGCCGTTGGCATCGGTGACGGTGACCTGGAGGAAGACCACGCGCTCGGCGTCGAACCCGGTCGGGACGTTGTGCCCGTCGGTGCCGTTGTGGAACTCGACGGCGAACTCGATCCCGT
The DNA here is from genome assembly GCA_964438105.1 of uncultured Rhodothermales bacterium. GTDB lineage: Bacteria > Bacteroidota > Rhodothermia > Rhodothermales > JANQRZ01 > JBBSMX01. The sequence goes on along the minus strand of CAYTJT010000023.1, from coordinate 3,042 downwards.
CCGGCCCCGACTTCCGCACGTCGACGTCGCCGAGGACGTAGCCCGCGCGGAGCACCTGGTAGCGCTCGACGTCGATCTCGGCGAGGGCTTCGAAGTTCTCCTCGATCACCTCGCGCGCGTCGTAGCGGTCGTCCGGCGTAGACCAGCGTTCGGGGAATTCGTAGCCCTCGGGGACGGTGTCCTCGAACGCGTCGGTCCCCCACCCGGCGTCCACGTCGAACGTGAGCCACTCGCGCATCGTGGCGAGCTCGTTGGCGCGGACGTTCTGCGGGAAGAGGCCGGGGTGGATGATCGTGTGGTCCGGCCCGGCGAAGCGGTGGTTCGTCCGCTTACCGTCGCGCGTGGGCTTGCCCCCGACGATGGCGGCCGGCCCCTGATCGTAGCCCATGTCCTTGCCGGGCACCTTGCCCATGTGGCAGTCCTGGCACGAGACGCCGCGCCGCGAGGCGGGCGTGGCCTTGTACTCGCTGAAGGCCTCTTCGAGGCGGAACCCGTTGACGAAGTTCACGTCGTGGCAGGCCCCGCAGAACGACGACTCCGAGATCTGGGTGAACTGGACCGCTCCGGTGTGGATGGCGCGCCCCGACGCCCCGCGCTCGGTGTTGACGTTGAACCCCGGATCCTCGATCACCTCGTCGAGGATCTCGTCGCCGTCCGGCCCGAAGACCGGGTCGAAGAGGTCGCCCTCGACGATCGCGAACCGGCCGCTGACCTTGCTGTACGCGTTCTCCACGCGGTGGCAGACGATGCAGGTGATCCCCTCGCGCGAGGTCGGGCTGCGGTCCATGTTCGACATGAAGACGTCTTCTTCGAGGTTCATCCCGACCTGGGTGTGGCAGCGGATGCAGAAGTCGCCGTTGCTCCCGTTCGTCAGCTTCACGATCGTGCCGTGCATCGCGTTGAAGATGGGGCTGAGCTGGGAGTACGAATGGGACGAGACGGACCACTCGCGGTACTGGTCGGGGTGGCAGCTCTGGCACTCGTTGGCCGAGGGGAACCGCTCCTCGATCATGATCGACGTGTGCGCCGAGTCGGCGATCTGCTGGACGAGTGCCTGCCCCAGCGCCGAGCCCTGCTCCGCATCCAGCCACGCCCGCATGAGGTTCGTCGGGAGGGGCTCGCGGTCGTCGTCGAGGTCGCGGACGAGCCGCGTCTCCACGCCTTCCGAAACCGCCGTGCGCCCGACCGCGTGCGACGCGAGCAGGGCGGGCACCCCGCCGTCGTCCGCGCCGAAGCCGGCGACCTCCTCCGCGGAGATCTCGGCAGGCGGAGCCAGCACGACCCACGAGAGGAGGAACAGCGAGGCGCTCAGGAGCAGGAGCGCGGGGGCGAAAAACCGCCGCGCGGGGGACGTGGAAACGCGTTTCATCGGGGGCAAGCGTTAAATGCTTGATGCTGAACAGACGGACTGGGGACCGTTCGATGACTACCGGAGCCACGATGATCGACGATGGCTAGTCTTCGGCGCAGGTTAAGTAATATCAACATCCAACGCAAGTATCGCCTCTCGGAGCTTCGTATCGGTTACACGAAATCGAATATGTGCACTAGAGACCACTTTTTCAATCATTTCCCTCAATAAAAATAGATCAGGCCACTCCTGATCCATCGCGCGCTCCGTTTACGTTTGTATAGAGATGCCCTCTCGCCGCAGCCCCCGAGACTTCGCCCGCCCCCTGGGCCTAACCTTGTTATTAGAAATGAGCGATGCGGTGACGGGGTGCCCCCTCGCCCCCCCTCCCCGCGGCCCCCTTCAGCGACGCTCCCCTACCGCCTCCCCCTCGATTTCGACAGCACTTCGCCCGCGAACCTGAACCGCGTTCGTATCTGTCATGCTTGACCGACCGCTCCCCCCGCTAGCGGCTCACCACCTGCGAGCCCCCACCTGCGAGCCCCCACCTGCGAGCCCCCACCTGCGAGCCCCCACCTGCGAGTCCCTCTTCCCGATGCAGATCACCCTCCCCGACGGCTCCGTCCGCGACCTCCCCGAAGGCGCCAGCGGCCACGACCTCGCCCAGTCCATCTCCTCCGGCCTCGCCCGCGCCGCCCTCGCGGTTGACGTCGACGGCGAGGTCCGCGACCTCCACCGCCCGCTCTCCGACGGCGCGACGGTCTCCATCCTCACCTGGGACGACGCCGAGGGCAAAGCGGCCTTCTGGCACTCCACGGCCCACCTCATGGCCGAGGCCCTCGAAGCGCTCTACCCCGGCGTGCAGTTCGGCATCGGCCCGGCGATCGAGAACGGCTTCTACTACGACATCGACCTCAGCCGGACCGACCACCCGACGCTCTCCCCCGGTGACCTGGAGCGGATCGAGGCGAAGATGAAGGAGCTCGCGAAGCGGGACAGCCGCTACGAGCGCCGCGAGGTGAGCAAGGCCGAGGCCGTTGACTACTTCACGGAAAAGGGCGACGCCTACAAGCTGGAGCTCATCGACGAGCTCGAAGACGGCACGATCACGTTCTACCAGCAGGGCGGCTTCGTCGACCTCTGCCGCGGGCCGCACATCCCCAGCACGAAAGGGATCAAGTACGCCAAGCTGCTCAACATCGCCGGGGCCTACTGGCGCGGCGACGAGTCGCGCCCCCAGCTCACGCGGATCTACGGCGTCAGCTTCCCCAAGCTGAAGATGCTCGAAGAGCACCTCGAACGGCTCGAGCTCGCGAGGCAGCGCGACCACCGCAAGCTGGGCCGCGAGCTCGGGCTCTTCATGTTCTCGAACAAGGTCGGCCCCGGCCTGCCGATGTGGCTGCCGAAGGGCGCGACGCTGCGCGAGACGCTCGTCGACTTCCTCAAGGAGGAGCAGCTCCGCCGCGGCTACGAGCCCGTCATCACCCCGCACATCGGCCGCCTCGAACTCTACAAAATCAGCGGGCACTACCCGTACTACGCCGAGAGCCAGTTCCCGCCGATGTTCGAGCGCGCCGCCGGCGACGCGGCCGAGGACCGGCCGGAGGACGCGAACGCGGCTATGGTGGAGGACGAGCGCGAGGGCTACCTCCTCAAGCCGATGAACTGCCCGCACCACACGCAGATCTACG
>CAYTJT010000022.1:0-21573 GCA_964438105.1 uncultured Rhodothermales bacterium | reverse complement strand
GCACGAACGCCGCCGTCGTGATCATGTTGAGCACGAGCTTCTGCGCCGTCCCGCTTTTCATCCGCGTCGAGCCCATGATGACTTCGGGGCCGACGGCCGCGCAGATCGCCACGTCCACGTGCTCGTGGAGGTCGAACTGATCGCGGGGGTTGCACGTGACGAAGAGCGTCTTGCAGCCGACCTCGCGGGCGTACTTCACCGCGCCGACGACAAACGGCGTCCGGCGGCTCGCGGCGATCCCGCACACCACATCCTTCGGCGTGACGCCGAGTTCCCCGTCGGAACGGGGCAGGCTTTCGAGCGCCTCGCGACCGTTCGATTCGTGATCTTCGGCACCTTCTTGCGCGACGAACATCGCCGCCTTGCCACCCGCGATCAGTCCCTGCACGAGGTCGGGCGGCGAGCCGAACGTCGGCGGGCACTCGGCGGCGTCGAGCACCCCGAGGCGCCCGCTCGTGCCGGCCCCGGCGTAGATCAGCCGCCCGCCGCTACGGAACGCCTCGACGACGAGTTCGACAGCTTCGGCGATGTACGGCAACTCATCGCGGACAGCGGGGACGACGCGCGCGTCCTCATCGTTGATGATGCGGAGGATCTCCTCGGTCGAGGCCGCGTCGATCCGCATCGAGCGGGGATTCCGCTTCTCGGTCGTGAGGGACTGCAATTCGCGGAACAGGTCGGACTCGGCCATGGAGGGGCGTCAGGGAGAGGCGAAGCGGCGGCGAGCAAACGGCACCAGAAACGCGAGGAGCAGGAGGCCGCCGCCCACGATCCACCACCACGAAGACGGGGCGGAGGGGAGGGGCACGGGGCGGGGATCGCCGTAGAGCACGGGCGCGGCCCAGAAGAACGGACTGGCGCGGAAGCCGTCGTTATGGTCAAGATACTCGACCTGTGCGCGCTGGAGCGCGACGTCCTTCCGCGCACCCCGAGCGAGGTGGTCGTAGAAGCGGTCCATCAGTTCGACCGTCGCGGCGTCGTCCACGCGCCACAGCGTGCCGAGGCTGCTCTCGGCCCCGGCGGCGCGGACGGCGTAGTGGAGCCCGAGCGTGCCCTCGCCGCTGAGGTCCCGCCCGCGCGCCGTCCGGCACCCGCTCAGCACCACGAGCGCGGCGGAGAGCGGCCGGTTCATCAACTCGTAGAGGTGGAGGCGACCATCCTCCGTCCCGTCCGGGTCGGGAGTCAGCTGGACATAGCTGCTCAGCGGCTCGGCGTCGGCGACGAGGGCATGGGATGCGAGGTGGAGCAGCCGCGCATCGCCAGCGAGTTGGTAAAAGCTGGACTCCGTGGCCGCACCGTCGAGGGCGACGTGCGCCGAGGGGAACCGCTCGGCGAGGCTCTCCATCTCCCGAACGACGCTCGGCAGGTCGGGCAGCGCCTCATCCTCCCGGGCGAGGCGGAGGGAGTCTCCCGCCGCGCCCCCGCCGAACTCGCTCCGCCCGAACGCGACGAGGCGGGAGGCCGGGGCGAGCGGCGCGTCGAGCAGCAGGGCCGCCGCCAGCTCCGTCGAGATCGGGTGACGGCGCAGCAGATACGGCGCGTCGGCGAACTGAAACCGGCCGGGGTTGGCCTCGACGAGCAGACCAAAGGGGAGGTTCGCGAGCGGCCCCTCGGGCACGACGACGAGCGAGGCACCGTCGGGGATATGCGGGGCGACCGGCGCGAAGAGCAGGTCGTACAGCGTCTTCAGAGGTGCGAGTTCGAACGAGGCGTTGGCTATCGAGATCGGCCCATCGGCGCGGCTCCACTGCGGGCTCACCGCCTCCATCAACGCCCGAACTCGGTTGCCGTCGAGCGTCGCGTCGAGCGGGACCGCCACGAGCGTGTCGGGGCGGAGCACGAAGGCGTAAGCGGGCTCGCCGAGGTGGTAGCTGACGAGCACCTGCTCGCGCTCGGCGAGGGCGGCCTGCAGGCGCGGCAGCGTCACGCCTTGCAGGTCCGCGCTGGCATCGTAGAGCGCTGCACGCGCCAGTTCGAGCTCGTTTACACGTCTGCGGAGCCGAAGCCGGTCGGCGCGGGGGAGGTCGGAAGCGGTGAGCCGGGTGTGGAGTTCGCCGAGGGCCGTCGCGAGGCTATCGGAGAGCCGCTGCGCGTCGGGGGAGAGCTGGTCGGCGCGGCGGCGGCGGAGGTCGCGGAGCACGCGGGCCCGGGCCTGATCGAGGGCGAGGAACGCCTCTGCGTCGCGGTTCTCGAGGAGCAGCAGGCTGACGCGGGTCATGTAGTAGGGATACCAGAACGCCGAGCGCCCCTGCTCGGCCGCCGTGCTCGCAGACGCACGCTCGGCCTCGACGAGGTGGAGCGTGCGCTCGACGAGGGAGTCGGCGAGGGGGTACTCCCCGGCCCGCATCGCCGCGAGCGCGATCCCGTCGAGGGCTTCGAGCTGCGAGGTACGGACGCCGCTGCCCTCCATCACGGCGAGAGCTTGCTCGAACGCGGTCCTGGCTTCGCCGAAGCGGTCGAGATGGAGCAGCACACGACCCGTCAGCTCCCACCCCAGCGCTTCCGCTCCGGGGGCGGGCCGTTCGAGCTGCCCGGCCAGTTCCGTCGCGCGGCGCCCGACGTCGAGGGCCGCCTCGTACTGCCCGTCGATGCGTAGCGCTTCGAGGAGGCCCAGCAGTGAAAACACGAGGCGGTGCTGCTCGCGCGGCGAGTCGCCCCGCTCCATCAGTCGGACGGCCTGGCGCGCCGCTTCGAGGCTGCGGGAGACGTTGCCCGCGATGTGGCTCTGATACAGCCGGACCTCGGCTTCCTTCGTGAGCGCGCGGGCGAGCCCGGCCCGCAAGGCAGGCTCCAGCTCGAGCTGATCCCCCAGTTCCTCCTGCACCGACTGGTAGATCGCGAGCGCGTCGTCCCACCACCCCAGCCGGCTATAGTTAGAGCCCAGGTCCATCCAGATCCGGGTGCGGACGGCCGGAGAGGCGGACGGCATGTAGTCGAGGAGCTGGACGCGCGTCTGCGCGGCGGCCTCCACCTCGTCCTGCTGATCGAGCATGAACGCGCGCCATTCGAGGAGATAGCGGACGCCGGCGGAGTCGGCGCGGAGGTGGGGGCCGCTCAGGAAGTCCTCGGTGAGCGCCGTGGCGGCTTCGGGGCGGCGGGTCTCCCAGAGCACCTGCACCTCGCGCCCGAACGTCCGGGCGAAGTTGTTCGCCGCCGTGGTGTCGAGCGCCGGCTGCGCGGCGTAGCAGGCGCGTGCCCGCTGCAACGCTCCGCGCGTCGCCGTCGCCGCCAGCGAATCCGCCGCGCGGGGATCGAACGTCTCGAGGGCTTCCTGCGCGCGCTCGAACAGCGCGGCACAGTCCGGTTGGGCGTGAGTCGGAAGCGCGAAGAGGGCGAGGGACAGAGCGAGGACGAAGCGGCGCATCGGTGGGGGGCGCAGCGAGGAGGGTAGCAGGAGGTAAGTGCAAGATGGCTCGGCGGGAACGAAACGTCAAGCCGTATCTCAAGACCTTTGCCGATCCCTCACGGCTCCGGCCGAACCCCGCCCCAGAGCGGCGGTATCACACGGTCCGCCGCCCCGATCCGCCCCGCCTCATGCGCCTCCGCTCCCTCCGTCTGCTCTCGTTCCGCGCTCACGCCGAGACGGAGGTAGCGTTCGCGCCCGGCGTCAACCTCCTCTACGGCGCGAACGGGACGGGGAAGACGAACATACTGGAGGCGATCCACTACCTCTGCCTCAGCAAGAGCTTCCTCACCGCGAGCGACGCGCACGCCCTCCGGCAGGGCTGCCCGTTCTTCGAGGCCGAGGGCGAGTTCGAGGGCGAGCAGCGGCCGCACCTCGCCGTGCGGCTGGTCTACGTGCCCGACGAGGGCAAGCGGATCTTCGTCAACAAGTCGCCGCTCGACCGGCTCTCCGAGGTCGTCGGGATGCTGCCCGTCGTCGTCGTCTCTCCGGCGGATGCGGCGCTCACCGGCGGCGGCCCCGACGAGCGCCGCCGCTTTCTCGACAACACGCTCAGCCAGTCGCAGCCGGTCTACCTCGACGACCTGCTGAAGTACCGCCGCGCGCTGAAGCAGCGGAACGCGCTCCTCCTCTCGCAGAAGCGCGCGCGCGCGCCCGCCGACCCGGCCGCGCTGCAGGCGTGGGACGAGGAGCTGATCGGGCTCGGCGCTCGGTTGATGGAGCGGCGGCAGCGGTTCATCGCCGAGTTCGACACGTTCCTCGCCGAGGCCTACGGGCACATGGAGGCCGTGGGGGAGGAGCCGAGCATCGAGTATCAGACCGCCGTCGAGCTGGAAGCGGGGATGACGGCGGACGACCTCGCCGAGGCCTACCGGGCGCGCCTCCGCCGCCTCGCCCGCAGCGAGCGCGAGCGCGGGCGCACGCTCGCCGGCCCGCACCGCGACGAGCTCGTCTTCCGCCTCGGCGATTTCGAGGTCCGCCCCTACGCCTCGCAGGGCCAGCACCGCACGTTTAGCCTCGCGCTCAAACTAGCCAAGTATTACTTCCTCCGCGACCGGCTCGACGAGACGCCGCTCCTCCTGCTCGACGACCTCTTCGGCGACCTCGACCCGCAGCGCTCGGCCGTCTTCCTCCGCCTGCTCCAATCCGACGCGGTGGGGCAGAGCCTCGTCACGGCGGCCCGCCGCGAGCCGTTCGAGGGCACGGTCGATTTCGAGTCGCCGGAGCACCGCGCGCTCTTCGTCGTACACGGTACGGTGACGGAGGCGACCGAGTCGTCGGTGTGAGCCGTCGCCCCGCCTTTCTCCCCTCTACCTCTACTGTGCAGCCATGCAAGCTCCCTTCCGCGCGTTCGCGCTCGTAGCCGTCCTGATCCTGAGCCCGCTCGGCCTGGCCGGGTGCGGCACCCAGACCACCAACCTCGTCACCGGAGAGACCGAGCGCGGCGCCTACTCCTGGCAGGAGGAGGTGCAGCTCGGCCGCGACGCCGACCCGCAGATCCGCGCCGCGTTCGGGGTGTACGACGACGACGCGTTGCAGGCCTACGTCGAGCAGCTCGGCCAGGAGGTGCTGCAGGTCAGCGCGTACAGCGAGCCCACGACGCCCGCCGAGGTCCGCAACACGCCGTTCAGCTTCGCCGTGCTCGACTCGCCCGTACCGAACGCGATGGCGCTGCCCGGCGGCTACATCTACGTCACGCGCGGCCTCCTGGCGCACCTCGACAACGAGGCCCAGCTCGCCGTCGTGCTCGGGCACGAGATCGGGCACGTCCTCGCGCGCCACGCCTCGCGGCAGGCGTACTCCGCCCAGACCGGCCAGCTCGGGCTGATCGGCGCGGCCGTGCTCAGCGATGTCATTGGCGCTGGCGACCGAGTCACTCAAGGAATCCTGCAATACGGCGGCACCGGCGTGCAGCTCCTCTTCCTCAAGTACAGCCGCGACGCCGAGCGCGAGGCCGACCTCGCGGGCGTCGCGTATGCCGAGTACGCCGGCTACGAGGCGTCGACGGCCGCCGCGTTCTTCACCGCGCTCGAGCGGATCAGCGCGCAGGGCGGCGGCGGCATCCAGCCGTTCCTCTCCACGCACCCGGACCCCGCCGAGCGGGCCGTGACGATCCCCGAACTCGCCGCGCAGTACGACACCGGCACCCAAGTCAACCAGGCGCAGTACCTCAACCGCGTCGAGAGCCTCGTGCTCGGCGACAACCCGCGGCAGGGCTTCGTCGAGAGCTCCACGTTCTACCACCCCGACCTCCGCTTCCGCTTCGACGTCCCGCGCGGGTGGAATACGTCGAACGGCGCCGCCGCCGTGCAGATGGCCGAGCCGAACGGGCAGGCCATCCTCGAGTTCACGTTCGCGCGCGAACAGGCCTCGCCCGAAGCCGCCGCCCGCGCCTTTGCCGCGCAGGAGGGCTTCAACCTCGCTGACCAAGAGGCTACGCGCGTCAACGGCCTCAGCGCTTACGCGGTCTCTGGCACGGCGAACACCCAACAGGGTGAACTCGCGATCGCAGCGTACTTCATCGAATACGACGGCAACGTCTATAGCCTGACCGGGCTCACCGCCGCGAGCAACTTCACGCGCTACCGCGACAACTTCGCCTCGACGTTCCTCAGCTTCGACCGGCTGACGAACGCGAGCATCCTCAACCGCCAGCCGATCCGGATGGAGGTCATCGAGGCGTCGCGGACGGCGCCGTTCCGCCAGTTCCTCCAAGGTCGCCCGATGCCGATCGGGATGAACGAGGAGGGCCTCGCGATTATGAACAATGTGCAGCTGGGCGAGACGATTTCGGCCGGCACGATGCTGAAGCTGCCGGAGGATTGAGTATGTGTGGGCGTGTGGAGGTAGGAGATCTTCCACACCTTCACGCGTCCCCGCGTCCACACCTCATTCTTCCGAAGGAGGAATGATAACCGCCTCGCCGCCGAGCGCCATCTTGCCCGCCTCGTTGTAGGCGTAGACCTTCGCGCGGACGTGCCCGTGCCGCTCGATCTTCTCGGCCACCTTAACCTCAAACCGCACCGAGCTGCCGACGGGCACGGGGCGGAGAAACTTGGCCGAGAGCGAGACGGCCACGCTGCCGTGCCCCGGATAGTCGCGGCCGAGCACCTTGGAGACGATGCCGAGCAGGAACGCGCCGTGGACGATGGGTTGTTTGAACGGCGTCGTCGCGGCGTACTCGGCGTCGAGGTGGAGCGGGTTGTCGTCGCCGGAGACGTCGGCGAAGGCGCGCACGTCGGCGGCGGAGATCGAGCGGCTCCACTCGAACGTGTCGCCGACCTGGATGGACTCGTAGGTGTGCTGGGGCATAAAGCGGGCGGATGAGGGGTTACGCGCCGGGCGCGTCGTAGGCGAGAAAGCGGGACTTGAGGCCGGGCGTCGGCATCCGGCAGGCCTCGCGCCGACCGAACCACCGAAAGCGGTTGTGCGAGATGAACCGATACACCGCGTCGCGAATCGGACGCGGCACAGCCAGAAACGCCGCGAGGAGCGGCCACCCGCCGTCGAGGCGCTGCGCGATCTTCAGCGCCGCCGTCGAGCGGGTCCAGCACCGGCCGTCTGTGACGAGCACGACGGTGTCCTCGCCTTCCAGCCCGCACGCCGCCAGCATCCGCTTCCCGACCTCCGATTGCAGCGGGGCGAAGCGGAACGCGGCGTCGGGGTCGCGGTCGATGATGAAGTTAACGGCCGCGTTGCAGAGGTTGCAGACGCCGTCGAACAGGATCACCGGGTGGTCCGAAGCGCGCCCGTTCGTGGGCGGCGGCGCGGGAGGGGCGGTCTGGGCAGTGGATTGCATCGGGAGAGAGTGTCGGTGGGTCGGGGGGCGATGTACCCACCTTCGGGGGCCGCGGTTGCAGGGTACGCGCCCGGCCGGGGAATCCGTGGCGCCGCACCGCACGTACAGCCATCGTTCGCCGACGTTTCATGTGACCCCGTGCGCTCGGGCGTCGGCTCAGGCAGCGCGACCTCTCACCCCACCCCGCTCACGTGGAACGCTTCTTCAACGCCCTCCGCCCGTTCGTCCGCTCGGTCGTACGGCACCCCCTCGTCGTGATCGCCCTCGCGGCGGTGCTAACCGTCCTCGGGCTGCTCTCCGCCCTCCGCCTCTCGATCGACACCGACCTCGCGAACCTACTGCCTTCCGACTACCCGAGCGTGCAGGCGCTGGAGCGGCTGCGCGACACCGTCGGCGGCGAGACGCCCGTCGACGTCGGCATCGAGAGCCCGTCGTTCGAGGCCAACAAGGCGTTCGCCGAAGCGCTGATCCCGCGCGCCCTCGGCCTCCGGCAGCCCAACGGCGAGCCCGTCTTCACCGACGTCGAGTTTCAGCGCGATACGACGTTCCTCGCCAACAACGCGCTCTACTTCGCCTCCGACGAAGAGCTCGACCAGCTCGAAGCCCTGCTCGAAGACACCGCCGAAGAAGCGCGGCTCGCGGCGAACCCGTTCTTCGTCGACCTCGACGACGACCTCGGGCTCGACGACGAAGACGAGGCCGACACCGAAAACCTCGAAGACGCGCTCGGGCGGGTGCAGGTCTCCGAATACGCCGTCTCGCCCGACTCGACGATCCTCGCCCTCCGCCTCTTCCCGAGCGGCGCGCAGAGCAACATCGGATTTATCGACCGGACGTACCGCCAGCTCGACTCGCTCGTCGCGGCGATGCAGCCCGCGCGGTTCCACCCCGCGATGGAGGTCACGACGGCGGGCCGCCTGCTCCGGCAGAAGGTCGAGATCGAGGCGATCACGAGCGACGTGCAGAGCAGCTTCGGCGCGGGCGCGACGGCCGTCCTCCTGTTCGTCGTGCTCTACTTTTTCTACAAAGCGTTGCAGGTGCGCGGGCGCTCACGGCGCGTCGTCCTCAGCGAGCTCGCCCGGCTGCCCGTCACGGCCCTGCTGATCGGCGTGCCGCTCGTGATGAGCCTGGCGTGGACGCTCGGGCTGGCGGGCGCCGTCTTCGGCGCGCTGAACCTCATGACCTCGACGCTCGCGCTCGTCCTCTTCGGGCTCGGGATCGACTACGGCCTCCACTTCTACGCGCGCTACACCGAGGAGCGCGGGCGCGGGCGCGGCGTGGCCGATGCCGTCGAAGAGACGTTCGTCTCGACCGGGATGGCCGTCGCCGTCAGCGCCGTCACCACCTCCGTCGCCCTCTTCGCCCTCACGATCGCCGACTTCCGGGGGTTCAGCGAGTTCGGGTTTATCGGCGGGATGGGGATTCTGTTCGCGCTCGTGGCGATGCTCGTCGTGCTGCCGGCCCTGCTCACGATCGCCGAATGGGTTGGGTTGCTGCGGCTCGAAGCGCACGACGACGCGCCCGCGTTCGCCGCGAGCGGCAAGCCGTTCCCCGCCGTCCGGCCGATCCTCGCCCTCAGCGCCGTCGCCGTCGTGCTCTCGCTCATCGCGCTTCCGAACGAGCGGTTCGAGTACGACTTCGGCGCGCTCGAACCCGAGTACCGCGCGTACTACGACCGCGCCGCTCGCGTCTCCCCGGCCTACCCGAGCAGCAACCGCCGGAATCCGGCGTATCTGATCGTGGACGATGCCGACGACGTCGAGCCGCTCGTCGCCGAGTTGCGGCGGCGGCAGGAGACCGACACCCTCATCCTCGCCGTTGAGAGCCTGCCGGAGCGCTTCCCGACGACGCCCGAGGCCGCCCGAGCCAGGCTCGACCGCCTCGCCGACCTCCGCGCGCTCGCCGACGATCCGTTCCTGCGCGAGGACACGACGGGGCAGATCGACCGCGTCCGCCGCGCCGCCAGCCCGACCGCCCCGATCGCGCTCGCCGACGTGCCGGAGGAGATCAAACAGCCCTTCACGTCGAAGTCCGGCGAGGTCGGCAACTTCGTCATCGTCTACCCCTCGGCGAGCCTGTCCGACGCCCGCCGCTCGATGGCGTTCGCCGACGTTGTGGGCGAAGTGGAGGTCGACGGCGAGACGTTGTATGCCGGCTCCACCTCGATCGTCGCCGCCGAGATGCTGCGGCTCATGATGGCGGAGTCGCCGCTGATGGTTGGCCTGACGTTTGCACTGATCGCCGCGCTCATGCTCTTTGTCTTTCGCTCCGTGAAGTGGGCCGGGCTCGCGCTCCTCCCGCTCGTCGTCGGCATCCTGTGGATGCTCGGACTGATGGTACTAACCGGCGTCTCGCTAACGTTTTACAACCTCGTCGTGCTGCCTGCCGTGCTCGGCATCGGGAATGACTGCGGGGTGCACCTCGTCCATCGCTACCGCGAGGCGGGCCCCGGCTCGCTCCGCGCCGTGCTCCGCTCGACGGGCGAGCATGTAACGATGGGCGCCCTCACCACGATGATCGGATTCTCCGGCCTCCTGCTCTCGTTCCACCCCGGCCTCCGCTCGATCGGGCTGCTCGCGCTCATCGGCATCGGAACGACGCTGCTCGCGGCCCTGTTTTTCCTCCCGGCGCTGTTGCAATGGATAGAAGACCGAGATACGGCGAACGACGAAGACCGCACCGCGCCGACGGCCTGAATTTTGGAGCGCCAGCGAGACCTGCGAGGACCATTCGTGTTAACATTTTATGAAGTCTAATGCTCATGACATCTATTAACAGCCACATAGCCCGAAATGCTATCCTGCTGATTTGCTTTTTTACACTGAGCCATACCACGTTAGCATCGGAAATAGCGCAGGATGAGCGCGTCGAGGTCCCGACCGGAGAGTCCCGCACCACGACGGCCGGCGACCTCCGCCCGCACCGAGCGGTGGGGAGCGCGTACAACGAAGTGTGGTCGTACACCTTCCTCCTCAACGACGGGATGCAGGCGACGATGAGCCTGTCGAGGGCGAACCTCGGCAGCGTGATGGCTCCGGTCTCCGGCGCCGAGTTCTCGATCTCCGGCTTCGACGGCCGGACGTACCGCGCCCCGAAGCAGTACGGCGCCGACGATCTCATCTTCGACCAGAGCACGAACCGGCTGCAGGTCCACCCAAATATTTTCTTCGAGGGTGCGCTCCCTCAACGCCACCGCGTCTATTTCAAAGCCGGTAAGAACGGCGTCGAGTACGAAGTGGACCTCCGCTTCTCCGACATCGCGTCGGGGCTGACGTGGGGCGACGGCGTGTTCCACCTCGGCGATCAGCAGGTCGGCATGTTCATCCACATCCCGTACGCCCGCGTGCGCGGCACCGTGTCGATCGACGGCGTCGAAAAGCAGGTGAGCGGGACGGCCTACATGGACCACACGTTCCAGAGCGACTTCGCCACGAAGCTCGTCCGCAGTGCGTTCCGCTACGTCCAGCACGACGGGACCCCGGAGGTCGGCTACTTCATCGCGCCGTCTTCGCGTTACGAGGACCGGATCGTCGGGCTCGCCGCCGTGCGCGAGCAGGGCGGCTTCCGGCTCCGCAAACCCGACGCGGTCCGCGTCGTCTCCGCTCGGCCGGGGCTCGGCGTCGACGTGCCGAAGCAGCTCTTGGTGGAGTACGGCGATGGGGGGCAGACGATTCTCAACCGCGACCGCGACCAGCAATCCTTTTCGGCGCTGGACGAACTCGGCAGCATCCAAAAGGCCATCGTGAAGCGCTACATCGGCGGGGAGGTGGTGGTGTTCCGCGGATGGGGGACCACGAACCAGCGCGGCCGCATCGCTTACGACTACTTTCTCGTCAAGTAAGTTGCTGCCGTTCGGACAACCGACGCTCGGCTTCGGCGAGCATCGCCGGGGTGTCCACGTCCTGCCAGAAACCACCGTCGATGGAGCGCACCGTCATCCGGCCTGCCGCCGCGAGGCGCTGCACGCCGTCTGAGAGCGACGCGTCGCCGCGTGCACCGAACACGTCGGCAAGCGCGTCGAACAGCGCAGGGGTGCAGACGAAGAGCCCCGTGTCGATGCAGTTGTACTCGGCGATCTGCTTGCCGATGGAGGCGATGCGGCCGTCCTCTTCCTGCACTTTCGTCGCATCGTCGAGGTCGAACACGCCGTCGACGTCGTAGTCCACGAGCAGCGTTGCGCCCTCGGACGGCGGCGTGTGGGTCCCGGCTAGGCGCATCACGTCATCGCTGAAGACGTGGTCGGCCATCGTCAGCAGGAACGGGCCGTCGATCTCGTCGCGCGCGGCGAGGACCGAGACGCCGTTCGCGAGGTCGTATTGATCGTTCACGACGAAGCGGAGATCCGCGTCGCCGGCGTGGACCGACTCAGCGGCGGCGCGCACAGCAGCGGCCCCGTGCCCGAGCACCACGACGACCCGTTCGCACCCGGCGACCTCCAGACTGCGGAGCGTGCGCTGGACGAGCGGCACGCCCGCGACGGGCGTTAGGGGCTTCAGCGCGGTATCGTCGGAAACGCCTTCGAGCCGAGACCCGAACCCTGCGGCGAGCACGACCCCGGTGCGCGCGTGGCTCACTCCACTTCCTCCGTCTCGGCGTGCGTCTCGAAGTGCTCGGAGAGATGCGTCACCGGCTCCTCGCCGCCCATCACACGAAGCGTGTTTTTGAGCCGGAAATGCTGGATAAAGAGGTCGTGCTCCTGCACGTGACCGGACGGCGTGTGGGGGCTCTTGAAGTAGAACGAGAGCCACTCCTGAATGCCCGAACGTCCGGCCCGCGACGCGAGGTCGAGGAAGAGCGCGAGGTCGAGCACGATCGGCGCGGCGAGGATGGAATCGCGGCAGAGGAAGTTAACCTTCACCTGCATCGAGTAGCCGAGCCAGCCGAAGAGATCGATGTTGTCCCAGCCCTCTTTGGCGTCGCCGTGTGGGGGGTAGTAGTTGATCCGGATTTTGTGGTAGAGGTCGCCGTAGAGATCGGGGTAGGTCTCGGGCTGGAAGATGGTGTCGAGCACGCCGGACTTCGTGACCTCTTTGGCGCGGAACGAGTCCGCGTCGTCGAGCACTTCGCCGTCGCGGTTGCCGAGGATATTCGTCGAGAACCACCCGCGCAGGCCGAGCATCCGGGCTTTGAAGCCGGGCGCGAGGATCGTCTTCATCATCGTCTGCCCGGTCTTGAAATCCTTGCCCGCGAGCGGGACGCCGCGCTCTTCCGCGAGGGCTTCGAGCGCGGGGAAGTCAGCCGAGAGATTCGGGGCGCCGTTCGCGTAGGGGACGCCCTCCATGATCGCGGCGTAGGCGTAGAGTTGGCTCGGCGCGATCGCCTTGTCGTTCTCCTTCATGCCCTGCTCGAAGGCCTCGACGCTCATATGGCAGGGCGAAGGGGAGAGGTAGACCTCCGTCGAGCCGCACCAGACCATCACGGCGCGCTCGGCGCCGGTCTCTGCTTTCTTCGCGCGGATGTCTTCGCGGAGTTGCTGCGCGAGGTCCCACTTCGTCTCGCCCACTTTGACATGCGTGCCGTCGAGGCGCTTGACGTACTCCTGATCGAAGGCGGCGGCGAGGGGCTCGATACCGTGGAGGAAGTCCGCCATCGCTTCGAGATCGCGATCCTGAAGGACGCCAGCGCGGACGGCCGCGTCGTACATGTCGTCGGGGATCGGATCCCACCCGGCGAACACGAGGTCGTCGAGCGGCGCGAGCGGGAGGAAATCGCGGACGAGGGGGTTGCGGTTCTCGGAGCGCTTGCCGAGCCGGATCGTCTGCATCTGCGAGAGCGAGCCAACCGGGAGCGCGGTGCCGCGCCGCACGGCTTCGACACCGGCGACGAACGTGGTGGCGACGGCGCCCATGCCGGGCAGGAGGACGAGGAGCTTGCCGTCGTGGGCGGGGATGGGAGCCTTCAAAACGGGTGGGGTCGGGGGAGACATCGGGACAGTACAACCGAGCAAATATACAGGCTTGGCCGGACTCGCCCCCCCGTAGCGGCGTAATTCAGCCCATCCTCACGCCGTCACCGCGCAGCCTTCGCAGACGCGACGACCTCCCGCACGACGGCCCACGCCCGCTCGGCGTTGCCACCGTCAGCCCCGAGCATGTGCCGGTCGAGAAACGCTTGCGCGCGGTCGCGGCAACAGTCCGGCTCGTCCAGTCCCCGGTCGACGTGGGCTATCATCTCGTCGAAATCGTGGGCGAGCAGGCCGCCATTCTCCTCCGGCGGCAGCTTCCAGACGAACCGCGCCGACTCGACCTCTTTCTCGCGCACGCCGAACACGGTGTACTGCCGGTCCATGAACGCCTCGTCGGCGCTGCGGACGGGGTAGACGTGCACGGTCGGGCGGAGCGTGGCGTAGAACAGATTCGCGATCGACGAGAAGTTGGTCACGAGCACGTCGGCGACCTGCAGGTCGAGGAAGTTGTCGGGGTGGTGGTCCTTGAACTTCAGCAGGACCCCATAGCGCCGAGCGAGGTCGTGGAGAAACCGGCGGTACGACGCTGGGAACCGGAACGAGTCGTGGAGGCGGAGGATGACGTTGGCGTCGCGGCGGTGGAGGTGAGCGAGGAGCCGGTCGAAAAGGTCGGCGTCGGTGCCCCAGTGGGCGAAAACCTCGCCGTAGTGCCACGTCGGCGCGATCAGCACCGTCTTCCGGTTCACGACGTCGAACGGGTAGAACGGCTGCGCGCGGGCGCGGTCGAGCGGGACGCGGAGGTCGTCGTGGCTAACGGCGCCGATGAGCCGGCAGTTGTCGGGGTGGATGCCGCTCACCTCGGTTCGGTGATCGAAGTCCCACGGGCCGAACGTCTGCCAGCGGAAGCGCGGGTTCGGCACGCGGGCGTCGCCGAAGGCCTGGCGGATGGCGCGGTGGAGCCACGCGAAGTCGGTGTCGGCCGCGTTCGGGCCGCGCCAGCCGAAGCCGTGCCACAGCATCAGTCCGGCGGGCGAGGGAGCGCGCAGCGGCAGCCGGTTGTCCATCACCGTCACGTCCGGCCGGAACCCCGGCACGCCGACGAGCCGGTGCCACGGGCGGCGCGTGACGAGGTCGGTGCGGCGGAGCGGGAAGAGCTGGGCCGCGCCCTCGCGCCGGAACGTCGCCGGGTCGTCGAGGACCACCTTCACCCGGCAGTCGTCGCGCGCGTCGAGCCAGCGCGTGAAGCTCCAGAGGTCGGCACCGAAAGTCGTAGCCCAGACGAGGACGTTCACGGCGAGGGGGGCGGGTAGAAGAATGACCCAAGATGACCCCGCAGCGGGGGACGAGGGGGCGATGGAGGGTAACTTCGTGCAAAAAGTCCCCCCGCCCGTGCACGACCGACCTCCCGTCGTCAGCCTCGTCCCCAAGCGCTTCGAAGACGGCGGCTGGACCGGCGTGGCCCGGTTCGACTGGGAGTTGAGGAAGGCGATCCCCGGCCTCATCAGCCTCAACACGAGCTGGCGGAACCGGTGGGCGCTCTGGACGATGGCGAGGCGCCGGCCCGACACCGTCGTCGTCACCGGCAACGAGACGTCGCTTCTCGTCCCCGACGCGCTCCGCACCATCGTCGTCCACCACGGTTGCGCGCAGACCCACTGGGATCGGGACCCGCAGTGGCACCGGCGCGGCCCGCGAGCGATGTGCCGCGCGCAACGGGCGATGTACCGCCGCCCCAACCGCTGGTACGTGGCGCTCGCCGCCTGGACCGCCGAGGAGTTCGCGCGCCACTACGACGTCCCCAAGGCCCGCGTCATCCCCAGTTGGGTGGAGCCGATCCCCCGGTCGCGGCGGCGGCCGGAGCGCCCCGTCGTCATCGGCGATTGGCGGACGTTCAACAAGGGCGAGACGCTCATCCCGGCGCTGCGCGAACGGGTGCCGGAGGTGGAGCTCCGCCCCCTCGACTTCACCTACGACGAACGCGCCGCGTTCTACGCCGACGCCGACGCCTACCTCTGCCTCTCCCTCTCCGAAGGCGGTTCGTACAGCGTCGCCGACGCGGAGGCCGCCGCGCTCCCGCTCGTCACCACGGACGTCGGCAACTACCGGGAGTACGGCGACGAGGTCGTGCCGTGGCAGCAGCGTGACGACCTGGACCTCGTACGCGACGCGCTGCTCCGGGCGCTGGCGGCCGACCGCGGGCCTTCGTTCTTCGAGACCTGGACCCGGGCGCGCTGGACGCAGGCATGGCACGATCTCATAGGCGAAGTCGCAGACTCCGATCCGTGCCCGCCGCTGAAGCCGTAGGCGCGAGGTAGCCGGAGCGACATCAGAGCGAAGACGGCGAGCGGCGGCTGAGTTGGAGGAGGACGTAGCGGCGGAGGAAGCGCCAGTCGTCGCGGGTGATGAGCCCTGTGAGTGTGCCGGCGGCGGCGAACCCGACGAGCACGATCGCTGCCTGCGCGGCGAGGCCGACGAGGGGCGAGGCCTCCACCGTGAACTTGAACACGAGCGCGGCCGACACCGCCGGCAACGCCGTCGCCACGACGCGGAGCCACGCGCCGAGCGGGTACACCTCGCGGAACGGCACGCCCGATACCCGGCCGATGAACCATGTGTACGCACCGACCATCGGGACGAAGGCGAGGAGCGTGCCGAGCGCCGGTCCGTTGAAGCCGATCCAGATCGTGAGCGGGACGCTGATGGCGACGTTCGAGAGAAACGCGATGAGCGCCGAGTAAAACACGTACTTCGGCTTGCCCGCCGCGACGAGGATCGTGCCGAACGCCGTGATTCGCCCGGCTGTCATCAGCGCGTAGTAGCGCAGCACGCTCGCCCCGTCGATGTAGTCGGCCGTAAAGAGGAGCGTGACGGTCTCCTCCGCCGCGACGACGAACACGAGCGAGATCGGGACGACGAGGAGCGCGGTCTTCGCCGCCTGCTCCCGCCACACATCGACCGACTCGCTGAGGCGCCCAGCCTTGAAGAGCTCGGCGAAGCGGGGGCCGTAAGCGACCCCGACCGCCCCCGCAATGCTCGGCACGATCGGGACCTGCCAGCTTCCCGCGCTGTACTCGGCGAGCGCGATCGCCCCGAGCGGGATGAGCAGAAACCGGTCGAACCGCTTGTTGAGGTTCCCGATCAGCTCGGTCACGCCGATCGGGAGGGCGAAGTGGACGAGGCCGCGCGCCGTGAGCCCGGTCGTGCCGCGCTCGATACCCCCGTAGACGAGCCGGTAGTACGCGACCGTCACCAGCCCGAACACCAGCCCGACGCCGCTCAGCACCCACATCACGGTCCACACGCTCGCCCCGAGCGCGAGCGGGACGAGCGTCCCCAGACTCAGCCCGAGCGAGCGGATGATCGACGTGCTCGCCGCCGCGCGTTCGTGCCCCTCGACGACGAGCATGTTCGGGAGCATCCGCATCGGGAGGTCGCCGAGCGGGAGTCCGACGAGCGCGACGAGGTAGTAGAGCCGGACCTCCGTGTCGAACACGTCCGCCCAGCTCAGCCCGGCGATCAGCGTCTGCACGAGCGCGGCGGCGAACCCGAGGCCGAGCAGGAGGCGCCCCATCTTCGCGACGATCGCGCGGCGCTCCGGCGCGGGCCGGGCCGGGAGGTGGAAGGCCAGCGTCCCCGGCAACCCCACCGTCAGCACCATCGTCAGTGTCGTGTTGACGAGCAGGAGCGCCGTCAGGATGCCCACGTCCGTTTTGCCGAGCAGCCGCACGATGATGAGTGGTGCGATGACTTCGGCGAGCGTCGCGAGGACGTTGCCGACGGCGAGGACGCCCGCCTGATGGGCCGTCCGGCTGTTCTCTTCGGACGGCGTGCTCACGCGCTACCCTCCGCTCCACCGAGCCGGCGCTCCACGAATGCGAGAACGCGCTCGGCGCGGGCCTGCCACGTCTGCACCTCGGCGCGCGCAGACGCCGCGAGACGGGCGCGGAGAGCCTCGTCGGCGAGGAGGTCGCGGAGCGCGTCGGCGGAGCGCTCGGGCGCGTCGGGGGGGACGAGACGGGCGGAGAGGCCGTCCCTCAGAACCTCCGTCACGTCGGGCGTGGCGGGACCGAGGATCGCCCGCTCGGCGGCCTGGTACAGAAACGTCTTCATCGGCAGCACGGTGTTGCCCACGGTTTCGAGCGGCCCGCGCGTCGGCGGGATGAGGAGCACGTCGGCGGCGTAGAGGTACGGCACCGTCGCTGAGAACGGCTGCCACGGCACGATGCGCACGTTCTCTATCCCTGCGGCCCGCGCCTCCACCGGCCCCTCGCCCTTCGACCCGACGAGCACGAACTGCACGGTGGGGAGCGCGTCGGCGAGGTCGAGCACCAGGCCGAGCCCCTTGTCGAGCGAGACGTGCCCGGCGTACACGACGGTCGGACGGCTGAGGGCGAGGCCGGTTCGTTCGCGCGCCGTCTCGCGCGTCAACACAGGCTCCAGCCGGTTTGGGTTGTAGCCGTTGTGCACCACGAGCAGTTGCTCATCGCGCGCGCCGATGCGGCGATAGCTGTCGGCGGCGAGGCGCGAGTGCAGCACGGCGCCGAGGAACCGGGGGTGCTCGAACATCCACCGGAAGAGCGGGGCGCGGCGCGGCTGCTGGTCCGGCCACGGGCGGTACGTCTCGTAGACGACGGGCGTCGCGCCCCGGCGTAGCGCGGCGAGGACCGTCGGGAGGTTGCGGGTGTAAAGCACGTCGGCCGCGGCGGCCTCTGCACTCCGGGCGACGGCGAGCCCGTGCGCCACCTTTTCGAGCCCGCGAAACGTCGGCAGCGCCCCACGCAGCGCGGTGACGGAAAACGTCGGCTCGACTTCGTAGAACGCCGCGATCGCCGCCGCGTCTGGCGTCGGCTGCCGCATGTGCGCGGGTACCAGCAAATCGACCGTCACGCCGACTTCGCCGAGTGCCGACACGGTCGATACGAGTTGCTCCGCGTCGGTCGCAGAGCGGGGGAGGGCGTTGTCGGTGGCGTAGGCGATGTGCATGGGCGGGCGGCCCGCCGCTACACGTTGAAGCGGAACAGCATCACGTCGCCGTCGGCCACGACGTATTCCTTGCCTTCGCTGCGCATCGCGCCGGCCTCGCGCGCGGCGGCTTCGGAGCCGAGCCGGTCGTAGTCCGCGAACTTGATCGTCTCGGCGCGGATGAAGCCCTTCTCGAAGTCGGTGTGGATGACCCCGGCGGCCTGGGGCGCTTTCGTACCGCGCTCGATCGTCCACGCCCGCGACTCTTTGGGACCGGCCGTGAAGTACGTGATCAGCCCGAGGAGGTCGTAGGCGGCGCGGATCAGCCGGTGCAGGCCGGGCTCCGACTCCCCGGCCTCGGCCAGAAACTCCACCCGCTCCTCCTCTTCGAGCTCGGCGAGCTGCGCCTCGAACTCGGCCGAGACGACGACGACGCCTGCGCCCTCCGCCTCAGCGATCTCGCGGACCCGCTCGACGTGGTCGTTGCCCGACGCCAGATCGCCCTCGGCGACGTTCGCGGCGTAGAGCACGGGCTTGGCCGTGAGCAGGAACGACTCGCGGAGCCACGTCGCTTCCTCCTCGTTTTTCGTTTCGAGCGTGCGCGCCGGCTTGCCTTCCTCGACATGGGCGCGGAGCCGCTCGGCGAAGGCGAGCTCGGCCTTCGCCTCTTTGTTGCCGATCTTGACGCCCTTCTGCGCCCGCTCGACCCGCTTCTCGACCGTTTCGAGGTCTTTCAGCAGCAGCTCCGTTTCGATCACCTCGATGTCGCGCGCCGGATCGACGGAGGCCGCGACGTGCACCACGTTCGGGTCCTCGAAGCAGCGGACGACGTGGGCGATGGCGTCGACCTCGCGGATGTGCGCGAGGAACTGGTTGCCGAGCCCCTCGCCCTTCGACGCGCCCGCCACGAGCCCGGCGATGTCGACGAACTCGATGGTCGCCGGGAGGACTTCCTTCGACGCGGCGAGGTCGCCGAGCCGCGCCAGCCGCTCGTCCGGCACGCCGACGACGCCGACGTTCGGCTCGATCGTGCAGAAGGGGTAGTTGGCCGCCTCGGCACCCGCCTCGGAGAGCGCGTTGAACAGGGTGGACTTGCCGACGTTGGGGAGGCCGACGATGCCGACGCGAAGAGCCATCTCGATTGAGGATGTGTGATTTCGGATTGACGATTCGGAGATGTCCGCAGATGTCGGCGTCAAATCCGAGATCCGCGATCCAAAATCCCCAATCGGATGCCGCAGTCTACGGCTCGATGCCTGCCCGTATCCCGCCCGCCGCTATCTTCAACCATTCCTCAGACAGCCTGCCCCGCCGCGGCGGGGCCGCCCCATGCCCTCTCGCCTCGCCTTCGTCCTCCTGCTCGCGCTCGGCGCCGCCTCCGCGGAGGCGCAGTTCGCCACGCCGACGCTCCCGTTCGTGCAGCTCGGACTCGCAGGAACGCCGGGCGTGGGGATCCAGGCCGGGTTCGTCACGCCGGCGGCGACCGTGTTCACGCGCGAGGGCGCGCTCTACGCGGACTACGAGCCGCGCATCATCGGCGACGAGGGACGGCTGCTCGTGGGGCTGGGGCTCGGCGGGAGCGTCCGCGTGCTCCGCGTGCTCACGGTCCTCGCCGACTACGACCCCGGCCGCTACGACCTCGACGTCGGCTTCCGCTTCGGGCCGAGCTTCTTCTTTTCGTTCTTCGAGACGACGGCGGCGAGCAAGGCCCGCTCGTTCCGGCTCTTCACCGACCCGTTCGTGCGCGGCTCGGTGCGGTTCACCCGGCGCGTGGTCTACGTCGAGTTGGGGACGCAGCCGTCGCACCTCCGCGCCGGCCTGTTGCTCGGGCTCTGACGCCCCTCGCCGGGAAACGAACCGACAGGCTACCCGACGTAGTCCACCTGCACGAACTCGCGCTCGGGCAGGATCACGGCCGTCAGCTTCCCGAACTCCGGGTGCTCGGCGTAGCAGCAGCCCGTGTCGATGCAGATCAGGTTCGGCTCGCTGACCGGGGCGGGCTGCGGCGTGTGGCCGCAGACGACCGGCTTTTCCCAGTCGCGCTCGAGGACGGCGAGGTGCTCGCGCGTCCAGAGGAACGTCTCGGCCGTCTCGTGGCGGAGGTTGTAGTCGACGGGGTAGTAGGGCTTGAGCCCGGCGTGGACGAAGCAGAAGTCCCACGTGTCGAGGTAGAGCCGCGTCCGGTTCAGGAACTCGTAATGCGCGGTGGGGATCGTCTGCTCGCCGTTCTCGTAGCTCGCGAGGGTTTCCAGCCCCCCGTTCATGTGCCACAGCGAGGTCGCGCCCTGCTCGATGTAGTCGAGCATCATCTGGTCGTGGTTGCCGCGGAGGAACGAGCAGCGCGGCCCCGTCTCGTCGGCGCTCGCCTGCTCCATCCGGATCAGCCGGTCGATCACGCCTTTCGAGTCCGGCCCCCGGTCCGTGTAGTCCCCGACGAAGACGAGGTGGTCGTCCACGGTCGGGCCGAGCCGCTCGATCAAAAGGTCGAGGGAGCGGGCGCAGCCGTGGATGTCACCGATGGCGATGAGACTCATACTCGGAGTAACGGAATAACGGGGCAAGCGAGGTCAACGACGGAGCAAGATCGCAGCGCTACTCGGCGCGGTCCACGGCCCCGGCGGGCGGGGTGATGTCGATCAGCCCGCGCCCCGACTTCCGCAGCCGCCCCTCCGACCGGAGCGTCGCCAGGACGGCGTCGAGGATGCCGTTGAGGAACGTCCCGCTCTGGTCGGTGCTGTAGGCCTTCGCCACCTCGATGGCCTCGTTGATCGAGACCTTCGGCGGGATGTCCTCGAAGTGGAGCAGCTCCGTGATCGCCATCCGCAGGGTCATCCGGTCCACCGCGGCGATGCGGCCGAGCTCCCAGTTGCGGGCGTGCGCCTCGATGAGTTCGTCGGCCTCGTCCCGGTGGTCGAGCGTGGCGAGGAACAGCCGCTCGGCGAAGCGGAGGGCGGTCCCTTCGAACTTCGGCTTGAGCAGGTGCTCGATGACGTGGGCGACCTCGTCACCGCTCAGCTCGTGGGCATAGAGCGCCTGCATGACGCGGGCGCGGACTTCGCGGCGACTGCTCATGGGATCGAAAGAACAACGGGTGGGGGCGGAGGGGGGAGCCATGCTACGATGCTTCGCCCGGCTAGTGCCGCCGCCGAGAGGCAATTCGCTCAAGCTACACAAGGCGGGGATTCGTTACGGCTTGGCCGGCGGCGTGTCTAGCGAGCACCCACCGTCTCTCTGCGCTCGCTACCTACCGTGCCGCTCCGAGCTGACCGTCCCCTCCATTGGCGCTCCCGCCCGGCCCTGCTGGCGGCGGGCTGCCTCGCGACGGGCATCCTCGCGGCTCACCTCTTTCCGGCCGCCGGCTTCTGGGCGTGGGTCACGGTCGCGGGCGGCGGCGGCCTCGTGATCGTCGCGGCGCGGGTACGGCGGCACCGGCGGCTCGTATCGCTCGGACCGCTCGCGGCCACCGTCGCGCTCGGGGTGACGGTGACGGCCGTCGGCGGCGCC
>CAYTJT010000021.1:0-22183 GCA_964438105.1 uncultured Rhodothermales bacterium | reverse complement strand
GGACGCCGCTCGCGACGGAGCCCTCGCTCGTGATGCGGAAGACGCCGATCTCGCCCGTCGCGCCGACGTGCGTCCCGCCGCACAGCTCGACCGACACCTCGGGGCCAAACGTGACGACGCGGACCGTCTCGCCGTACTTCTCGCCGAAGAGCGCGGTGGCGCCGCGCTCCTTCGCTTCGGCGATCGGCACTTCGGTTTCGATGCACCCCTCGATGTTCTGCTGGATGAGTTCGTTGACGCGGCGCTCGATGCGGCGCTGCTCGTCGTCGGTGACGCGCTCGAAGTGCGAGAAGTCGAAGCGCAGCCGATCCCCAGCGACGAGCGAGCCTTTTTGCTGGACGTGCTCGCCGAGCGTTTCGCGGAGGGCGGCGTGCAAGAGGTGCGTCGCCGTGTGGTGCTTCATCGTCTCGCGCCGCGTGCTCGCCGTGACCGAGGCCGTGACGGGCGCCGTCGGGTCCGACGGCAGGCGGTCGACGGTGTGGACGATGCTGCCGTCGTCGGCGCGCTGCGTGTCGGTGACGCGGAGCGTGTCGCCGCCGACGTCGAGGGTACCGGTATCGCCGATCTGCCCGCCGCTCTCGGCGTAGAACGGCGTCCGGTCGAGCACGACCTCGTGGACTTCGTTTTCGCCCTCGCCATAGCTGCGCACGCGGCGAACGTGGGCGCCCTCGATCTCCGTCGTGTCGTAGCCGACGAAGGCGGAGTGCTCGCCCTCGGATACGGTTTCCCACGCGCCGACCTTGCTGTGGTCCACACCGAAGGTGCCAGCGGCGCGGGCGCGCTCGCGCTGCTCCTCCATCAGCTCGGAGAAGCGTGCCTCGTCGACGGTTAGCCCTTCCTCGCGCGCCATCAGCGCTGTGAGATCGCCGGGGAAGCCGTACGTGTCGTGGAGAAGGAAGGCGATTTCTCCCGGCACTTGGCCTCGGCGGGCCACCTCGGCGAACCTGTTCGCAATTTCTGCATCACGGTTCTCACCCTTCACACCGGAATATGCTTTCTCCAACAGGCCGAACGCTGCGAGGTCGTGAAACACCTGCACCGTTTCGCTCAGGGACTCAGCCAAGTCGGACGGCTCTTCATCGTGAGCTAGTCGCTTCGCGTGGGGAATAATCGTGTCGAACATGTCAATTCCATCCGCGAGCGTCCGCAGGAAGCCCTCTTCCTCGGCGCGGATCGTGTGCTCGATGGTGGCCTGCCGCTCGGGGAGTTCGGGGAACGCGTCGCCCATCTTCTCTTGCAGCGGCGCGACGAGCTTGTAGAGGAACGGCTCGCGTAGGCCGAGCGATTGGTACCCGAAGCGGACGGCGCGGCGGAGGATGCGACGGATGACGTAGCCGCGCCCCGTGTTGCTCGGGCTCGCCCCGTCCGCAATCGCAAACGCGAGCGTGCGGACGTGGTCGGCGACGACGCGCATCGCGATGCGAATGCGGGCGGCCTCGGGCTCCGGCAGCCCGCCGATGGTGTCGTACCCGCCGATCTCGACGCGCGGCGAGAGGTCGGCGATGGTTTGGAGGAGGGGGGCGAAGAGGTCGGTGTCGTACGTCGAGGACTTGCCCTGGAGCACGGCGCAGATCCGCTCGAATCCCATCCCCGTATCGACGTGCTTCGCCGACAACGGCTTGAGCACCGTCGTCCGCCCTCTATCCTCCACCTTCTCTCCTCCATCCTCCAGCACCGCGTTGTACTGGATGAACACGAGGTTCCAGATCTCGATGACCTCGGGGTGGTCGGCGTTGACGAGTTCGACGCCCGGTGTCTCGGCGCGCTCGCTGTCGGCGCGCATGTCGTAGTGCAACTCGGAGCACGGGCCGCAGGGGCCGGTGTCGCCCATCATCCAGAAGTTGTCCCGGGTGGCGCCGTAGAGCACGTGGTCGCGCGGGATCGTCGTCTCCGACTTCCACAGGCCGGCGGCCTCCTCGTCTGCCTCCAGCCCGAGCGCGGCGTCGCCCTCGTGGACGGTGGCGTAGAGCCGGTCGGGGTCGAGCCCCCAGCGGTCGACGAGCAGCTCCCACGCCCACCGGATCGCCTCGCGCTTGAAGTAGTCCCCGAAGCTCCAATTCCCGAGCATCTCGAAGAACGTGTGGTGGTACGTGTCGACGCCCACCTCTTCGAGGTCGTTGTGCTTGCCGGAGACGCGGAGGCACTTCTGCGTGTCGGCGGCGCGGTCGTAGGGCCGCGTTCCCTCGCCGAGGAACACGTCCTTGAACTGGTTCATCCCCGCGTTGATGAAGAGCAGCGTCGGGTCGTCGCGGGGGACGAGCGGGGCGGAGGGGACGATCTCGTGCTCTTTCTCGCGGAAGAAGTCGAGGAAGCCCTGGCGGATCTGTTCGGAGGAGCGGGGGGGGCTCGGGGAGCCTTCGGTCGGTCGGTCGGGCATCGGGGGGGTTGACGAGTGACGAGTGACGAGTCAAGCAGAACCGGGAAAGCTACCGAGATCGTCGGCGTGCCATGCCGTCGCCCCTCACATTCCCTCCAAACCTCCACACTCCCACACGTTTACACGCCGCTACGCCGTGCCGCCGAACCAGTCGTAGCGCGAGCTCGACGTCTCGTAGCCGTCGACGCGGCTGAGCACGCGGGCCACGATGCGGTGGCGCTCGCGGAGCAGGGCGCGGTCGGCCTCGTGGGGGATCGAGGTCTCGCAGGCGTCGAGGAGGCGGTCGGCGGCGTCGCGGAGGGCCCGGAGCCGGTCCTCGCGGCCGGTCATGCCGCCGACCTCGCCGAGGATGCGGAAGGCGTGGATGGCCGCGTTGCGGTCGGTGGCGACGTAGGGGCGGAGCTGGTCGAAGATGGCCTCGGTGAACTCCGCGAACGTCGTGGGCTCGGCGACGACGCGGACGTTGCCGTCGGCGTCGTGGCGCGTGGTTTCGGGGAAGGCCCGCGTGACGAGGTTCTTCAGCATGCTCCCCAGCCAGTCGAGGCAGTTGATGGCGGTGAACGGGTCGTTGACGCCGGGCGAGAGCGCGCGCGCGGCGATCTCGACGAGCTCGTTGACGAGGAAGCGGATGTCCTGGAGCGCCGTGCGGTGGCGGCCCTGCGCGAAGTGGGCCGTGAGCTCGTCGCCGACGGCTTCGTCGACGCGGTCGCGCGGCCACGCCAGCAGGAGCGTCTCGCCCTCGCTGACGAAGTCGCCGGGGCGGTACTTCACGCGGAGGACGAGGTCGCGGGCGGCGGCGACCTCGAGGAGGCCCTCGGCGTCGAGGCTCTGGATGTAGCCGGTGTGGGCGGCGGCCACGGGCGTCGCCTCGTCGAAGAACGACGCGGGCACCTCGGCGCGTGCGTCCGGCGGCATCGGCTCCGGCGGGGGCCCCCCGATCCGGTCCGGGAAGAGGGTGTCGACCTTGCCGTTGAGCCCGCGCCCCACGCCCGCGATCACGTTCGAGACGTGGATGCTCTCGGGGATGTGGTGGATGAAGAAGATCAGCACGGCCACGCTCGCGAGGGCGAGGCCGATCGCCGTGAGGACCGCGACGTGGGGGACGAACGCGCCGATCACGTCGCCCGCGAGGGGCTCGCCGACCGGGGCCTCGTCGGCCGAGCGGACGGTGCGGAGCACGAGGAGGCAGTAGAGGAACGTCGAGATGAAGGTGCCCAGCGTGACCTGGTTGCCGCGGTCCCGCATGAAGTTCATCAGGAGGCGCGGGCCGTACTGCCCGGAGGCGTAGACGACCGAGGCGATCGTAATCGAGAAGGTCACGCCCGCGACGCCGATCATCGAGCCGGCCACGGTCGAGAGGAGCGCGCGCGCGCCGGCGGGCTTGTTGCCGTAGAGCCAGTCGATGTCCTCGATCCACTCCGGCCCGATCCGCCCGTCGATCGTCGTCGTGACGAAGGAGAGGGCGACCGCGCCGATCGACATCAAGGTGGGGATGAACCAGTAGCTCGAGCGGAGGTCGTCCCAGAGCTTGAGGAGCTGGGCTTGCACGGTGCGTGGGGGGAAGGGCGAGGGGAGGGGGCGTACACCCCCGGGAGCGCAGGGCGTTCCTGCAAAGCGTTTGCTCGTTCCCACAGCCCACGTCGTACCGGCGCGGCGCATTCCGGCACGTCCGAGCCGGCTTCGGGCTCCTCTCCGCCGGCCCCCCGCCGACGGCGTCCCGCGATCGCCCCCGGCTCGTCCGGCCGTGCATACCTTTACCTCTCCACTCGTCCGCACCCCGCCGCCATGCCCCGCCGCCCGATCTGGATCGCCGCTCTGCTCGTGGCCCTCGCCGGTTGCGCCGGCGCTCAGCGCTCGCAGCCGGAGGCCCCCGCTCCGTCCGATCCGGCCGCCACCTCCGCTCCCATCGCCGACACGGCCGAGCTCGAAGCGCTCTACTGGGACCGGAAAGAGCAAGCTCGCGCCTCGTTCACCGAGGCCGACGTCGCGTTCATGGCAGGGATGATCGGGCACCACGCTCAGGCCCTCATCATGTCGCGGCTGGCGCCCGAGCGCGGGGCGAGCCCGGCGGTGCAGACGCTCGCGGCGCGCATCATCAACGCGCAGCGGGACGAGATCGAGACGATGCAGGCGTGGCTCCGCGACCGCGAACAGCCCGTCCCCGACGTCCACATCGACGGGCTCAACCTGACGATCCACATGAGCGATCCGTCCGGCGCGATGGACCACAGTGACGACGCAGCAATGGACCACGGCGACCACGACGCGATGGATCACGGCGCGATGGGGCACGGCGGGATGGATCACTCGACCATGCCGGGGATGCTCTCCCAGGCCCAGCTCGAAGAGCTCGCCGCCGCGCGCGGGGCTGAGTTCGACCGCCTGTTCCTGACGTACATGATCCAGCACCACGCCGGCGCCGTCGTGATGGTCGACGACCTCTTCGCGACCGACGGCGCGGGGCAGGACGAGGCCGCGTTCAAGCTCGCCTCCGACATCAACGCCGACCAGACGATCGAGATCGAGCGGATGCGGCTGATGCTCCGCCAGCTCGCCGCCGCCGACTGACCGCAGCCTGATCTGCTCTCCCACGCCCACCCGATCCGCCACCCCACGCCCACGCCGCCATGACTGACGCCGCACCGCACCGCCCCCTCCGTCGCCGAGTCCGCCTCTGGGCCGTCCTCCTCGCCGGGGGGATGCTCGGCCTCGCCGCGTGCGCGCCCACGGCCGTAGCCCCGAGCGAGTCGCCGCGGCCGTCTGCCGAAGCCATGCCCCTGCCCGCCCCGGCGCCGCCCTCGCCCGATCCGCGCGTCGGGCTCGGCGCCGGGCTCTTCGACGCCGAAGAGGCGATCTGGAACCTCCGCATGCTCTCCACCACGCCCCCGCCCGCAGCGTTCGTCGGCATCACGAACTCCGACCTCGCCTTCAAGGACGACTACGCGATCCAGGGCAACTACAACGGCATCATGGTCTGGGACCTCTCCGACCCGACCGAGCCCGAGCTCGTCACCGAGTACGTCTGCCCGGCCTCGCAGAGCGACGTGTCGGTCTACGGCGACCTCCTCTTCGTCTCCGGCGAGGGGCTCGGCGGGCGGCTCGACTGCGGGACGGAGGGCGTGCCGGAAGTCGTCAGCGAGGAGCGGTTGCGCGGCATCCGCATCTTCGACATCTCCGACATCCGCGACCCCGAGTACCTCGCGAACGTGCAGACGTGCCGGGGCTCGCACACGCACTCCGTGCTCAAAGACCCCGACGACGACGAGCACGTCTACGTCTACGTCTCCGGCTCCGCGCCCGTGCGGCCGGAGCAAGAGCTGCCGGGCTGCTCGTCGGCGCTCCCGGAGGAGGACCCCACCTCCGCGCTCTTCCGCATCGAGGTGATCCGGGTGCCGCTCGCCCACCCCGAGCAGGCCGCGATCGTCAGCTCGCCGCGCATCTTCGAGGACCTCGTCGCGCCTCCGAGGCACGGCCCGGCCCCGGCCGACGTCGCCGCGCTCGAGGCGGCGAAGGCGCGCGGCGCGTTCGTCGCCGACGTGTTCGGGCGCGAGCGCGTGCTGTGGCCCGGCCTCGTCCAGTCGTTCCTCGCCGAGATGGTCGAGCGGCGCGGCGGCACGGGCGCGCCCACGGCCGCCGACAGCGCCGCGCTCCGCGAAGCGCTCCCCGAGCTCATCGCCGAGCGGTTCGAGCGCGATGAGAACCGCGAGGGCCGCGGCCCCACGCAGTGCCACGACATCACGCTCTACCCGGAGATCGGCCTCGCCGGCGGCGCGTGCGAGGGCTACGGCCTCCTCCTCGACATCTCCGACCCCGTCAACCCGACCCGCCTCGACGCCGTCGCCGACTCGAACTTCGCCTACTGGCACTCGGCCACGTTCAACAACGACGGCACGAAGGTCCTCTTCACCGATGAGTGGGGCGGCGGCAGCCAGCCGAAGTGCCGCCCCACGGACCCCTACGAGTGGGGCGCGAACGCCATCTTCACGCTCGACGGCGACGAGATGGACTTCGCGAGCTACTACAAGATGCCCGCCCCCCAGACCCCGCAGGAGAACTGCGTCGCCCACAACGGCTCGCTCATCCCGATCCCCGGCCGCGACGTCATGGTGCAGGGGTGGTACCAGGGCGGCATCTCCGTCTTCGACTGGACCGACGCCCGGCGCCCCGTCGAGATCGCCTTCCACGACCGCGGGCCCATCGACCCGGACCGGATGGAGATGGGCGGGAGCTGGTCGGTCTACTGGTACAACGGGCTGATCGTGAACTCGGAGATCGCCCGCGGCCTCGACGTGTTCGAGCTGACGCCGAGCGACTACCTCTCCGCGAACGAGATCGCCGCCGCCAACACCGTCCGGCTCGACTACCTCAACGCGCAGGGGCAGCCGCGGTACGTCTGGCCCGCCACGTTCGTCCTCGCCCACGCCTACCTCGATCAGCTCGCGCGGCACGACGGGCTCACGGCTGGGCGCATCGCAGATACCAGGGCGGCACTCGCTACGGCAGAACAGGCACCGGCTGGCGACCTTCGGGACCGGATGCTCCGGGACCTAGCTGGCCTTATCGAGGACGAAGCGGAGTCTGCGCGGGATGGAGCGAAGGTGCGGATGCTCGCCGACGCGGTGCGGGCGCTGGCGGCGTCTTAGGACGTTTCCGCTTAGGACGTTTCCGCTTAGGACGTTTCCGCCTTCTCGGCTTCGGCGGCTTCGGCGTCCGACTCCGCCGATTCGCCGTCGGCGCTGCCCGTGTCGTAGAGCGGGTGGTCCTCCCTGTCGAGCGCGAGCACGTCGATCATGTCGGTCACGGTGTTGTAGATCATCAGCACGATCGCGACGAGCGCGCCGCCGAGGAGGGCCGAGAGGCCGAGGGCGCCGTAGTAGGTGACGGCCTCGAGCGTCCCGCTCATCTTGCTCGACTCGTCGAGGGGGACGTTCAGCAGCAGGCCCACCGTCAGCGCCGCGACGAACACGACCGTGTCGCCGAAGGCGATCTGCTTGATGCGGACGTAGTGCGCCGCCTTGAGCTGGGAGTCGCTGCCGGAGCTCATCCCGAGGAGCGTGAGCATGAGGGCGAGGATCGTGGCCGAGGCGAGGACGATCGTGTCGGTGAAAGCCTGGGCGTTGGGGATGAAGTCGCGGAGGAGGACGGTGACGTCGGAGCCGCTGGCGAGGCCGCTCAGCCACATCCCGATGAGCGTGACCGCCGCCGCGAGCGCCCCGCCCGCGAGCGCTCGCTTGAGGTCGACCTGGATCGAGTCGTCGCCGAACATGGGCAGTAGAAGTGCAAACGGAGAGGGGAGACGGTTCCTAACGCCACATCGAGGGATAGGCTCCCGCCTACGAGCGCGGCGGTCGCCGCGAGCGTGTCCGAGCCTGCTTCTCGTCGCTCGGCACGCCGGGCGAGACGAACGGGTGGCCCGGCACGAAAAACCGCCACGGGCGGTCCACGCCGCGCGTGATCCCGATCCGCGACGACGTGGCGATCGCCGGCGGCGCGGCTCCGTCGTCGGCGAAGTAGAGCGGGGGCGCGGTGAGGTCGGCGCCGTGGAAGCGCGCGTCGTCGATGCCGAGAGCTTGGGTGAGCTTGCCCGGGCCGTTCGTGAGGTCGCGCTCGCGGCGGACGGACGGCGGCCGGTGCGCCCGCATCCGCTCGGCGCCTCGGACGGGTTCGAGCGCGCGGACGAGCACGGCGCCCGGCGTGCCCTCGGGCTCCGTCACCACGTTGAGCAACCAGTTCGTGTAGTAGATCCGGTAGACGTAGGCCGTGCCCGGCGCCACGAACAGGTCCGCCGCGCGGCCCTCCGGCCGGACGATGCCGTCGTCGCCGAACGTCGCCTTCCAGCCGTGCATCGCCGGGTCGTCGCCCGTGTAGCCCTCGGTCTCGACGACGCGGCCGACGAGCCGCTCGCCGTCGAGCTCGCGCACGAGCAGCGTGCCGATGAGGTCGCGGGCGACCTCGAGGGTGGGGCGGGCGAAGTAGGCGGCGTCGAGGGGCTGCATGGCTGTGGCGGAGGTGGCGCGTGGGGAGGGGAGGGTAACTTTCTAGCACCCCGTTTCGTAGCGACTCGGTGTGCCGCGGCCGTTCACTTCATGCCGCCGCGGCCTGGTTTCTTGCCTACTCGCTCAATCCGAATTGCCATGACCCTTCTCCGTACTATCCTCGTCCGAACCGGTTCGCTGCTCGCCCTCGTCGTGCTGCTCTATCCGACCTGCTACGCGCAGAGCGGCGACCCCGTCTTCGACCAGACCTACCCCTTCAGCCCCGGCGACGAGCTCTCCGTCGCGACGAGCAGCACCGACATCTTCCTGCGCAGCGGCTCCGGCGACGAAGCCCGCGTCGAGGTGCTCGGCAAGGGCAGCGACGTCGAAGAGGGCTTCGAGCGGCTGAACTTCAGCGTCGAGCGCGACGGCCGCACCCTCGTCGTCAAGACCGAGCGCGAGGGCGGCGGGTGGTTCTCTGGGGGCAACCGCGCGTCGTTCGACCTCGTGATCACGGCGCCCGAGCG
Organism: uncultured Rhodothermales bacterium; assembly: GCA_964438105.1. Taxonomy (GTDB): domain Bacteria; phylum Bacteroidota; class Rhodothermia; order Rhodothermales; family JANQRZ01; genus JBBSMX01. The sequence goes on along the minus strand of CAYTJT010000021.1, from coordinate 13,304 downwards.
GCTCGCGCTCTCCGTCGCGACCTCGTCCGGCGACATCGAGATCCGCCGCCTCGAAGGGGCAATCGATATCGCCACGTCCTCCGGTGATGTCGAACTCGGCTCGATGCGTGGCGACGTCTCGATCGCGACGTCGTCGGGCGATTTCGAGGCCGACCGGGTGGACGGCGCCGTCGAGTTCAGCACGTCGTCCGGGGACTTCTCGGTCGACGAGGTCCGCGGCGCGCGCGTCGCGTTCGTCTCGTCCTCCGGCGATTTCGAGGCCGACCGCGTCGACGTCGATCGGTTCGAGGCGAGCACGTCGTCGGGGGATATCTCGGTCGACATGCTCGTGGGCAACGCCGCCATCACCACCTCCAGCGGCGACATCGAGATCGACGAGATGGAGGGCGGTCTGGCCGTGTCGACCTCCAGCGGCGATCTCGAAGCGGGGCTGTCGAAGCCCGGCGCCGTCGAGGTCAGCACGGGCAGCGGCGGCGTCGAGCTGACGGCCCCGTCGTCGCTGGCGGCCGACGTCGAGATCAGCGCCGGCTCGATCCGCATCGACCGCGCGTTCCGGTTCGCGGGCGAGATCGAGCGGCGCAGCGCCGAGGGCACGATCGGCGGCGGCGGCCAGCCCATGCGCGTCTCGACGGGCAGCGGGCGCGTGACGGTTTCGGCGCGGTAGCCGCGTCGTCTTAAAGAAGCCTTCGTTCGCGCGCCGTCGCTCGTCGCCGTATCATCCGTGCGGAGGGATGCCGGAGTGGTCGAACGGGCCGGTCTCGAAAACCGGAGTGCCCTTCTGGGTACCGAGGGTTCGAATCCCTCTCCCTCCGCCACTACGCGCCGGATTCAGCCCCTCGGGGCTTGGGTCCGGCGCTCGTGTTTCGGGCGCCGCCGGATGGCGTCTCCGAGGGAGTCCTCGCGGGCCGCTCTCCCGTCGGCCGCCCCCGGTGCTCTCGGCCCCCGTCTCGCCGCGGGCGCCACGGGCAGGACCGAACACCCGGCACGAGATTTCCGGTCCTTTTCAGATTGGCTTCAGCTTTCGTGCCGATAATCGCATTCGGCACCCGAGGTGATTCCCTCCATCGTGTCGCAATCGATGCCTCCGACGAAGGGGGCTTTCTTCCCGATAGACCCCGACGGGACGATCACGCTCCAGCGGACCACTCTGCCCGTTCCAACGACTCGCTCTGCCATGCCGATCCCCCTCCCTGCGAACGAGGCCGAGCGCCTGGCCGCCCTCCGACGGTACGGCGTCGCGGACCCGACGCCCGAGGAGGCCTTCGACCGCGTAACGCGCCTGGCAGCGCGGCTCTTCGGCGTGCCGGTCGCGCTGGTCTCCCTCGTCGAAGAGGACCGCCAGGTGTTCAAGTCCTGCCACGGCGCCGATTGGACGGAGAGCCCTCGGGAGGTGTCGTTCTGCACGCACGCCCTGCTCACGCCGGAGGTCCTGGTGGTCGAGGACGCGCGCCGCGACCCCCGCTTCGCCGAGAACCCTTTCGTCACGGCCGATCCGCACATTCGCTTTTACGCGGGGGCGCCGCTCGTCACCCCCGACGGGTTCGCGCTCGGCACGCTCTGCCTCATCGACGACGCCCCCCGAAGTTTCAGCGCGGCGGAGGCCGCGACCCTCTCGGATCTGGCGGCCGGGGTCGCGACCGAGCTCGAGCTCCGCCGCGAGGTGGCCGAGCGGCGGCGGGCGGAGGAGAGCCTCCGCGCGGCGCGCGCCGAGGCCGAGGCGGCGGCGCGGGCCGCGCACACCGAGAAGGCGCTCTCGGAGGGCCTCCTGAACGCGCTCGCCGACCCGTTCTTCGTCCTCGACGCCGAAGGCCGGTTCACCCGCTGGAATGAGCGAACCGCTCAGGTGACCGGCTACACCGATGCCGAACTCGCGCACCGCGGTGCGATGCAGCTGTTCGACGGCCCGGACGTGGAGCGCGTGGCCGCGGCCATCCCGGAGGTGCTCCGCGGAGAGGACCTCCTCGTCGAGGCCGACCTCGTGACGAAGGACGGGCGCCGGGTCCCGTTCGAGTTCAGCGGTGCAGCCCTGCACGACGAGGCGGGCGCGGCGTACGGGATCTGCGGCGTCGGGCGCGACCTCCGCGAGCGGAAGGAGGCGACGGCTCGCCTCGAGGCCTCCGAGGAGAAGTACCGCACGCTCTTCGAGCAAGCCAGCGACGCCATCCTCATCTTCGACCCGGCAGACGAGACCATCCTGGAGGCGAACGCGCGGGCCTGCAGGCTCTACGGCTTCAGCCGGGAGGAGCTCGTCGGCCGGAGCATCACGTCCTTCTCCGCCGATCCCGAAAGGGGCGACGAGCAGCTCGGCCGGCTGCTGGAGAAGGGGGCGCTCAACGACTTCGAGACGGTGCAGCGACGGCGCGACGGGACGCCGCTCCGCCTCCTCATCAGCGCCTCCGTCGTCGAGTACGAAGGGCGGGAGGCCGTGCTGAGCATCAACCGGGACGTGACGGCCCGGCGCGAAGCCGAAGAGGCCCTCCGCGAGAGCGAGCGCCGCACGGGAGAGATCCTCGATTCCCTCAACGACGCCGTGTGGGCCGCCGAGCCCGACGGGGGCGAGATGCTCTACCTCAGCGTGGCCGCCGAGCGGCTCCACGGGTACCCCCTGGAGGCGTTGCGCACCGACCGCTCCCTGTGGCACGAGAACGTCCACGCCGACGACCGCCCTGGGCTCGAGCGGGCGATGAGGCGGCTACCGGAGGACGGCCGTGTGGAGGTCGAATACCGCATCGTCCGGCCCGACGGCGAAGTCCGCTGGGTCCGGGACCGCGCGAACGCCGTCCGGGACGAGGACGGCGCCGTCGTCCGCTTCGCGGGCGTGGCCTCGGACGTCACGGAGCGCAAGCGGAGCGAGGCGGCGCTCTTCCAGCACGAGCGGCTCCTCCAGGGCGTGGCCGAGGCGCTGGGCCTCCTCCTGGCCGAGCATTCCGGCGAGGCCATCGACGAGGCGCTCCGCACGCTCGGCACGGCCTCCGGTGCCGACCGCGTGTACCTCTTCGAGGTCTACCCCGACCCGGAGACCGAGGAGCCCCTCGCGCACCAGCGCCACGAGTGGGTCAACGACGGCATCGACCCCCAGATCGACAACCCGGACCTGCAGGGCGTCCCGCTCCTGCAGGCCGGATACGGCCGGTGGTACGAGGCCTTCTGCGCCGGCCGCCTCATCTCGGGCCACGTGGAAGACTTCCCGGCCGACGAGCGCCCACTGCTCGACATGCAGGACATCCAATCCATCGTCAGCGCCCCCGTCCACATCGGAGGAGAGACCTGGGGCTTCATCGGCTTCGACGCGTGCCGCGCGCCGCGCACCTGGTCGGCGGCCGAGCAGGCCACGCTCCAGGCCGCCGCCGCCGGCATCGGCGATGCCCTGATGCGGCGGCGCGCGGAGGCGGCCCTCCGCGAGGGCCGGGACCGCTACAGCCGCGTCGTCAACAGCGTCAGGGACATCGTCTTCGAAACCGATGCGGACGGGCGGTGGGTGTTCCTCAATCCCGTCTGGGAAGCCTACACCGGCTACTCGGTCGAGGAGAGCCTCGGCCGGCCCTTTGCCGACTTCGTGCTGCCCGACGACCGGCCCGCTCTCGAGGCCCACCTCCAGCAGAGCAACGACCCGGTCGAGGGGCGCTACCTCACGCGCGATGGCCAGACGCGGTGGGTCCGGGTCTTGCAGCAACTGCTCCACGACGACGCGGGCCGCGTGGTGGGCGCCACCGGCACGCTGCACGACGTGACCGATCAGCACCGCGCGATGGAGGCGATGGAGGCCGCGCTGGAGCGGGAGCGGGAGCTCGGCCAGCTCAAGAGCCGCTTCGTCTCGATGGCCTCCCACGAGCTACGGACGCCGCTGACGGCCATCCGAAGCTCCGTCGAGCTCCTCCAGCAGTTCGGCACGCGCTGGAGCGCCGAGCGCCGGGCGACGCTCTTCGAGCGCGTCCTCCGCAACACCGAGCAGATGACCGAGCTCATCGGCGACGTGCTCGTCTTGGGCAAGGCGGACTCGGGGCGCCTCCCGTTCAGCCCGGAGCCCCTCGACCTCGTGGCGTTCTGCCGAGCGCTCCGGGCGGACCTCCGGTCCGAGGACGGGGAACGCCTCCGCGTGCACGGCCCGAGGCGGCCGGTCGGGGTCCACGCCGACCCCAAGCTGCTCCGGCTGCTCCTGGACAACCTCGTCTCGAACGCTTTGAAGTACGATTCCTCGGGCTCCCCCATCGACCTCTGGGTCGAGCCCGCCGAGGCCGCCGTCGCGCTCCGTCTCCGGGACCGGGGCATCGGCATCCCCGAGGGCGACCTCCCGCACCTCTTCGAGCCGTTCCACCGGGCCACGAACGCCGAGCTCCACCCCGGCACGGGCCTCGGCCTCGCCATCGCCCAGCGCGTCGTCGAACGCCACGGCGGCACGATCCGGGCCGAGAGCGCCCTCGGCGCCGGCACCACCTTCCACGTCGCGCTCCCCGTCGAAGGCCCCCGCCCGAGCGAGACCCCGGACGAGCGTCCGACGACGGAGCAAGAGCCCCTGTTACAGCCTGACCCCCGATAGCATGAACCCTCCAGCCAAGCACCTCCTGGTCATCGAGGACAACGCCGAGGTCCGAGAGAACCTCGTCTGGCTCCTCGAAGCCAGCGGCTACGCCGTGCGGAGCGCCGCCGACGGCCGCGAAGGCCTCGAACGCGCGCGCGCTCACCCGCCCGACCTCATCCTCTGCGACGTCATGATGCCGGAGCTCGACGGTCTCGGTGTCCTCCGGGCCCTCCGCAGCGAGGCGAGCACGGCCACGATCCCGTTCGTCTTCCTCACCGCGCGCGCCGACCGGGAGGACCTGCGGGCGGGCATGGCGGCGGGGGCGGACGACTACATCACGAAGCCATTCTCGACGCGGGAGGTGCTCGCCGCCGTCGAGGCCCGCCTGCAGAAGCAGGAGGCCTTGCACGAGCAGCAGGAGAGCCGCCTCGACGAGCTCCGCCTGAACATCTCCCGCGCCCTCCCGCACGAGCTGCGCACGCCGCTCGTAGCCGTCATCGGCTTTTCCGAAATCCTGCGTGAGGACTGGGAGGCGCTGGGACCCCACGAGGGGCGCGAGATGGCTCAGCACATCTACGCGGCGGGCCGGCGGCTGGAGCGGACCGTCGAGAACTACGGCGCCTTCGCCGAACTGACGCTAGCCGCCTCCGATCCCGAGGCCCGCGCCGGGTTCGGGCAGGCTCCCGCCGTCGAGGCCGGCGGCCTCGTGCGGGCCGAAGCCGAGCGCGTCGCCCGCTCCCACGAGCGGCCGGGGGACCTGTGCCTCGACGTGACCGAGGCGGGGTGCCGCGTCCCCATGCGGGAGGAGCACCTCCGGAAGGCCGTACACGAACTCGTCGACAACGCCTTCCGGTACTCCCGGCCCGGAACCCCCGTCACCGTTCGCGTGGACGGGTCCGCGCGCGCCCTGGAGGTCGTGGACGAGGGGCGGGGCATGCAGCCCGACGAGGTCCGGCGGATCGGCGGGTTCCTCCAGTTCGGCCGGGCCCGCCACGAGGACCAGGGCAGCGGGCTCGGCCTCGCCATCGTGGAGCGCTTGGGCCGGCTCTACGGCGGCGGACGGGGCGTGGGCGGCGGACTGGGCGTGGAGAGCCAGCCGGGCCTCGGCACCACCGCCCGCTTCGCCCTCCCGTCGCCCTCCCGGTGCGGAGGCCCACCGGCGCGGCCTCAGGCCGTGGCGAGCCGGTAGCCGACGCGGCGTAGCGTCTCGATGCGGGGCGCCTCCAGCCCCGCCCGCTGCGTGGCGCGGTGCAGCGTCCGGCGGAGGCTCCCGACCGTGGTGTTGAGCACGTCGTCGCTCACGAAGAGGTCGTCCCACACCTGCTCGGCGAGCGTCGTCCGCGTGACGACCTGGTCGGCGCGCTCGGCGAAGAGCGAGAGCAGCCGGAACTCCTTCTCGCGCAGGTCGAGCGGCTCGTCGCCCACCCAGCTGCGCCGCGCGCGGAGGTCGACGCGGAGCGGGCCGAGTTCGAGGCAGCCCTCGTCCCGCCCGGCCGCGTGCGCGCGGCGGGCGAGGGCGTGGAGGCGGGCCACGAGCACCTCGAAGGAGAACGGCTTCGAGAGGTAGTCGTCGGCGCCGGTGGCGAGGGCCTCGATCTGGTCCGCGTTCTCGGCTCGCGCCGTGAGCATCAGCACGGGCACGTCCCGCTCGGCCTCGCGCAGGCGCCGGATGAGCCGGGGGCCGTCCTGGCCGGGCAGCATCCAGTCGACGACGAGGAGGTCGTACTCGCTCGTCCGGGCCTTGACCTCCCCGTCGAGGCCGTCGTGCGCCACGTCGACGCGGAAGCCGGTCTCCTCCAGTCCCATCTGGAGCGTGTCGGAGATGTCGCGGTCGTCTTCTACTATCAAAACGTGCATGGTCCGCTGCTGAAGTTCGGAGGCTGTGGCACCGAGCGCGTCGGGCGTCGGCTGCGCTCTCGGTTATCGACGGCTCCCGTGCGACCTGAAACCGTTTTTTCGATGAGTTTCAGCTTCCGTCCGACCGCCCTATGGATCACGGGGCAGCGCGCCCGATCCCTCGGGCCGACGGTGGGGCACGGCGGAAACGCCCACCTCCGTAGCGCACGTCCGCCCCCGCCGACCGCCCCCGTCAATCGCAGGGCCCTATTCGACGCCTACGACCTTTCTGTACGTACCAAGCGGACCCTGTTGCTCGTCATGCCCGTCGCGGCCCTCCTGCTTCTGGCCGCGCAACGCATCGATTCGAGCCGCAGCCAGATCGTGGAGTCGAAGAGTGTGGCCGAGCTCGTGGGGCTGTCGGAGCACAACGGCTTGCGATTGTGGGGGGAACGGAACCCCGGCAGCGGCCGGCGGCGTAGCGAGGGGGCCTCTCCCGACTGCTCCTCTCTCCGACCCCTCTCTGATGCGCGCCGTCGCTCTCGCCCTACTCGTCTTCTGGTCTTCCGCACACGGCAACGCCCAGCCCGCACCTCCGGACACGACCATCGCGCTGGACGCCATCGAAGCCACGGCGACGCCGTTCGCCGTCGAGAGCGCCCGCGCCCCGCTCGCGCTCACCGTCCGCACGCGCTCCGACGCCGACCTCGCCACAAACCCGGCGCTCGGGCTCGACGCGCTCGCGCGGGGCGTGCCCGGCCTCTGGGTCGCCGACCGCGAGAACTACGCCCTCGGCGAGCGGGTGCTCGTGCGCGGGCTGGGGTGGCGCGCGGCGTTCGGCGTACGCGGCACGCATGTGCTCCTCGACGGCGTGCCGCTCACGCTGCCCGACGGGCAGACCATGCTGAACGTCGTGGACGCTGCGGCCGTCCGCCGTATCGAAGTCGTGCGCGGGCCGGTGTCGGTGTACTGGGGGAGCGGCTCGGGCGGCGTGCTCGCGCTCTCGACGGAGGCGGGCGGGTCAACGACGGAGGCGGGCGGGTCGAGCCCTCGGGTCCGCGCCCGCGTGCTCGGCGGCGGCTACGGCCTCGCGAAAGCAGACGTCGCCGTGCGGCCCGACCTCGGGCGGCACCGCCTCAGCGCGTGGGGCTCGGCGCTTACCGAAGCGGGCTTCCGCGATCACAGCGCGGTGCAGCTCGTGCGGGGCGGGCTCTCGGGCCGGGTCGACCTCGGCGGCGGCCGAGCGCTCTCCGTCGTCGCGCTCGGGGCATGGATGCCGGAGGCGGAGTCGCCGGGCGGGCTCTCGGCCGAAGCGGCGGCAGCCGATCCGTCGCAGACACGCGAGGCCTCCATCACGCAGGACGCGCGGAAGGCGGTGGCGCAGGGGCACCTCGCGCTCGGCTACGCGCAGCCGGTCGGGCTGCCGGAGGGCCGCGTCCGCGTCGATCTCTACGGCGGGCTCCGCGACCTCGACAACCCCATCGTCCCGCGCTACATCCGCCTCGAACGGCAGACGGCGGGCGCGCGCGCCGTGCTCGAAGCCGAGCCGCTGCCGGGGTGGGACGCGGGCCTCGGCGTCGAGGCCGAGCTCCAGCGCGACGACCGGCTCGAGACGCCGAACGAGGGGGGCGAAGCGGGGGCGGAGCGCTTGACGGATCAGGCGGAGACCGTCCGCTCGGGCGCGCTCTTCGCCCGGCTCGGCGTGCCGCTCACCTCGAAGCTCACGCTCACGGCGGCGGGGCGCGTCGACGCGCTGCAGTACGAGGCCGACGACCGGCTCGGCGGCGGTGGCGACGCGAGCGGGAGCCGGACGGTCTCGGCCGTGAGTCCCGCCATCGGCCTCGCCTATCGGTGGCGGATCGGGGCCGGCCCGTCGCCCGTGGCAGGCGTGCTCTACGCGAACGCCGCCGGCGCCCTCGACGCGCCGACGACGACCGAGCTCGGCAACCGGCCCGACGGTACGGGCGGGTTCAACCCGGACCTGGAGCCGGAGCGGACGTGGGGGCTGGAGCTCGGCACGCGCGGCGCGGCGACGGTCGGACGGGCCGCGCTCGGGTTCGACCTCGCGCTCTTCGCCGCGTTCGTGGACCGGCTGCTGCTCCCGTTCGAGATCGACGACGTGACGTTCTATCGGAACGCGGGCGAGACGCGCCACGCCGGGGTGGAGGCGGCCACGGACGTCGGGTTGCCGGAGGTCGGGGGCGGACGCGTCGAGGTCGCGGCAGCGTACGCGTGGACGCGGGCGCGCTTCGCGGGCGAGGCCGGTCCGGAGGACGCCGAGATCCCGGGTTTCCCGGAGCACCTCTTCACGTGGTCGGCGTCGTGGCAGCGAACATCCGGGCTGCCGCTCGTGCTCGCGCTCGAAGGCGAGGCCGCCAGCGCGTATTTCGCTGATGACGCCAACACCGCCGCCACCGACGCCTACGCCGTCGCGCACGCCCGCATTGCCCTCGCCGGGCTCCGCCTCGGGCGCGGGCTCGACGGCTCGGCGTTCGTCGAACTGCGGAACGCGCTCGATGCAGAGTACAGCGGGTCGGTCGTTGTCAACGCCTTTGGCGGGCGCTACTACGAACCGGCCGCCGGCCGCCACCTCCTCGTCGGCGTCGCGTTCGACGTGCGTTAGCCGGGCGCGCGGAACCTCCGGTGGGCTGAAACGGTGGACGACAGGCACGCCGTGCGTGCGTCCCCTCTCCGCCCACTCGGGCTGCTCCTCTCATCTCACCGCGTCCTCTCATGTCTCGAAGTCTCTGCGTCCTCGTCGCGCTCGCGTCCTTCGCGCTCCTGTCCGTTCCCGCAACCGCACAGCCGACCGCCGGTCAGCAGGTGGAATCCGTGCTGACGCCCGACGGGCCGATCTCCGTCGAGAACGTCGTCGGCGGGCTCAATCACCCGTGGGCGATGGCGTTCCTCCCCGACGGCCGCATCCTCGTGACCGAGCGCAACGGCGGCGCCCTCCGCATCGTGCAGCTCGACGGCACGCTGTCCGCCCCGGTCGAGGGCACGCCGCAGACGTATGCGCAGGGGCAGGGCGGGATGCTCGACGTCGCGCTCGACCCGGACTTCGCAGAGAACGGCTACGTCTACCTCTCGTACGCCGCGCCCGGCCCCGAGGGCAGCGCGGCCACCGCGCTCGGCCGCGGCCGCTGGGTCGACGACCGCATCGAGGGCTTCGAGGAGATCTTCCTGCAAGAACCGTGGATCACCGGCCCCAACCACTTCGGCAACCGCATCGCCTTCGGGCCCGAAGGCCACCTCTTCCTCACCCTCGGCGAGCGGTTCCAGTTCGAGCCGGCGCAGGACCTCTCGAACCACCTCGGCAAGGTCGTCCGGCTGAATCGCGACGGGTCGATCCCGGCCGACAACCCGTTCGTCGGCGATCCCGATGCGGAGGACGCGATCTGGTCGTACGGCCACCGCAACATCCAGGCCGCCGCGATCCACCCCGAGACGGGCGACCTCTGGGTAGCCGAGATGGGCCCGCTCGGCGGCGACGAGCTGAACCAGCCCGAGGCCGGGAAGAACTACGGCTGGCCCGTCGTGAGCTGGGGCATCCACTACGGCGGCGACGACATCCCCGACCCGCCGACGCGCCCCGAGTTTGCCGACGCCGTCAAGCACTGGTCGCCGGTGATCTCGCCCTCGGGGATGGTCGTCTACACCGGCGACGCGTTCCCGGCGTACCGGGGTCACGTGTTCATCGGCTCGCTCTCGGGCCACCAGCTCGTGCGTGTCGTGCTCGACGGCGAGACCGTGGTCGATGAGGAGCGCATCCCGCTCGGCACGCGCATCCGCGACGTGGAGCAGGGGCCGGACGGCTTCCTCTACCTGCTCACCGACGAGGACGACGGCAACGTGTGGCGGATGAAGCCGATGGACTAGGGCTGCCGTTGGCTTCCGGCTGCGGGAGCGCTCGGCGCGGGCCGTAGCGGACCGGTGTGCGACCGGCGCGGGATGAGGTGCAGCTCGGTCTGCCGCCCGTCGATGTACCACACGTTCGCGCCGTCGAAGAACGCATCCTGCTCCAGCATGACCCGCACCTTCTGGCCGTCCCACTCGGGGATCGGCACGGCGGCGTTGAGCTCGATCGAGAAGGCGGTGTTCGGGTAGAGCGGGTAGTCGCCCGTGCCCGGCACGCCGCCCTGCTTGTCCCACATCCCGATGGCGGGCCCGGCGGCATGGCCGTGGAACCCGATGGGGTGGGTGTAGATCGTCGCCTCGATCCCCTCGCTCGCGGCCCGGCTCAGGCTCGACGCCAGAATCTCATTCCCGGTGCGGCCCGTCGCGAACTGATCGGTGAGGAGGTCTTGCAGGCGGTTGCCGGTAGCGAGGGCCGTTCGCAGCCCGGCCGGGGCGTCGGCCTCGCCGGGCCGCAGCACGTACGCGTGCTCCTGCGTGTCCGTGTTCAGCCCGAGGTACGTGATCCCGAAATCGACGTGCAGGAGGTCGCCGGGGCGGATGACGTCGTTGCCGCTGCCCCAGTCGGAGAAGTCGTTGCTGCGCGGCCCGCTCTCCGCGCGCTGGATCGACACGCTCGGGTGGAACCACGTGACGAGGCCGAGCCCGCGAATCCGGTCGCGGTACCACCACTCGACGTCTTCGACCGTCGTGACGCCCGGTGTGATGACCCGCTCGGATAAGCCCTCGGCGATGATCGCCTGGGCGATCTTGACGATCGTCGGGTAGACCGTCATTTCTTCGGGCGTGCGCGTCTCCAGCCAGCCTACGGCGAGGTCTTCGCCGGGGAAGATGCGGTCGTGGTAGCGCTCGGGCAGGGCGGCGATGAGGCCGTCGAACTCGCTGTCGGTCATCCCGTCGGCGAGGGCGAACGTCGCGGACCGATTGACGGCGATGCGCTCGGGGTCGCGCTCGGCGATGACTTCGGCCAGCCGCGCCCACTGGTCGGGTTGCGCCTCGACGTCCCACGCCGCCGGGAACGCGTCGCCGACGGCGTAGCGGGCGATCGCGAGGCGCTCGACGCCCTCGTCCTCGCCGCGGTCGTGGAAGAGGAGGATCGTGCGGCGCCGCGCGTTGAGCCACGTCGCCGGCAGCATCGTCCGCACGACGGGGTCCTCGTTGTACTCGCGCGCGACGAGCACCCACAGGTCGATCCCGGCCCGCCGCATCACGAGAGGAATCACGGTTTCCAGCCGACGCTCCAGCCACGCGTCGCGCACCTCGGCGCGCTCGCGCATCGACAGGATATTCGGCATCGCGTCCTGCGCCACGGCGGGCGGGCCGATGAGGAAAAGGAGGGCGAACAGGCAGATCGACAAGCGCATGGCAGTCCGGGAATGCGGGCGATGAGAAGCGAGTGCAACGTACGGCGGCGGCCGGATGGATGTCTACTCGGCCGCCGCCGCATCTCCGACCGAGCGCAGCCAGAGGCAAAATGTGAAGGGGCAGCGGAGTGGGATCGAGGATCGGCACGACGGGTTAGATCCGGCATGGAACCCGAACCAACGACTGCACCGCCTCCTCGCACCGACGCGCGCCGGGTCGCCCTCCCGGTCGAGGGGATGGAGTGCGCGGCGTGCGCCGTGCGGATCGAGAAAAAGCTCGGCAAGCAGGCCGGCGTCCGCTCCGCGACGGTGAACTACGCCACCGGCGAAGCCCTCGTCGAGTACGAGCCCGACGCCGTCGGCGTCGACGGGCTCGCGGCAACGGTCGAGCGCACGGGCTACGGCGTCCGCACCGAGTCGCTCGTCGTCCCGCTCCTCGGCCGCGCCGACCCGCCGACCGCTGCCGACGTCGAATCGGCGCTGGGCCGTACGAACGGGTTTCTGCGCGCGACGGTCGATGCCGAAGCCGATCCGGCGATGGCCGAGGTCCACTACGTCCCCGGCGTCGCCGATCCGAGCGAGCTCGTCCAGATCCTCGAAGCGGCCGGCATCGCCGAGCCAGGGACCGAGGTCGAAGCCGTCGACGAAGACGCCGTGCTCCGCGAGCGCGAGGCGCGCTACCGCGCGACGCGCCGCAAGACGGTCGCCGCCGCCGTGCTCTCGCTCCCCGTCGTCGTGATCTCGATGGCGCACGGCGCGCTCGACTTCCCCGGCATGCACTGGCTGATGCTCGCGCTCACGACGCCCGTCGTGGTGTGGGCGGGCGCTTCGTTCTTCACCGGAGCGTGGCGCGCGTTCCGCCACCACGCGGCCGACATGAACACGCTCGTCGCGCTCGGCGTCGGGACGGCGTACGTCTACAGCGTCGTCGCCACGCTCGCGCCGGAGCTGTGGCTGCGGACGACGGGGCAGATGCCCGACGTGTATTTCGAAGCCGCCGCCGTGATCGTCACGCTCATCCTCCTCGGACGAACCTTGGAGGAGCGGGCGAAAGGGCAGACCGGCGCCGCCGTCCGCACCCTCATCGGCCTCCAGCCCGACACGGCCCGCGTCGTCCGCGAGACCCCGGAGGGGCCGCGCGAAATCGAAGTGCCCGTCGCCGAGGTCGCGGTCGGCGACGTCGTGGCCGTGCGGCCGGGCGAGCGGGTGCCGCTCGACGGCACGCTCGTCGACGGCGCCTCGGCCGTGGACGAGAGCATGCTCACCGGCGAACCGCTGCCCGTCGAGAAGCGGCCCGGGGATACCGTGATCGGCGCCACGGTCAACCGCACGGGCGCGTTCACGTTTCGCGTCAGCCGGACGGGGCAGCGCACGACGCTCGCGCAGATCGTCCGGCTCGTCCGCGAGGCGCAGGGCCGCAAGGCCCCGATCCAGCGCCTCGCCGACACCGTCTCCGGCATCTTCGTCCCGACCGTGCTCCTCATCGCGATCGCGACGTTCGTGCTCTGGTTCGACTTCGGGCCGGAGCCGCGCCTCGCGTATGCCCTCCTCACGTTCGTGAGCGTGCTGATCATCGCGTGCCCGTGCGCGCTCGGCCTCGCCACGCCGACGGCGATCGTGGTGGCGACGGGGAAGGCGGCCGAGCACGGCATCCTGCTCAAAGGCGGCGA
>CAYTJT010000020.1:0-22648 GCA_964438105.1 uncultured Rhodothermales bacterium | reverse complement strand
CCGTTCGCGCTCACCGAGCCCGCACGCCACGACGAGCCGCCCGCGCGCTGGCGGGACGCCGCCGACGCCTCGCTCCGGTTCGGCCTCGTCCACTCGCCCGACAGCGTCTTCGTCGCCATCTCCGTCACCGACGACCAGGTGCTGCTCGCGCCCGAGGACGGCGGGCGTGCCCAGAATCGCCGGCACGACGGCGTGCTCGCGTGGCTCGACCCGCACCCCGGCGGCGAGGGCGACGACGACCCCTACTTCATGCTCGGCCCGGGCGGGGCGCCCGGCGCAGCCCGCGTCACCGTCCTCGACGCCGACCACGAAGCCATCGCCGCGCGCGTGCGCGCCGCCGCGGTGCGGACGGAGGCCGGCTACGACCTCGAATTCGCCGTCCCGAAGTCCGCGCTCGCTCCCGAAGGCGCGCTCGGCGCCGTCCGCCTCAACCTCGCGATCGCCGACGTCGACGTGCCGGGCGACGACCCCGACTTCGTGTTCTGGCGCCCGGAGTGGGAGTCCGCGTTCGAGGTCGCCGGCTTCGGCGTCGTGACCCTCCTCGAATCCCGGCAATCCCCCTAGCGCGGGCGCCCCACCGCCGCGCACCCCCATCACCCCACCGCCAACACCATGAACACACGCGCTACAGAACTCGCAAGACGGACCCCGCTGTTCTCGTCCTCCCGACGCCGCGGAGCCTTGCACACCCTCCTCCTGCTGGCCCTGGCGGTGGGGAGCGTGGGTGCGGCGCTCGCGCAGGACACCGGCGCCGTCGAAGGCTACGTCTACGAAGAGGGCACGCGGACGCCGCTGCCCGGCGTGAACGTCACCGTCGAGGGCTCGACGACGGGGGCGGCGACGGACCAGGACGGCTACTACCGCATCAGCGGCCTCGCGCCCGGCGCCTACGACCTCGTCGTCTCCTCGCTCGGCTACGCCGAGCGCCGGGCGAGTGTCACCGTCCGCGCGGGCGAGACCGTCGGGCAGGACTTCGAGCTGAGCACGGCCGCGCTCGAGCTCGACGGGCTCGTCGTGACGGGGCTTCGGCGCGGGCAGGTGCAGTCCGTCAACGAGAAGCGCCAGGCGCTCACCGTCATCGACGTGATCTCGGCCGACGAGGTCGGCAAGCTCCCCGACCTCAACGTGGCCGAGTCGGCGCAGCGCGTGCCCGGCGTCACGATCCGCACGGACCGCGGCGAGGGCCGGTTCGTCTCGATCCGCGGCACGCCGCCCAACCGCAATAACGTGACGTTCAACGGGCAGGCGATGGCGTCGTCGGCGGGCACGCGCGCCACGGCGCTCGACCTCGTCCCGGCCGAGATGGTCTCAACGATCGAGGTCTCGAAGGCCGTCACGCCGGACCAGGACGCGAACGCGCTCGGCGGCGCGGTCAACGTCACCACGCTGACCGCCTTCGACCGGCCGAGCCGCTTCCTCTCGGCCTCGCTCAACGGCATGGCCCACCAGTTCACGACGGAGTTCGGCGAGACGCGCGTGCCGTTCCGCGGGAGCCTCACCGCCGGCACGCGGTTCGGGGCGAACGACGCGTTCGGCGTCGTGCTCGCCGGGACCGCCTCGCGCCGCGACTTCAACACCTCGATCGTGTCGCCGACGGAGTGGGTTGACGTCGACGGCACGGCGGCCCCGGCCGAGTTCGAGCGCGAGGTCGAGGACAACGACCGCTTCCGCTACGCACTCAACGCCAACCTCGACTACCGCCCGACGCCGCGCACGGCGGCGTTCGCGCGGCTCCACTATTCGCAGCGCGACGAGCAGTTCACGAACACCGAGGTGCAGTTCACCGACGGCGACGCGGTTCCGGCCTCGGCCACGGCGGGCCGCTTCGAGGGCTTCGAGGTCCAGCTCGACATCCCCACGACCGAGATCAACGAGGAGCTCTACGCGCTCACGCTCGGCGCCAACCAGGAGTTCGCCCCGACGCTCACCCTCGACGTCAGCGGCACGTACTCCCGCGGCGTCCGCGACCGCCTGACGTTTCAGCCCGAGTGGGGCGAGGAGCAGGACTTCTCCCTCAGCTACGACCTCAGCGGCGACTTCGAGACGCTCGACTTCGACGACTTCGCCGCCGTCGCCGACCCCGAGAACTACCTCTACACCGAGATGGACATCGAGTTCGAGGACCTCGTCGAGAACACCTACCAGTTCGGGGCCAACCTCCGCTACGACCTCCGCTTCGGCGAGTATCTCGGCTTCGTCAAGACGGGCGGGCTGTTCCGCCTGCGCGACAAGGACATCGACCGGAACGAGGACCCGTGGGCCGCCGGCGACCGCGCGCTCACGCTCGCCCAGTTCGTCCGGCCCTCGCCCGACCCGCTGCAGGGCGGCGCCGAGCTGCCCATCACCGGCGACGTCGAGAGCTTCCTCGACTTCTTCGAGGCCAACCGCGACGCCCGCGAGTTCTTCGACCTCGACCCCGTCGAGTCGGCCGAGGAGGAGGTCGAGGTCGACGCGGTCGTGACGGAGGACGTCTACGCGGGCTACCTCATGGGGAGCGCGCGGCTCGACAGGTTGACCGCGACGGGCGGCGTCCGGCTCGAAGCCACCTCGACCACGTCGGAGCGCTACCGGTTCGTCAACGACGACTCGTTCGACGACGCGCAGATCTCCCTCCTCGAAGCCGACAACAGCTACGTCGACGTGCTCCCGTCGCTCCACCTCGTCTACCGCCTCAGCGACCGGGTGCAGGTGCGCGGCGCGTGGTCGAACACGATCGGCCGGCCCGACTACGACGAGCTCGCCGCGTTCCAGGACATCGAGTTTGAGGAGAACGACGAGGGCCTGTGGGAGGGCGCCATCGAGGAGGGCAACCCCGAGCTTGAGCCGCTGCGCGCGATGAATTTCGACGCCACCGTCGAGTACTACCGCGGGCCGGGCAGCATCATCGCCGTCGGCGCGTTCTACAAGCGCGTCACCGACCCGATCTACGAGTTCGAGATCACCCAGCGCGACATCCTCGGCCGCGACGTGGACTTCGAGGTGCAGGAGATCGACGGCTTCGGCGACCGGTTCTTCGAGGAGGTCACGTTCAACCAGCTCCGCAACGCCGACGAGGGCTCGATCCTGGGCGTGGAGCTCTCGTTCCTCCAGCTCTTCGACTTCCTCCCCAGCCCGCTCAACGGGCTCGGCCTCTCGTCGAACCTCGCGCTGATGAGCTCGGACGTGACCGTGCCCGGGCGCGAGGACGAAGACATCCCGTTTTTCGACCAGTCGGACCTCGTCTACAACGTCGCGCCGTACTACCAGTACGGCCCGCTCGAGCTCCGCGCGGCGCTGAACTACCAGGGCGAGTACCTCGACACCGTCGCGGGGGAGGCCTTCGAGGACGTCTACGGCGACGAGCGGCTCACCGTCGATCTCTCCGGGCGCTACGAGCTGCTGGAGGGCCGCCTCCAGCTCAACGCCTACGTCCGCAACCTCACGAACGAGGCCGAGCGGGAGTTCCAGAGCATCCGCGAGCGGCGGAGCTACCACGCGCTCACGGGCCGGACGTTCGAGTTCGGCCTCACGGTCGTGCTATGAGAACGCGCCGCACCACAGCACCTACCGCCGTCCTCGTCGCTTTCGTCGCCGCCCTCGTCGCCGGGGCAGGCTGCGCTTCGCCGTCGACCGGTCCATCGGTCGATCCGGCGGCGGGCGGCGCGGAGGCGGCCGACGCGGCGCAGACGGCCTTCCGCGTTCGCGGCGACGTCGGCGCCCCGCTCAACGCCGACGCGGGCTGGGCGGCCGGGCCGAACGAGGACGCGACGGTCTACGCCGACCAGCCTTTCCGGCTCCGCTTCGAGGTCGAGGCGGCGTCGGCGCTGCCGGCCGGGACGGCGTTCCACCTGCAGTACCGCCGCAACGCCGGGGCGTGGACCGACGTGGAGGCGCACGACTTCCCGTACCCCGAGCGCGCCACGCCCCGCGTGAGCGTCGTGTCCACGTCGGCTTACGAGCCCGGCGCCGCGACGGACGACCTCCTCGCGGCGTCGACCGCGCCGTTCCGCGGAGGCGCGGGCGTCAATCTCGAAGCGGTGACGCCGGATTTGCTGGGCGCGGGGCAGAGCGAGTGGGAGTGGCCGCTCGTCGTGCGCCGCTTCGCCGACGGCGCCGTGACGAACGACGCGGGCGACGCGTTCGCCTTCCGGCTGGTCCGCGCCGACGGCACGCCGCTCGACGCGGAGGCGCTGCCCGTGCTCACCCTGGCCGTTCCCGCGGGCCACCTCGGCGGGACGTTCGTCGAGACGCCGGGGCGGATCGGGCCGTGGCAGGCCTCGAACGGCGACCTCTACTTCATCATGGAGCCGACCGAGACCGACAACGTGCTGATGATGGTGAAGTCGTCGGACGGCGGCGCGACGTGGCGGGAGGTCGACGGCGCGAACCGGCCCGCCGCCGACGACCTCGAAGGCGTGGGGTCCGACCTGTTCGGCGACACCGTCCACATCCTCCACCAGACCTCGGAGCACGTCTGGCACCACGCCTTCCGCACCTCGGACCACCCCACACGACCCGATTCGTGGGCCGTCCGCGACGAGTTAGTCGCCACGCCGACGAAGCCGCCGACCCAGGTCGCCGCACTCGTCGCGCGCTCCGACGGGAGCCTCGTCGCGGCGTACGGCGGGGCCGAGACGATCCACGTCGCAACGCGTACGACCGACGGGGAGTGGGGCGAGCCGCTGGCGGTGGATGCCGACGCGGCGGCCGTGCTCTCGGGCCCTCAGACGGCGCTCGGCGCGGACGACGCGGTCCACCTTGCCTACACCGACAGCGAGGGCGCGGCGTGGTACCGCCGGTTCCTCCCCGACGGCACGCTCACGCCGCGCGAGCGGGTCGCGGCCGGGCTCGGCACGACGGAGTACGACGTCGGTTCGATCGCCCCGCTCGCCTATTCTCCCGAGACGGACACCGTCGTCGTGCTGTACCGGCTGGCCGACGGGCACCTCTGGGCGCGCCGAGCCGGGGCCGGGGGAGGGCTGACCGCACCGGTCCGGGTGACGGACCGGCGCGTCGTGCAGAACGCGGTGGACTCCGACCAGGTCGGCGCCGACGCGATCGCGGTGGGTGGTGCGGTCCACGTCGTGTTCATCGAAGACGGCACCGGGCACCTCTACTACACCTCCTCCGGTGCGGCAGGGGAGTGGGAGCCGTCGGTGTTGCTGTCGGACGACGTGCGCGCTCAGTGGGTCCGGGGGCAGCGGCTCCAGCGTCCGACGGGAGAGCCGGTGTACGGCTACGTGTTCGACGCCGGGTCGGACGGGGGCTCCGGCAGAAACACGTTTGGGGAGGTAGCGCTCAGCGACGAGTGAATGGTGTGCCGGTTCGAGCCGCGACCTGTGCGTGCGTAAGAGAGTCCCTGCGAGACAGACGGTCGAAGGGGCTCTCTGTGGGGCCTGCCGATTCCGTAAGGGGCCACCACGCCGCAGAGGACGTAGGTGGCGATGCTGCGTGTTGAGACGGGACCTGTGGCGGTCTCCCAGACACACAAACCGTGGTGGCTGTTGGTTTGCTGGCTGAACTAGCTTCGGTTAAAGTCTACTCGAAGGCCCGTGCCGTTCGGCGCTTCCCGTACCGATCCGCAGTCGCTGCCGGAGTGCGAGCGAGCGGCGTATTTTGTAGTATCACCCCGAATGCATGGTCCACCGCGCCCTCGACGCTACGAGCCACCTCTTCGACGCCGTCGACGCGTGGTGGGAGACGGCGCGCGTGCGCCGCGCCACGGGGACGGCGCTCGTGGTGCTCTTCCTCGGATCCCTCCTCGTCATCGAAGCACGACGTCGCGGGTGGCTGCCCGAGGGCCTCGCTGAGCACGTCTCGACGAGCCACTTCGCCGCGATCAGCCTCGTCTTCTCGGCGTTGTTGCTGGCCGAGGTCGTCACGCTCATCCTCACGCTCGCGCGCTCGGTCGCGACGTCGGTGGGCGTGCAGTTCGAGCTGTTCTCGCTGATCCTCCTGCGCGAGGCGTTCAAGGAGATCGGCCACCTCGGCGAGCCCATCGTCTGGGCCGAGGCGCGCGAGCCGATCCTGCACGCGCTCGCCGACGGCGCCGGCGCCCTCCTCGTGTTCGTCGGCGTCGTGATCTACGGCCGGCTCCAGCAGCACCGCCGGATCACGACCGACGAGGTAGAGCAGGCGAGGTTCGTCCAGGCGAAAAAGGTGATCGCGCTCGGGCTGCTCGTCGCGTTCGTCGTCGCCGGCGTCGACGACGCGTGGCGCATCGTGGTCGGGAACGATCCGTACCCGTTCTTCGACGTGTTCTTCACGGCGCTGATCTTCGCCGACATCCTGCTCGTCCTCGTCTCGCTGCGCTACACCGACACCTACGCCGTCGTCTTCCGCAACGCCGGGTTCGCGCTTGCGACCGTCGTGCTCCGGCTCGCGCTCGTCGCGCCGCCCTACGTCAACGTCGCGCTCGGCGTCGGGGCGACGGCGTTCGTGATCGGGCTGACGCTCGCCTACAACCGCGCCTCGCTCATCGGGCCGCACGGCGGGACCCCGCTCATCGAGACGCCGGCCGCGAGCGATCGCTAGC
This sequence comes from uncultured Rhodothermales bacterium, assembly GCA_964438105.1. Lineage (GTDB taxonomy): Bacteria > Bacteroidota > Rhodothermia > Rhodothermales > JANQRZ01 > JBBSMX01. The sequence continues at coordinate 16,134 of CAYTJT010000020.1, read as the reverse complement.
AGATCCGAGGGAGGGGGTCGCCGATGAGCATGTCGACGACGCGCGTGCCGCCGTACGAGGTCCGCGTCAGGACCGTCCGCGCGGGCGTGTCACGGACCTCGCCGATGAGCGCCGCCTCGCCGCCGCCGGGCACCGACCGCACCGTGGCGAGCGCTCCGTCGGCCGCCTCGGCCGCGACGACCGCCAGAAACTGCCCCTCGTTCGCGATGTGGAGTGGGTCGAGGCCGAGGATTTCGCACGCGCCGCGGACCGGCCCGCGGACCGGGAGGGCCATCTCGTCGAGCACGATGCCGAGCTTGGTTTCGCGGGCGAGTTCGTTGAGGGCCGAGGCGACCCCGCCGCGCGTTGGGTCGCGCATCCAGCGGACGTGGCTGCCGACGGCCTCGGCGAGCGCGTCGACGAACGGCCAGACGGCGCGCGTGTCGCTCTCGAGATCGGCTTCGAGGTCGAGCTCGCCGCGTGCGAGGAGGATCGTGATGCCGTGGTCGCCGATCGGGCCGGAGAGCAGGACGCGGTCGCCGGGGCGCACGTCCGAGGCCGAGAGACGCAGCCGGTCGTCCATAACCCCGAGCCCAGCCGTCGTGATGTAGACGCCGTCGGCTTTGCCGTGCTCGACGACTTTCGTGTCACCGCCTACGATCTCGACGCCGATCCCGCGTGCCGCCGCACCGAGCGCTTCGAGCTCGGCCCGCAGCGCCGACGTCTCGATGCCCGCCTCGACGACGAGCGTGCACAGAAGCGCGTGCGGCCGGGCGCCCGCGACCGCGAGGTCGTTGGTCGTCCCGTGAATCGCCAGTTCGCCGATCGAGCCGCCGGGGAAGCGGAGCGGCTTGACGACGAAGCTGTCGGCCGTGAGCGCGAGGCGGACGCCGCCTAGGTCGATCACGGCGGCGTCGTCGAGCTGAGCGAGTGTCGGGTTGTGCAGGAGCGGCGCGATCAGCCCTTCGACGAGCCGGCGCGACGCTTTGCCGCCCGCGCCGTGCGACATCTCGATCTGCTCGTCGCGGAATCGGACGGGCGGCGCATCGGCCGGAAGAGTGGAGGCGGGAGCGTCGCTCATGCGAGGATATCGAGGTCTTCGATCCGGTGCGCGTAGTGGTAGTGCGCCGCGCACGCGCCCTCGCTCGATACCATGAGCGCGCCGACGGGCCGCTCGGGCGTGCACTCGGTACCGAAGAGCGAGCACTCGGGCGGAGCGATGACGCCGGTCAGGACCTCGCCGCACCGCGCCTCGTCGGGCTCGGCGACCTCGATCGCGGGCGCGTCGAACTTCCGCTCGGCGTCCCAGTCGGCGTAGGCCTCGGCGATGCCGTGCGCGGACTCGGGGATCGAGCCCAGCCCGCGCCACTCGAAGTGCGGGCGGACGGTGAACACCTCGTCGAGCGCGCGCTGCGCGGCGAGGTTGCCGTCCCATGTCACGGCCCGGCCGTACTGGTTCTCGACCGTCGCCTCGCCCGCGTTGAGTTGGCGCAGGATCATCGTGATCGACTGCAGCAGGTCGAGCGGCTCGAAGCCGGAGACGACGACGGGGCGGCCGTACTCCTCGGGGATGAACGTGTAGGGCGCGCAGCCGACGACGGTCGAGACGTGGCCCGGTCCGATGAACCCGTCGATGCGGCAGTCCGGCCCGTCGAGGAGGGCGCGGAGGGCGGGGAAGAGTACGACGTGGTTGCTCATCACCGAGAAGTTCGGGACGCCCTCGGCCTTCGCCTGCATGAGGGTCAGCGCCGTCGACGGGCTCGTCGTCTCGAAGCCGATGGCGAAGAAGAGCACGTCGAGATCGGGGTTCTCGCGGGCGAGCTTGAGCGCGTCGAGCGGGGAGTAGACCATGCGCACGTCGACGCCGCGGGCCTGCATTTCGAGCGGGCTGCCGTGGACGCCGGGCACGCGCATCATGTCGCCGAAGGCGGTGAACGTCAGCCCGTGGCGCTCGGCGAGGGCGAGGCCGTCGTCGAGCCGGCCCATCGGCAAGATGCAGACGGGGCAGCCGGGGCCGTGCAGGAGCGTGATCGCGTCGGGGAGCAGGTCCTGCAACCCGTAGCGGTAGATCGCGTGCGTGTGGCCGCCGCAGACCTCCATGATCCGGTACTCGCGACCCGATTCGCACAGGCGTTCGATCTCGGCGAGGGCTTTCTGGATGAGCGCGCCGTCGCGGAACTCGTCGACGTATTTCATGGCGGTAGGGGCTAGGCCGCAGGCGCGGCGGGAAGGTGGCTGAGCGCGACGCCCGCGCTGACGAGCAGGATGTCGCCGGGGCGGGCGTCGGGCGTGAACGCGGTGGCGATTTCGGCCGTCTGGCCGGTGCGGTCTTCGACGAGCACGCGGGCCGGTCCGATCTCGCGGACGACGCGGACGGGCACGGCGGCCTCGCCGCAGACGGAGCACCCGCGCCCTGCCTCCGCGGGGCCAGGCTTGTCGAGCGTGCAGGCGCCGAGCGTGGCGAGATCGTCGGGGGCAGTCACGCGTCCGTGGGCGTCGCGGCCGCGTCCTCGACCGGGACGGGCGACTGCCCCATCCGCGCGGTCATCTGCGGCGGCAGCCCGGTCGGCGCGCCGAACGCGTAGCCCGCGATCTCTTCCATCGCCTCGTCGGCCTCACCGAGCATTTCGAGCAAGCGGATTTGGTCCTCGGCCTGCTCGGCGCTGATCTTGCTCATCGCAAAACCGACGTGGATCAGCACCCAGTCGTCGACATCGAGCGGGTCGTCGCGTAGGAGGTCGACGTTGACGCGGCGGCGGACGTGGCCGACTTCGACGGTCGCGAACCGGCGGTCGTCGTCGAAGGCGCGGATCTGGCCGGGGATGGCGAGGCACATGGCGGTCGGGGTTGGTGTGAAAGCAATCTAAGGGATGATCTCGCCGAGCGGGCTGGCGCCGCGCAACAGTCCGGCGGCGGCCGAGCCTTCGGGCTGACTGCGGGCTGGGGCGCTGAGGTCCCAGATCACGACGCGGTTGTTTCCGCTGTCGGCGATCGCCAGGCGGTCGCCGCGGAGATGGAGGCCGTAGGGCCAGCAGAGCGTGTCGTCGCGGATCGCGTCCCAGCGGTTCTCGCCCGCGCCGTCGAAGTCGCGCTGGCCGAGCACGCGGTCGGCGGGCGCGCCCAAGCCGTGCACCGGCGCGTCGTCCCAGACGAGCACGCGGTTGTTGGCGGTGTCGGCAACGGCGAGGCGGTCGCCGTCGAGCGAGAGGGCGTAGGGGAAACGCGTCGTTTTATCACCTGGCGCGGCGTACGGCCACTCGGAGCCCGCGCCGATGTCGCTCTGCCCGAGGACGAGGTCGAAGTCGCGCTCCGGCACGGGGCGACCCTGCCATCCGACGACGCGGTGGTTGCCGGCATCGGCGACGAGCAAACGGTCGGCGTCGCCCGTAACGTCGTGGGGCCAGCGGTAGGTGCCGTGCCCGACGGCGCGCGACCGGTTCTCCTCGCGCTGATCGAACGCATCCTGGCCTAAGAGGTAACGCGCGGGCTGGCCCGATTCGGGGAGTCCGTCCCACCCGAGCACGCGGCGGTTGCCCGTGTCCGCGACCCAGAAAATGCCGTCGACGAGGTCGAAGCCGTAGGGCCAGTGGAAGGTCGTCGCGGACGGCGCGCCGCCTGCATTCGCTTCGAACGATGCGGCGTCCGGCTGCCCGATGACGTGGTCGGGCGCGGTGAAATCCGACTGCGGAACCTGGTCCCAAACGAGGACGCGGTGATTCCACGCGTCGGCGACGACGAGGCGGCCGTCGTAGACCGCAACGCCGCACGGAAGGTGGAGTCCGCGCTCGGCGTCGGCACCGTCAGCGCGCGGTCCTTCGCTCGTCATGTCGGGCTGGCCGAGGACAACGTCGGCGGGCTGCCCGTCGTCGGTTGGCGTCCCGTGCCAGACGAGCACGCGGTGGTTGCCGCTGTCCGCCACGACCGCGACTTCGTCGTCGACGTAGACGCCGCGCGGGGCGTAGAGCGTGCCGGGCGCGGGGTGCGCGTCGGGGAGGGCGAGGACGCCGGGCGCGGCAGCGCCGAGACGGAGGGTGGGCGCGGCCATCAGAGCGGGCGGATGTAGACGAAGCCGTCATCGACGCGGAGCGGGATCGGTTCGAGCTGGGCCTGGGGGACCGTCAGGCACTCGCCCGACGTGAGGTCGTACTTGAACCCGTGCCAGCGGCAGCCGAGGATTCTCTCGTCGACGAGTCCGTCGTGGAGCGGGTAGCCCATGTGGGCGCAGGCGTTGTGGTAGGCGTAGACTTTGTCGTCGAAGCGGACCAAGAGCACGTCGTACGTCTCGCCTTCGAGCTGGGTCGGCTCGCCGTGGCGGAGCGTGAGGTAGAGCGGCCCTTTGATCCAGCCGGCGGCGTCGGGGGCGGGCGCGTCGGGCATCGCGAGGCCGGGGCCGGGCTCGGCCGGCAGGACCTCGATCTTGGTGATCTCGGGCACCTGCTCCTTTAGCCGGTCCTCGACGCCGCGCTTGAGCGTCAGAGCCGAGAGCGAGCACCCCGAGCAGTTCCCCTTCATCCGGACGTACGCCACGCCGTCCTCGACGTGCGAGAACTCGACGTCGCCGCCGTGCGACTGCGCGTACGGGCGGATGCCTTCGACGACCTCGGCCACGCGACGACTCAGATCGGGCTTGAGCAGGCCGTGGAGGAAGAGCGCCGCGCGGATCGCCTCGTCCTGGACGAGATCGAGCAGCAGTTCCTTCCCGCTCGGGTCGAGCTGGAGGCGGCGGATGATCTGGGCGAGCACGTGCTTGTGATACCCTTCGAGCGCCTTTTTCAGACGCATCGCGCCCTTGCGGCCGTCGTCGCCGAGTACGCGGCACTGTTCGAGCGCCGCGTCGACCTCGACGGCGAGCTTCTCGAAGTAGGCGTCCTCTGGGGCGGGCGCATCGCGCTCGACGGAAGGGGGGGCGAGGGGTTTAGCCTCCATAGGCGGCCTGCTGGCTGAGCGCGTCGGTGGTCTTGCGCGTGAGAAGGTCGCGGAACGATTGCTTGGCGAGGGACTGGACGACCCCGCCCACGGTCCCGTCGATCGGTGCGGCGGCGAGCGGTCGCTGTTCGAGCGCCTGGAGCACGAAGCACGCGCCGGCGGTGTTGTCGAGCAGCGCGTCCTCGAAAAAGGCATCGACGAAGTCGCCGAGCCAGACGCCCTCGCCGTCGGGGTCGGTACGCAGGCGTTCGAGCGCGACTTCGGCCCCGGCGCAGCGCTGCGCGGCGCGCTCGGTCAGGCGCTCGGTCGCCATCTGGAGCAACAGGTCGAACTGTTGTCGGAGGTAGAGGTCCATGTCGAGCGGCGTCAGGCGTTGTCGGCGGCGGGCAGCTCGCGCGCGGCGGCGATCTCGGCGAGCGCGAGGTCGACGGTCTCGGCTGCGTCGTCGAGTCCGAGTTCGCGGAAGCGGTCGCGGGCTTCGATAAAGCGGGGGATCGCGCGGCTGAACGCGCCGAGGTGGGCGAGCGCGTTCGCCTGGTTCGCGAGCGTGCGGGCGTAGCCGCCCGGGTCGATCTCGGGCGTGCGGACTTCCAGCACTTCCTCGTACAGCTCGACGGCCTGCCACAGGTGCTCCTCGACGTTTCCGCTTGGGGCGTGCTGGAGGGCGTTCGCGAGGTTGAGCGTCGCCGAGGCCCAGGCGTCGGGGTGCGTCTCGCGCGTGTAGATCTTGAGCGCGTCGCGCAGCGCCTGGAGTGCGATCGCCGTGCGGAGCTTGTCTGTGGCCTGGGTGAGCGGGACGGCGAGGTAGGCGAGCGCGAGGTTGTTGAGCGCGAGCGCGTGCCGCTCCGGGTCGTCCTCGGCGGTGAAGATCTGGCTCGCGCGCTGGTAGACGCGCGCCGCTTCGAGCAGCAAGTGCCGCTGCCCTTCGGACATCTCCTGGTAGAGGCTGCCGAGGCCGAGGAGCGTCAGGCCGTGCAGTCGCGTCATCGCCGTCTGCTTGAGCGCCGTATCGGCCTGCTGGTAGAGCGCGACGAGACGCGGCGAGGGGCCTTGCAGTTCGTGCAGCGTCCGGGCGCGCGTCGCGAGCAGGCGGGCGACGAGCGCGCGCGACGTGCCACGGGCGGCCTCTTCCGCTGCTTCGAGGTCGTCGAGCCCGGCTTCGCTCTCGCCGCTGCGGAGGTGGCGCCCGGCCCGCGTCGCGAGCAGAAACGCCCGCACCGGAGCGGCGTCGACCGCGTCGATATCGACCGGCTCGTCTTCGTACCCGTAGACCGTCCCGACGCCCATCACGAGCGCGTGTGCCGCGCCGTCGGTCTCGGCCTTGAGCGACGCGTACGCCTCTTCGGACGGAGCGAGAATGAATCGGTTGTAGGCCGCCTCGGGACCGTCGGGGATGGCGTCGTAGGCTGCGCCGGTGTCGCCACTGAGCACGTGCCCGTAGAACGCCCACGACTCGGGCGCGTCGTCCGGCCAGCGCCCGTCGCGGAGCACGGCCGCGACGAGGTCACGGTGCACCTCTGCGTCGGGGAGCAGGAGGTAGGCGGCGGGCGCGGCGAACACGCCGAGCGGTTGGGGATCGAGAGTCAAAGCAGCGGAGGTCAGAAGCCCATATTGCCGAAGCCGGGCGGGAGGTCGGCGTAGCGCCGGACGTACTCGGCCTGGACGGCGGCGCGGCGCTCGGTGCGGTAGGTGCCGATGCGAAACTTGCGGATGGTGTCGGTAAAGGTGATCTCGGCGTAGACGGCCCACTGCCCGGACTCGCGTTCGACGTACGTCGCGATCGCGAGCGCGTCGTCGGTCTGGAGGCGGGTGGGCTCCATGTCAGTCGGGGCGGAGAGGGAGGCGGAGCGCGCAGGCCTCGGCGTCCCACACGGCCGGGCGCGTGCCCGGCGGCGTGCCCGGCGGCACGGCCTCCCAGACGAGCACGGCGCGGTCGCCCGCGGCGTTGCGTTGCTTCAAAAGGAATCCGCCTCCGCCCGGTCCGCGCGTCGGCAGCAGCCACATCTCGCCATCGCGGATCGTGACGAACACGAGGTCGTTGGGGAAGCGGTCGGCGGCGAGGTCGCGCGGGATCAGGAGGTAGCCGTCGTCGCGGAACTCGACCGTGGGGGGCGCGTCAGTCATCGTCGCCTCGCAGGTCGGCGTCGAGGCGGACGGCGAGGTCGCGCGCCGTCTTCTCGACGGGCGGCGAGAGCGGCGCGCCGAAATCGGTCTGCGCCGCTTCGATCAGCCAGACGGTGATGTCGGTCGGGTAGTCGTCTTTGAGCAGCCACCGCGCGAACGCGAGCGCGTGGTCCCACCGGAACGCGTGGAGGTTCATCCCGTCGGCCGGCGGCACGTTCTCGACCTCGGAGCCCGGCACCTTATACAGCGTCCCCGTGGTCTCGCCCGTTTGGCACGCGTCGACGAGCACGACGCGCTGGGCCCCGCGCATCTGAAACGCCACGTCCATCCCCGCCGTCCCGCCATCGACCACGCGGATGCCGGTCGGGACGTGCTCGCCCCACAGCTCCCAGAGGTAGCGGATCACGAGCGGCCCAGCCGCGTCGTCGCCGCGCAGCAGGTTGCCGCACCCGATGAGGACGGTCTCGCCGTCGGGCGCGACGTAGCCGGGGGCCTGCGTCGGCAGATGGGCCGGGGTGGGGAGGTCGGCGGGCATGGTGGTGAGATAGCGGCGGGGAGGCCAGCCGTGCCGGCCCCCCCGCGTGCTCGGGCGTGCGAGGTGTCGTCAGCGTGAAGCTAGCAGCCGCCGCCGACCTTAAACCGGCTCATCTCCTTGCCGGTCTTGGCGTCGTAGGCGTGGACGGTGCACACGAGGCACGAGTCGAACGAACGCGCAACGTGCGCGAGTTCGATCGGGTCCTCCATGTCCGTCAGGTCCATCCCGACGAATGCCTGCTCGATCGGGCCGAGGTTGTCGTGCCCGTCGCGCGGGCCGACGTTCCACGCCGTCGGCGTGACGACCTGGTAGTTCTCGATCTTGCCGTCCTTGATCGTGATCCAGTCGGCGAGCGCGCCGCGTGCCGCTTCGGTCGCGCCAAAGCCGCGCCCGTCTTCGAGCTCCTTCGGCTTGGTGTAGAACGACTCGTGGAGGTCGATCTCGTCGATCCACTGGCGGACCTTCTTGTAGATCTTCGGCGCCTCGTGCATCCGGGCGAAGACGCGCGTGAACACGCTCGGCCCGATCTTCTCGACCATGTCGAGGATGAGCGGGTCGTAATCCTGGTGCTCGGCCGCGCCTTCGCGCCCCGCGACGATCTGGCGGGCGAGCGGGCCGGCTTCGAGCGGGACGTAGCCCTGGCCGGGCACGTTGTAGCGCGGCGCCTTCGACCAGGTGTACTTGTTCTGCTTCGCGCCCTCTTTCGGGTCGAGCGGCTCGGTCTTGCCGTCGAACGGATGGAGCTGGCCCGAGCCCTCGAAGAAGGCGTAGGTGTGGTCCTCGGCGACGCGGGCCTGGTCGAAGTCGTGGAACTGGCCGTCGGCGTAGACGCCGGAGCGCGACTGGAGCGCGGCGTTGCGGCCCTCGATCGTCGGGTGCTCGTAGAGGTCGGGCTGCATGTAGGTGCCCGTCGCCAGGAAGTCGCCGACGCCGCGGCCGATCTTGTCGAGGCCGATCGCCTGGGCGTAGCGGATGAACAGGCCGCAGTCGGAGTTCCTTTGCGACTCGTTCTCCTCGGCCCATGCCTGCACGTCCTCCCAGGTCTCGTTCTCTTGCCACCGCTCGATCGAGCAGCCGAGCCATTCGGTCTCGAGCCAGTTGTCGCGCCAGAAGTCGAGGATCGCGATCGAGCGCGTGACGTCGCTCAGCGTCGGGGCGCACATCACGCCGCCGGGCACCATGAACGACGAGTGCGGCCACTGCCCGCCGTAGATCGCATACACCTCGACGGGTTTGTTGGACAGCGTCACGCCGCGCTCATACCCGGTCCCGACGAACGGCGCGAAGCGGCGGACGATCGTGTCGTATTCCGGCGCCTTCGCGTAGTTCTTGTTGACCATGTCGGGGGCGAAGAGCGCGTAGAACCAGCGCGGGATCGACTGCAGCGTCTCGCACGCCTGGGCGATGTTGCGGACGCGGTGCGCGTTCGGCGGGACGTGGACCTTCCATGCGACGTCGAGGGCCTGGGCGCTTTTGAAGAGGTGGCTCCCGCCGCAGATCCCGCAAATGCGCGGCGTCACGATCAGCCCGGCCTGCGGGTCTTTCCCTTTCAGGATGATCTCGAAGCCGCGGAACATCCCCGCCTGCGTCCACGAGTCGACCACATGGCCGTCCTCGATGATGAGGTTGAGGTCGAGGTCGCCCTCGACGCGGCCCATCGGGCTGATGTGCATCTCGACGCGGCCGTCGCCGAGCGTGGTGGAGTCAATCGCGGAGGAGTCCATGGTCTTCAGGTAGTGGGGCCGCATGGTGCGGCGAAAGGGAATGCGGTGGGCAGGGCAGCGTCAAACGACGAAGATGTCGTCGCGCGACCACGCCGGGGCGGCGACGCGTGCGGCGGCGGCGTGCGCCGTGTACGTGAGCGGATCGGTGCCTTCGGGGAGTGTGTCTTTCGGAATCGAGCCGAAGAGCTTCTGCGTCTTGAAGACGGTCCCCGGCGCGAGGTCGTAGAACGGGAACTCCGGCTCGGTGCAGCCGATGCACGGCATCCCGGCGCGCGTCTTCGAGGAGTGCTTGTTCCACAGGATCCGGTTGCACGACGAGTGCGTGACCGGCCCGCGGCAGCCGTACTCGTAGAACAGGCAGCCCTTGCGCGTCCCTTCGCCGAAGCTCTCGGTCGCTTCTTTCCACTCGAAGTACTGGTTGCGCGTGCAGCCCGTCTGCGTGTAGGTCTTGAAGAACGTCTGCGGGCGCCCGAGGTCGTCGAGCGCGATGTCGCCGCCGCGCCCGCTCGCGACCGCGACGAGGATCTGCGTCACCCAGTCGGGGTGGGCCGGGCAGCCGGGGATGTTGATGACGGGCAAGCCGGCCTTCGAGCGCCAGTCGGCGCCGAGGAAGCCGCCCGCGTCGCGCTTGAGGTACTGGAGGCCCACCGAGTCGGTCGGGTTCGGGGCCGTGGCGGGGATGCCGCCCCAGCACGCGCAGTCACCCAACGCCACGACGAACGTGGCCTGCTCGACAAGTTCGGCGACCCAGTCCTTCATCGGGCGGTCGGCGAACATGTCGTAGCGGCCCGAGCCGTCGGGCCCCATCATCACCGTGCCCTCGTAGACGAACACGTCGAGGGGCTTCTCGCCGCTCGCGTACTGCCGGAAGAGCCGCTGCGCGGCGTCGCCGAACTCGACGCCCAGCGAGGGGTGCCAGGCGATGTCGATGCCGAAGTCCGTGACGAGGTCGCAAGCGGAGGGCTCTTCGGCGTTGAGGAACGACATGGTGTTGCCGCTGCACGCGCCGCCTTGGAACCAGAGTAGGGAAGCCATGAGGGGGGTAGGGTTGGAGAAGCGCTTCCGGTCCGAGTCGCCCCCAGGGCGATGTTTGGCGAACCGCGTAGGGTGGCAATATAAATATTGTGGAGATAGAGTCAAGGTGACGTATACTGATTCCTCGATTGTGATGTTGTCTAACCACTTAGTGCAACTCTGTCTCGCTTCCGAGCGTCCTCGCCCGCACCGCGCCATGGAACCGATCTCGCCTCTGCCTAACGCCCATCTCGACGATGCCACGCTGCGCGGCCTGACCAAGCTCGCCGCCCGCGCCGACGAGATCGACGCGCTCCTCGACATGCTCGGCCGCCTCATCGAGCGCGGCCCCCAGATCGCCGAGAACCTCAACGACACGGTGCAAGACGTCCGCGATGCGAACGCCGGCGGTGACGGCCTCGCCGAGTTTTCGGACCAGCTTCCGCGGCTCAAAGCCCTCGCCACGCCGGAGACCGCCGCGAGCGCACTCGACGCCGCCGAAGCGGTCACGTCCGCGCTCAGCGAGCCTGACGTAAAAGCCTTCCTCCAGAGCGACCTCGCGAGTTCGATCGCAACATTGGGCCGCCTCGCCGGACGCCTCGACGAACTCGAAGCGCTCCTCAACATGCTGGGCTCGCTGATCGAGCGCGGTCCCGAGATCGCCGAGACCCTCAACGACACGGTCAACCAGGTCCGCCGCGACGTGATGAAGGACGGCGGCCCGCTCGCCGCCTACGGCCCGACGATCGACGAGCTGAAGAAGTTCTCGACGCCCGAGCGGATCCAAGGGCTACTCCGCGCGGGCGCCGTGTTCCAGGACGCCTTCGAGTCCGAGGGCGTGCAGGCGCTCCTCAACAGCACGGTTCTGGACCCCGCCGCCGTCGAGACGATCGGCGAGCTCGCGCAGTCGATCATCCTGGCGACGCAGGAGGGCTCGAACCAACAGCCGAAGATCACCGGCCCCGTCACGCTCGTCCGCGCCATCAACGACCCGTATGTCTCGCGCGCGCTCAGCTTCGGACTGGGCGTCGCGCGCGCCTTCGGCGCTCAACTCGCCGCCGCCGACCGCCAACTCGGACGCTAGTGCACGAGCTCTCGATCGCGACGAGCCTGATCGCGGCGGCCGACGAGGCGGCCCGCGCCGCCGGTGCCGCCCGCGTCGAGCGGCTGCACCTCCGCCTCGGCGCGCTCTCCGGCGTCGTCCGCGACGCGCTCGACTTCGCCTACGCGTTCGCCGCCGAGGGCACGCTTCTCGAAGGCTCCGAGCTCGTCGTCGAGGACCTTCCGGTCGTCGTATTCTGCCCCACGTGCGAGGCCGAGCGCGAGCTCGCATCGATCACGCGGTTCCGCTGCCCCGTCTGCGACACGCCGACGGGCGACGTGCGGCAGGGCCGCGAGATCGAGATCAGCCACCTCGACGTCGAGCCTGGCCCCGAACCTGCGCCTCCTCCAACCACCACGGCCGAGCCCGCTCCGATGCCGGTGCCGCCGTGGCGCCGGTAACCCCACTATACTCGAATAGCCATGTCCACCACCCGCATCGTCGACGTCCGCCAGAAGGTCCTGCGCAAGAACGACGCGCTCGCCGCCGAGCTCCGCCGCCGCTACCGCGAGGCCGGCGTGTTCGTCGTGAACCTCGTCTCCAGCCCCGGCTCGGGCAAGACCGCCCTCCTCGAGCACACGCTCGCCGCGCTCGACCTCCGCGCCGCCGTGATCGTCGGCGACCTCGCGACGGAGAACGACGCGACGCGGCTCGCGAGCACGGGCGCGCCCGTACGCCAGATCTCGACCGGGACGACGTGCCACCTCGAAGCCGACATGGTCGAGGGCGCGCTCGACGGGTGGGATCTCGGCGCGCTCGACGTCCTGTTCATCGAGAACGTCGGCAACCTCGTCTGCCCCGCATCCTGGGACCTCGGCGAGGCCGCCCGCGCCGTGCTCCTCTCGACGACCGAGGGCGAGGACAAGCCGCTGAAGTACCCGACGATCTTCAACACCGCCGACGTGGCCGTGCTGACGAAGATGGACCTCGCCGACGTGCTCGGCTTCGACCGGGATGCAGCCGTTGCGAGTGTTCACGACGTGCGGCCCGGCCTGGAGATTATCGACACGTCGGTCCGTGGCGCGCCCGGCATGGACGCGTGGCTGGGCTGGCTTCGCATGCAACACGTCGCGCACGCCGAAACCGCGGTAGCCTAGCCGATGCCCGTCGTCAACCTCACCAAGCACCCGCTCCGCCTCGTCGCCGCCTCGGGCGAAGCGGTCGAGTTTGCGCCTGACGCGCGGCACGTCGGCCTCGTCTCGGTCGGGGACCTGGAGCCGGTGGAGGACGAGGCGGGCCACCGGTTCACGCTCTCGGTGCGGCGCGTGACGGGGTTCAAGGGGCTGCCCGAGCCCGAGCCCGGCACGCTCTATGTCGTTCCCGTTGAAGTCGCGATGGCGCTCGCCGGGTCGCGCGACGACGTCGCGTTCGTCGCCGAAGAAGCCACGCATCCCGTTTCGTCGGGCGGCACCGCCCGCGTCTCCGTCCTCCGCCGCATCGTTCCCGCCCTGCAACCGGTATGATCGAACCTGCTCTCCCCATCGCCCTCGCGCTCGGCGCCGTCAGCGGCTTCCGCCACGCCTTCGAGCCCGACCACGTCGTCGCCGTCTCGACGCTCGTCGACGGCTCGCCGCGCCTCGGCCGCTCGTTCCGGCTCGGCCTGTCGTGGGGCGCGGGCCACACGACCACGCTCGTCCTCGGCGTCCTCCTCGTCGGCCTGCTCAAGCTCCCCGTCAGCGACGCCACGCTGGGCTGGTTCGAGCTTCCGGTCGGCGTGATGCTCGTCGGGCTGGGGCTGTGGTCGATCCGAGATGCGATCGTCGGGCCGCCCAGTTCGGAGGCGTCAGATCGGACACACGCGCGGCGCGAAGGGTGGGGCGGCTACGCGGTCGGGCTCGTCCACGGGCTCGCCGGCAGCGGTGCGCTGCTCTTGCTCGCCGCGGCGACGCTGCCCTCGCTCGCCGCCGGCGTCGGGTACGCGCTCCTCTTCGGGCTCGGCTCGGTCATCGGGATGGGCATCGTGACGATCGCGCTCGCAGTTCCGTTCCGCGCTGCAAAGGCTCGCCCTGGACTCTTCCGTACCCTGATGGGGATCGCGGGTGCGCTCAGCATCGCGCTGGGTGGACTCCTGCTCACGGAGATTTTCTAGCGCGATGCTCGAACTCTTCGGCTCGGCGTCGTGCCGCTTCACCGACGAACTCCGGGACGACCTGGAGTGGGACGGCCGCGACTTCGTCGAGCACGATGTGGAGGCCGACGCCGACGCGCTCGCCCGAATGCTGGAGTTAACCGATGGGCAGCGGACGGTCCCCGTGCTCGTCGAAGACGGCTGCGTGGTGCAGATCGGCGTCGGAGGGCGCGGCTGCGTGGTGGGCGGGTGACGGGCATAGGACGTCGTGCTGAGCGCATCGTCGTGCGTGGCCGCGTGCAGGGCGTCGGCTTCCGGCCGCACGTCTACCGACTCGCACACGAACTCGGCCTCAGCGGCTGGGTGCGCAACGGGCCGGGCGGCGTCGAGATCTGGGTCGAAGGCTCGGCCGACGCGCTCGATGCGTTTGCGCGTCGGTTGCAGCGTGAAGCACCGCCGGCCGCGCTCATCACCGAGGTCGAAAGGGGAGAAGTCGAGCCGCAGGGCGTGGCGACGTTCGAGATCGAGCCCAGCGGGGCCGAGGGGATAACCGTCGTCCCGATCGCGCCGGACCTCGCGACGTGCGATGCGTGCCTGCGCGAGCTTCGCGATCCGGACTCGCGCCACTGGGGCTATCCGTTTCTCAACTGCACGCAGTGCGGCCCGCGCTACACCGTCGTCGAGCGGCTTCCGTACGACCGCCCGAACACCACACTTGCGCCGTGGCCGATGTGCTCGGCGTGCGCCGCCGAATACGAGAATCCGACCGACCGACGCTTCCACGCGCAGCCGACGGCGTGTCCGCGCTGCGGCCCGGATGTCGCGCTCATCGAGAGCGGGGACGAGGTCGCGCGAGGGGGGGAGGCGATCGCCGCTACAGCACAGCGCTTGCAGGCGGGGCAGATCGTCGCGATCAAAGGCGTCGGCGGCTACCTGCTCGCGTGCGACGCCCGGAACGACGCGGCGCTCGATGCACTCCGGACGCGCAAGGGGCGGCGCGAAAAGCCGTTCGCGCTCATGGCACGTGACCTCGCCACGGCCCGAGCCATCGTGCAGATCGATGACGAAGCCGAAGCCCTCCTGGCCTCGGTCGCGCGTCCGATCGTACTGTCTTCGCGCGCGGACGACGCGCTGCCCGACGCCGTCGCGCCCGGACTCGATAAACTCGGTGTGATGTTGCCGTACGCGCCTATCCACGCGCTCCTCTTCGACGCGGGCGCACCGCCGCTCCTCGTGATGACGAGCGGCAACCGGTCGAGCGAGCCGATGGCCTTTCGCGACGACGACGCGCTCGATCGCCTCGACGGGCTCGCCGATGCCTTCCTCGTTGGCGAGCGTCCGATCGCGCAGGCCGTGGATGATTCGGTCGTGCGACCGGGGACGAATGGTCCGATCATCGTGCGCCGAGCCCGGGGCTACGCGCCCGCGTCCGTCGCGAAGTTGCCGACGGAGCGGCCCATCCTCGCGCTCGGTGGTGACCTCAAGAGTGCGCCGCTCCTCGCCGTCGGCGGTGAAGCGTTTCTCGCGCCGTACGTCGGCGACCTCGCGCACTACGAGGTCGAGGCAGCGCTCCGTCGGTCGGTCGAGATGCTCCTCGATGCCTACCGAGTCGATTTGAGCGGGGCGACGATCGTGCACGACGCGCACCCCGGCTACCGCTCGACGCAGATCGCGCAGGCATTAGCCGAGGAGTCCAGAGCCGAGATCGTCGCTGTCCAGCACCACCGCGCGCACGTCGCGTCCGTACTCGCCGAGCGCGGCGCATGGACCGTACCCGTCGTCGGCTTGGCGCTCGACGGGACCGGGTGGGGCGATGACGAGACCGTGTGGGGCGGCGAGGTGTTCACCGGCTCGCTCCGCGGCGGGCTCGACCGCGTCGACCACCTGCGTCCGGCGTGGCTCGTCGGGGGCGACGCCGCGGCACACTGGCCCGTGCAGGCCGCCGCGGGTTTCCTCGCAGAGCTCAGCGATCTGCCTGATCTGACCGCGCCGCCGTTCAACTTCCCGGACCGGTACGAGATCGCGCTACGCCTGATCGGTCGGAGTGTTCGGGTGATACGAACGACTTCGGTCGGGCGGCTTTTCGACGCGGCGGCAGCGCTCTGTGGATTCGTACGCGAACAGAGCTATGAAGGGCAGGCGGCGACGTGGCTCGAAGCCCTCGCGTACCGGTCTAGAGATGTCGAGCCTTACCCGTTCCCCGAACTCGACGCTCGCCCCCTACTCGCTGCCATGATTCACGACCGGGTTCGCGGTCGCCCGGTTATCGAGGTTGCTCGAGCCTTCCATGAGGGGCTCGCCTGTGGAGTCGCGGACGCCGCACGCCACCGAGCCGAGGCGACAGGAGCGGTGGCCGTCGCTGCATCGGGCGGAGTGTTCCTGAACCGTTTGTTTTCTGGATCACTCCGCGAACTCCTCAACACCCCCTTGTGGCTGCCCCGCTCCATACCCGTCGGAGACGGAGGGCTTGCCTTGGGCCAAGCGGCACGGGCGTCCATCCTGTTCAGGGAGCGGTGAGGGGTTCGAAGCGTACGGGCTATTCGACCCGGCAACCCATTTCGATGACGCCGAGGCACACTATAGCTGTGTCTATAGAAGGTGATAGCTGTTTATAGAAGGTGACCCTAGGGGTGCGTCGGGTAGATTGCTGGAACCAAATACA
>CAYTJT010000019.1:233-23738 GCA_964438105.1 uncultured Rhodothermales bacterium | reverse complement strand
CCTTGACGCTGTCCGCCCGTCGCCTAGATTTCCTATTCCGCTGGCAAAGCCCCCCCTGTGCGTGGGGTGGACCCGAGGGACCTCCTCCCGAAGGGTCCCCGATGCGAGGCCAGGGCTGCGTGCCTGCCCTGTCCTTTTCAAAAACGAGATGACTCCAGCGCCGGAACGGGACTCTCACCTCCCTCCCCCGTGCCGAAGCACGCGCCGGGCGCTGGAATCATCTCCTGCGGAGCGCTGCTTCGAGGCAGCGCTCCTCCTCTCACCATGCACCGGCACCGCTCGGTCGAAGCCGGTGCGAGCCGGAGCCGCATGGAGACTCGTTGCTACGCCGCGTCGCTTCGACGTACCGCCGCCGTTTCGGCTTCGTAGAAGCGGTGATAGCAGAACGCTGCGATCCGCCGGAGATCGGCTTTGCGGTACTGGTTCCACGCTTCCGGCGAGAGCCCGTGCCCGTCGCGGCTGAGCGCGGCAGCGGCCTGGAAGTCCCCGAACAGCCGAGTGGCGATGCGGAGGTCTTCGTCCCGGTGGTATTGCTCCGGCAGGTTGAAACGCATCCAGTCGTGGAGCGCGTCGAGTTGACACTCCGAGAGCCGCTCGGCCGCGTCGAGGCAGGCGTGGTGCCGGACGACGCGCTGGACGAACGCGAGCATCTCCGCCTTCCGCATCGACGCGTAGAACCGATCGCCGAACTGGCTCCACAACCCGACGCCGAACTTCTGGTAGACGCCTTCGAGCTGCTTCTTTGTGTAGGTGGGGAGGACGGACCAGACGCGGTTCAGGCGGAGCGAGGGGAGTTCGTCGCCCAGCACCCGCTCGGGACGCTCCTCCTCGTCCTCATTCTCTACTGCAGGAGCGGCCTCCTCTGTGTGAGACACTCCGTCAGGCGGCTCCTCAGCCGGTTCTTCGGTGGCTACTACCACGGCGGCCTGTGGGGCGTCTGAAGCGCCGTCGCCGGCGACATCCACCGTGATCGCTTCCCCCGCTGCTTCGACCTGCTCGACATCCTGTTCGGCACCATCCGGCACGGCGGCGTTGAGCAACCCCATCGCCGCCACCAGCCGACGTGCCGCAGCCCAGCTAAAACGGTCACCGATGCCGCGCTTGTCGAGCACCTTCTTCTGCCGCTCACCGAACCCCGCTGACGACGAGTCCGAGGCGGCATCGCAGAGCACGAGGAGATCGGTCTTCGTAGCGAGGCGGAAGAGCAGGGCGGGGCACCAGTGCTCCTCGTGGAGCCGGTGGAACGCGGCGAAGACGCGCCACTGGCGTACGGCCGTAGCGAGCGCGCTCAGTTCCCACGCCTCGGGGGTCACATCGCGGTCCCGCAACCGTTCGAGGTCCGCTTCGACCTTTGACCGCTGCGCTCCTGCCCACTCGCCGAATCGTCCGAAGACGGCCGAGTTGCGGGCCGTGATGCAGGTGGGGAAGGGGGTCTCCGGGAGGAGCGAGCGGTCGAGCTCCTCCGCGATGGCTTTGAGCGTGAGACGGGGTGCTGGCGATTGGACGGTCATGGCGGGGAGGCGTTCGTGGATGGGGATCCCGGACGAGCGTCTCCGCCGCGAGGTCGGGGCGCTCGTCGCTCCGCTAGGAGCGCCCCGACCTCCTGTGTTAGAGGAATCTGCGTTGCAGGGGCCGATTAGTGCCCTGCCCTGAAGGAACGGCCGTCAGGTTAACGCCGTCACACATATAACGCCCGGAGCTCCGGCTCCGTCGCTATGAGCGTGCCGCCGTGGGCGCTCGTCCTCCCGACCTGCTACGGAGGTCCTGCTATGGAAACCGACGACTACGTCCACTTCGGTGGAGACTGGCGGGAATCCGAGCGTGAAGCCGTAGGCCAAGCCGTCGCGGCTTCCGAAGAGGCGGGTAGCGGCCCGCCCGACGGTGACGGTTCAGCACCGTGGGTGTGCCTCCGCGTCCGGCTCGACGGTGGGCCGTACTTCCTCGGTTATCAGCTCGGCGGGGAGGACATCCTCAAGGCGAAGTCCGCCTCCGCGCTGGCGGCGGAGATCGGAGGCGAACCCGGGAACGGGGCGGACGAGCAGGAGTGGCGAGGGGGCATCCCCGCCTACCGGCTCCGCAAGGTCATCGACTTCGTGCGGAGCCATCTCGACCGTTCCATCACGGTGGCCGAGATGGCCGAGGTGGCGAGGATGAGCGCGTACCACTTCGCGCGGACGTTCAAGCAGTCGCTGGGCCTCACCCCGCTGCAGTACGTCACGAAGTGCCGGATCGAGAAGGCAGAGCGAATGCTGCGGAGGTCGGACGCGAAGATCGAGGTGATCGCACGGCAGTGCGGGTATCGGAGCGCGAGCCACTTCGCCGAGGTGTTCCGGAAGCACTTCGGGGTGACGCCGAGCCGGTACCGCCACGGTGTGAGCGCCTGACTCTCCGCCCTGCTCGTGCGACGGTCCCCATCCACGGACGGGCTCAGCCTCCGCCGGCAGCCTCCGCCGAGCGCTCCGCCGAGCGTCGCACGCCGTAGAGCCGGACGGCCTCACCGCGGCCCCTGAGCGTGACCGGCCCGAGGTTCTCGACCTCCACGCCCGTCGGGGCCTCGGCGAGTTCGAGTACGCGTTCGGAGACGAGGAGGAAGAAGGCGTGGAAGGCGCTCCCGCCTCGCCCGGCCGCCCCTTACCCGCCACGTCACGACGACCTCGTCGCCGACGTACTGGTAGATCTGGCCCCGCGTAGCGAGGACCGGCTCCGAGACGTCGTGGAAGGAGTCGTTCTTGAAGTCGTTGAACCGGGCCGGGCCGAGGCGCTCGGCGAGGGCCGTCGATGCGGTGAGGTCGAGGAAGAGGAACACGCGCTCCTCGGCGACGGGGCGGGCGTAGCGCCCGAGGAGGAGGTTCCAGAGCGTGCCCGGCCCGAGTATAAGCCGGACCTGCCGGGCGAAGTTGATGAGGAAGCTCGCGAGCGTCAGCAGCGCCACGATCGCGAGGAACTGCCGGCTCCCGAGGAACGCGACGAAGTCCGGGCTGGCGAACACCTCGCGCGGCCGGAAGCCGAGCTGGACGGCCCCGACGAGCCCCGCCAGCACGACGACGACGACGAGCGCGATGACGACGACGTAGTACGCCGTGCGGACGAGGAGCACGCGGCCCGACGTCAGCCGCCGGACGTAGCGCGGGAGCACGACGAGCTCGAACGCCGCGCTGAGCGCACCGGCTACAACGCCGAAGGCGAGCGTCACCACCGGCTGGGTGGGCTCGTAGGGGGGCGTGAAGACCGCGCCGGTGGCGGCCGAGGCCGCTACCCACGCGGCCACCATGCCGAGGGCGATCATCCAGCGCCGCACGGTCCGGACGTCGGGAAAGAGCGCACGCAGGTTAGAGACGGACCGGGATATCAGCGGCAGACCACTCGTAGAGCGCAGCGGCCTCGCGCGTGAGGAAGCGGAGCACGTCGCGGTTGTGCCAGGCGTCGCGTCGGGGGCGGCTGCCGTCGACGCGACGCCTGGCCTGGCTCCTCGTCCGCGACTCCGGGGACCTCAGCGACACCGAGAGCATCGTACTCGCTCACGTCCGGCAAGACGCGGAGGTCGCCGCGCTCCACGGCCTAGCGCGGTCGTACACCCGGATGGTGCGAGAGAAGCGGCCCGAGCACCTCGACAGCTGGCTCGTCGCATGCCGAACAAGCAGGATCGCCGCCCTCGCGACCTTCGGCGAGGGCCTGAGCCACGACTACGCCGCTGTACGGGCGGCGCTGGCGGAGCCGTGGAGTAGCGGGCAAGCGGAGGGGCAGATCAACCGGCTGAAGATGCTCAAGCGCCAGATGTACGGCCGGGCCGGCTTCGACTTACTCCGTACGCGCGTACTCTACGCCGCGTGATCACACAAAGTGCGGGAGAGCCACCGAAACGGGTCAACTCCAACTCCACACCGTCGAGCATCGAGCGCTTGGAACAGATCTCGATACCCGCTCTAATCCTGGTGGGAGAAGAGGACCTGGAGGCGATTCACGCTCAGGGTGTGCTTCTTGAGCGACGACTTGGGGATGCGCAGGTGGTCTCGGTTCCCGCCGGAGGGCACCTCCTGAACATGACCTCGCCCTATGCCTTCCGTGAGTCCGTGAGCGCGTTTCTAGGCTTCCCAGAGATAGGAGAACGGCTTACCACGCTGCGAGGTCGCTGCCGGCGCAGCGTTCCTTGCCGCGCACGACGTAGGAGTCCCCATCGCGCTCGGCCCGCGTTTCGGTGGTGGTGGCGTTGGAGCCGCTCTACGCCCCCGTTGGTGCGGTGCTGCGTGTCGATCACGGCGGCGGCGCAGCTCATCTTATTGCCTGGGAGCTCCGCTGGCCCGGACCGAGGGAACTGCTACTTCAGGACTTCGAACTGTGCCTGCAGCCCACTCTGCGAGTCGCCGCCGACCCAGAGGTGGAACGAGCCGGGCTCGGCGACCCGCTCGAGAGCGCCGTTGTAGAAGGCGAGGTCCTCGCCACGCAGCGTGAAGGTGACCCTCCGTGTCTCACCCGGCGCGAGACGCACCCGCTCGAACCCCTTGAGCTCCTTGACCGGCCGCGTGAGGCTGCCTACGAGGTCGCGCGTGTAGAGCTGTACCACCTCATCGGCGGCCATGCCGCCAGTGTTGGTGACGCCGACGCTGACGTCGAGCCGGCCGTCGGGTCGGATCGTGTCCTGTGACAACCGGAGGTCGTCGTAAACGAAAGTGGTATAGGAAAGGCCGTAGCCGAAGGGGAAAAGCGGGAGTGAGCCCGCGTCGAGGTGGTACGAGGCGTTGCCGAGGGAGTGCTGGAACGCCTCGACGGGGATCTCGTCGATGGTCACGGGATCGTCCGGTGCCGGGCGGCCCGTGTTCTTCTCGGCGAGGTAGATCGGCTCCTGCCCGACCATCTTCGGGAACGTCACCGGGAGCTTCCCCGAGGGGGCCTCCCGGCCGAAGAGCAGATCGGCCAGAGCGGGCCCACCCATCGTGCCGGGGTGCCAGGCATAGAGCACGGCGTCGCTCTGCGCCACGGCCTCGCCGATGGTGAGGGGCCGGCCGGCCATCACTACGAGCACCACCGGCGTGCCCGTCTCGGCCACGGCGCCGACGAGGGCATCCTGCGCGCCCGGAAGGCTGATGTCGGCACGCGAATGGGCCTCGCCTGAGAGGATGGACTCCTCGCCGACGAACACGAGCGCGACGTCGGCCCCACGGGCCGCCGCGACGGCTTCGTCGAAGCCCTCGGTGCGCTCGGTCCGGCTGATGGCGAGGCCCGGAGCGTAGCGCACGCGCTCGGCACCGAGCTCCTCGCGCAGCGCCGCCAGCGGCGTGACGGTGTCCTGCTTCTTGCCGTCGTAGACCCACGTGCCCATCTGATCGTGCGGGGCGTCGGCCAGCGGCCCGACGACGGCGACGGTGACGCCCGCGGACAGGGGCAGCACGGAACGGCCCGCCCCCTCAGGAGGCTCGTTCTTCAGCAGCACGACGCTCTGACGCGCGGCCTCGCGCGCGGCCTCGAGGTGAGCCTCGGCCAGCAGCGGCGGGAAGGCGGCGGGGTCCACGTACGGGTCCTCGAAGAGGCCCAGCAGCAGCTTGACGCGCAGGATGCGGCGGACGGCCTCGTCGACCTCGTCCATCGACACCTCGCCCGCCGCCACGAGGTCGGCCACGTGGTCGGCGTAGGTCGCCGTCGACATCTCCATGTCCACCCCGGCGTTGAGGGCTAGGCGGGCCGCGTCGCGCGCGTCCGCGGCGAAGCCGTGCGGGATCATCTCAGCGATGGAGGCCCAGTCGCTGACGACGAAACCGCCGAATCCCCACTCGCCGCGGAGGATGTCGCGGAGCAGCAGCGCGTTGCCGGTGGCCGGCACGCCGTTGATCTCGTTGAACGCCGTCATGAACGTAGCCACGCCGGCCTCCTCGGCTGCCTCAAACGGGGCGAGGTAGACGTTGCGCAGCAGCGGCTCGTGGAGAATGACGGTGTTGTAGTCGCGCCCGGCCTCGGCGGCCCCGTAAGCGGCGAAGTGCTTGGCCGTGGCGGCGATGCTACCGGGCGCGGAGAGGTCGTCGCCCTGGAACCCCCGGACCATGGCCGTACCCAGGACGGAGGCCAGGTGCGGCTCCTCGCCCAGGCTCTCGGCGACGCGGCCCCAGCGAGCGTCGCGGCTGATGTCGATCATCGGGGCGAACGTCCAATCGACGCCCTGGGAGGCGGCTTCGAGGGCGGCGATGCGCGCGCCCTCCTCGACCAGCACGGGGTTCCACGTAGCCGCTTGCCCCAACGGGATGGGGAAGACGGTGCGGAAGCCGTGGATGACGTCGCGGCCGATGATCAGGGGGATCCCGAGCCGGCTCTCCGCCGCGGCTCGCTGCAGCGCGTTGACGGCTTCGGGCTCGACCTCGTTGAGGAGCGACCCGACGTGGCCCTGGCGCACGGCCGCCAGAAGGGCCTCGGGGTCCTGGGCGTAGGTGCTCTGGCGCTGGCTCATCTGCCCGACCTTCTCCTCCAGCGTCATCTGGGCTAGCAGCGTGTCGATGCGGGCCTCGACGCGCGGAACCACGAGGGGCGACGGCTGGGCGCGTGCGGCGTGAGGCAGGAGGGCGAGCAGGAGGAGGGCCAGACTGAAGGGGACGAGGTTGCTCAACGGTCGCGGGGATTGGGGGGAGGGGGAGCGTGGAATAGAAACGGGGTGCATCCTGAACTACCGACGGAAGCTCTCTCCAATGAAGGCGAGCCCAGCGGGGATCGCGCCGCGCCAGTAGCTCCACTCGTGCCCGCCGTCGCGGACGCGGTACTCGTGGGGGACCTGCTTGCGCGTCATGCCGAGGTGGAGCATGGCGTTGCCCGCCGCGAGGAAGTCGTCGTCCCCGATGTCGACGTAGTAGCGCACCTGCTTGAGGGAGTCCGCCGAGGTGCGCTCGACGAGGTCGAGGACGGAATAGCGACGCCAGTGGTCGGTGAGGCGGTCCTCGCCCTGGAGCCCGTTCCCGAAGACGGGCCCGAAGACCATAGCGTATTGCGGGGCCAGCATCTGCGTGACCTGCTCGTCCGTGATCACGGCGGGGCTGAAGGCGGCCGTGGCGGCAAAGAGCTCCGGGTTCCGCATGGCAAGGTGGAGCGCGCCGAAGCCGCCCATCGAGATGCCCCCGATGCCGCGGAACTGCCGGCCCTCGCGGACGCGGTACGCCTGCTCGATGTGGGGGATGAACTCCTCCAGGAACATCGTCTCCCACCGGGTCTCGCCCTGGTAGTCATCCGTGTAGAAGCTCACGCCGCCGTCGGGCATGACCAGGATCATCGGGGGCAGTTCGCCCGCCGCGATGGCGTGGTCCAGCATCCGGTCAATCTCGCCGTACTGGAGCCAGACGGTCTCGTCGCCCCCGTGGCCGTGGAGGAGGTAGACGATGGGGTAGTACCGCCGCGAGGTCTCGTAGTCCGGGGGGAGGTAAACGTTGTACTGGACGGGGCGCCCGAGCACCTCGCTCCCCATCGCCAGTCGCTCCTGGACCACGCCTCGTGGAGCCCCCTCCACGCCTCGTGAGGCCATTCGGGGAGCCTGTGCTTCAGCGAGTGGGGGCAGGAGCAGCACGCCGAGCAGGGTGGCCCACGCAGCGGAGCGGAGCGGGCAGAGGGAAGGAAGAAACAGCGGGGAAGGAACAGACATCGGGGTCAGGAAGACGGAGGATCAGAAGAATGGGAGTGGAGGAAGGAAGCGGGAGAGGCGAGCCGGGACTACCTGGTGCCACCACGCGCTTCCAGGCGGGAGGGGACGGGCTCCACGGTGGCCTGGTGGCGCGCGACAGCCTGGAGGATGGCTCGGAGCACCTCCGGATGTTCGGATGCGACGTCGTACTGCTCGGAGGGGTCGAACTCGAGGTGGTAGAGCTGCGGCACCTCATGGATCTCCGCCGAGCTCCCAGCGTCGTAGGCCCACTGTGTGATGAAGTGGGCTTTCCACGGCCCCAGCCGATAGGCGTAGAGCCGCCGCCCCCGGTAGAACGGCATCTCCTCGCGGACCTCCGCCATCGGATCGCGCAGGAGGGGCAGGAGGCTGACCCCATCGAGGACGCGGTCGTCGGGGGGGGCGGCCCCGGCGATACGCGCCGCCGTCGGCAAGAGGTCGAGCGTGCTCGAGAGCGATTGCGAGAGGGAGCCGGCGGGGATGACCCCCGGCCACCACATCACAGCCGGCACGCGCATGCCGCCTTCCCACGTCATCCCCTTACCGCCGCGCAGCAGCCCGGAGGAGCCGCCGTGGGTGTCGAAGTAGAGCCACGGGCCGTTGTCCGAGGTGAAGACGACGAGGGTACGCTCGGCCAGGTCCCCCTGGCGCAGGGCCTCGAGGACCTGCCCCACGCTCCAGTCGATCTCCTCCACGACGTCGCCGTAGAGCCCGCGCCGGCTCGTCCCGAGGAACGCCTCTGAGGCGAAGAGAGGAACGTGAGGAAGGTTGTAAGCGAGGTAGAGGAAGAAGGGCTCCTCGTTGTGGGCGTGGATGAACTCGACGGCCTCCTCCGTGTAGCGCTTCGTGATCGTGCGCTGGTCGGCTGGCCGCTCGACCACGACGGTGTCCCGCAGGATGGGGACGTTCCAGTACTCGGGCTCCGGCTCCCAGAACGGCTCCTTCCAGCCCTCTTCGTCGTTCCACACGCCGGGGACGACGCGGTCCATGTCGTTCGAGTAGGGGATGCCGTAGTAGGAGTCGAACCCGTGTGCGGTAGGGAGAAACTCCGGGCGGTGGCCGAGGTGCCACTTCCCGATGGCGGCCGTCGCGTAGCCCTCCTCCTTGAGCAGCTCGGCGAGGGTGATCTCGTCGTGGCCGAGACCGAGGTCGGAGTCGGGGTAGAACACCCGCACCCAGTCCGAGCTCATCCCGTTGCGGATGGGGAGACGCCCCGTGAGCAGGGCAGCCCGTGAGGGGGTACAGACGGACGACGCCGTGTAGAACTGCGTGAGCTTCATCCCCTCCTCGGCCATGCGGTCGAGGTGGGGTGTGCGGATGGTGGGGTGCCCGTAGCTGGCGAGGTCGCCGTAGCCGAGGTCGTCGGCGAAGAGGATCACGACGTTGGGGCGCTCAGGCAGCGTCGGCTGCGCCAGGACTACCGGGACGCACGTGGCGAGCCAGGCTAGGAGGCAGGCCGTGCGGAGCGTCGGCCGACGGGGGGAGCGCTTCGAGAAGGGGAGCATAGTGTCGGAAGCAGGATGGTTAGTGAGCCACGGGGCAAGGGCTCACCCAGCCGGGCCCAGGTGCCGGGCTGAGTTGTCGAGGCCCCCTCAGTAACCGGGGTTCTGCTCGATGTTGGAGTTGGCGTCCACCTCCGCCTGCGGGATCGGGTAGCACACGTGGTGCGGCTGCGCGCTCTTCCCTCGCGCCTGCGCATTCTCAATGAACCGGTCCATCCGGATGAGGTCCTCGCGCCGCTTGCCCTCGACGAAGAACTCGCGGCCGCGCTCGGCCAGGAGGGCGTCCCGGAAAGACGCCGACGAGGGGGCGTCGGAGGGGCTGAGCGGGGGGGTGTTCGCAACGGCGCGGACCTCGTTGAGGAGGTCGAGCGCTTCGCCGGCCGGCCCCTGCGTCTCGTTGAGCGCCTCGGCGAGGCTGAGCAGGATGTCGGCGTAGCGGACCTCCGGGATATCGTTGCCGGCGTAGCGGTTCGTCGAGCCGGGGTCCTCCTGGTACTTCATGGGGCGGGCGTTGTCCGGGCCGAGCTGGACCAGCTCGCCGCTCGTGTTGATGTACTCGGTGAGGATCATCCCGCGGCGTTCGTCCTCCGGGAGGAACGAGTCCACGAACGTGTCAGGCAGCTTGAAGTCGGCCCCGAAGGCCTCCTTCGGTGGGAACTCGTAGGGGTAGTTGTCCGGGACGATGTGGGGGAAGGCGACGTTGCCCAGGCCCGGCTGGGCGAGGGCCGGGGTGACGTAGATGAACTCGGGGTTGCGCTCGTTCAGCGGGTCGAAGAGGGCCACGCGGTCCTCTACGAGGCTGTAGCGGCCAAGCCCGATCACCTCGCGCGCGGCCGCGGCGGCCTCCTCCCACTGCCGCGTGTTGAGGAGGAACTTCGTGAGCACGCCGAGGGCCGCCCCCTTCGTGGCGCGCCCGTAGTTCGGGTGTTCGAGCGGGAGGCCAGAGGCCGCCGCCCGGAGCTCCTCCTCGATGAAGGACCGCATCTCTTCGTCCGTCGCGCGCGCCCTCTCGAGGTTTTCGAGGTCGCTCGACGTGATGAGGGGGACGGGACAGAAGAGCGAGTAGAGGTCGACGTAGGCCTTCGCGCGTACGAACCGTGCCTCGGCCTGGAAGAGCGCGCGGGTCTCCTCGGAGGTCTCTACGTTGTCCACGTTGTCGAGGACGAGGTTCGCGTTCCGGATGGCTTCGTAGAGCCGGTTCCACGTGGCGCTGAAGGTGGGGTGCGAGGGGTCCCAGGTGAAGTCCATTAGCGGGCGCGCCGCTTGCTCGAGCACGCCACGCTCCTCCGTGAGGATGTCGGTGGGCAGTTCCGAGAGTAGGAAGAAGTACCACATCCCCGGGAAGTCCAGGTGCTGCCCGCTCCCGTAGGCCCCGACGAGGGCCGATTCGAGGCCGGCCTCATCGGTGAGGAACCCGTCGGGGGAGAGCTCGGAGTAGACGTCCTCCTCCAGCAGCGAGTCGCACCCGACGGCGAGGGCGATGAGGAGGCCGAGGGCGGCACAGGTTGCGATGAACCGTTTCGCGTCTAACATGATGAGGGGACGTTGATTGATGGGAAAAGCGCTTCCGTCTCAGAGCCCGACGTTGAGGCCGAGGGTGAACGTGCGCGTGGCGGGGTAGGCGTTGAAATCCACGAGCACGTTCGAGCCCCCCTGGGAACTGACGTCGGGGCTGTAGCCGGAATAGTCCGTGATGGTGAAGACGTTCTGGACCCCGAAGTAGAGGCTGGCCGAGCGGAGGGCACCGACGCGCTGCACGGGGAGGTCGTAGGTGAGCGTGACGTTCTGGAGGCGGACGTAGGAGCCGTCTTCGACGGCACGGCTGTTGGCCGCATTCCCGGCGTACCGGCTCGGGAGCACGCCGGAGGGGTGCTCGGTCGAGGGGTTCGTCGGGGTCCAGCGGTCCAAGAGGGGGTCGGCCAGCCGGTTCCGCTCGGGGTTGACGGGGTAGTCGGTGAAGGTCCAGTTCGCGTTGAATAGCTCCCGCCCGAAGACGGCGTCGAGGAAGAAGGAGAGGCCGAAGTTCTTATAGCGGAAGTTGTTTTGGAGGCCGAGGGTGACGTCCGGGAACGGGGAGCCGAGGATTTGCCGGTCGTCGGCCGTGATCTGCCCGTCGCCGTTGACATCGCGGACGATGAGGTCACTGGGCTGCGCGTCGGGCTGGGCCGGGAGCGTCTGGCCTTCTTGGACGATGCCGTCCACGACGAACCCGTAGTAGGCGTTGAGCGGGGCGCCCTCGCGGATGATGGTGAAGTTGGGGACGAACTGGACGCCGCCCATGATGACCTCGGCCGCGCCGGCGAGGTCGGTGACCTCGTTGTCGAGGGTGGCGAAGGTGAGCGAGCTCGTCCACTCGAAAGGCCCGTCCAAGTTGATCGTGTTCAGCGCGGCCTCGAACCCCTTATTGCGGACGTTGCCAGCGTTTCGGATGACCTGGTTGAAGCCGGTGCTCGTCGGGACGGGGAAGGCCAAGAGGAGGTTGTCCGTGTCCTTCACGAAGTAATCGAGGCTGCCATTGAGGCGGCCGCCGAAGAACGAGAAGTCGAGGCCGATGTCATACTGCGTGGTCTCCTCCCACTGGAGATCGGGGTTGGCGATGCGCGAGGGTTCAGTCTCGATGACGGGCTGCTCGCCGATGACGGCCGTGGCCCCGCTGGTTAGGAGGAGGAGGGAGTTGTAGTTCCCGATCTCTTGGTTGCCCGTGACGCCATAGCTCAGGCGGAGCTTGAGGTCGTCCAGGGCCGTGGCCCGTTCCAGGAAGGACTCCTCCGAAAGCCGCCACCCCAGCGCGAGCGAGGGGAAATACCCGAACTTGCTGTTCTCTCCGAACCGCGACGAGCCATCCACGCGGAACGTCCCGGTAAGGAGGTACTTATCGGCGAACGTGTAGTTGGCGCGTCCGAGGTAGGAGAGCAGCTGGCTCTTCTGGCGGCTGGAGGCCGGGCGCAGGAAGTTCTCGCCGAGGGCGAGGTTGTAGGTCTCCGTGATGTCGGCGGGGAAGCCCTCGGCCTGCGCCCGCGTGAAAGACTGGTCGAAGACCTGGTAGGTCGCACCACCGAGGAGCGTGAGGAGGTGGCGCTGCTTGAAGAGCTTGTTGTAGGTCAGGGTGAGCTCGCCCAGGCTCGTCGACTGCTCACTCGCGGTAACGGTGGCGCGGCCGCGCGCGGCGCGGCCGAAGATGGTGAGGTTGGACTCGTAGACGCGGCGCTCGCCGTTCTGCCGGTCGCTGCCCACGTTGAGCCGGGCGGTGAGGCCGTCGAGCACGTCGTACTCGGCGTAGGCCGTGCCGAAGGTGCGGTTGAGGTCGGCCTCGTCGGAGAACCCTTCGATGAGCGCGACGGGGTTGTTGAGGTCGTTCTGGGGATCGGTGAAGCCGCCGTCCTCGTCGTAGACTGGGAGGTTCGGCGGCATCTGGAGCGCCGCGAAGATGGCCCCGGCCTCGGCGTTGACGCCGCCGCCGACGGGTGCGTAGTCGTTCTCGACGAGGCTGGTGTTGAGGTTGAGCCCGAAGTTGAACCGCCGCCACGCGTGCGTGAGGTTCAGGCGGGCGACGTAGCGCTCGACGCCGGCGGTCCGGACCACGCCTTGCTGATTGAAGTACCCGAACGAGGTGTAGTAGCGCGTGGCCTCGGCCCCCCCACTGAGGGCGAGCTGGTGGCTCGTGATCGGGGCTGTCTCGAAGATCTCGTCCTGCCAGTCCGTCCCTTCGCCGGCCGCCGCGATCTCTTCGGGCGTGTAGGGGGGGGGCTGCCCGAGGTCCTGCCGAATGCCGTTGACGAGCTCCATGTACTCGCGGGCGTTGAGGAGGTCGAGCGTCCGGCTGACCTCCTGCATCCCGCCGTAACCGTTGTACTCAACGCGGAGCCCCTGCCCCCGCCCGGACTTCGTCGTGACGAGGATGACCCCGTTGGCGCCGCGGGCGCCGTAGATCGCCGTCGCCGAAGCGTCCTTGAGCACCTCGACCGACGCAACGTCCGCCGGGTTCAGTGCGCTGAGGGGGTTGCGCGGCGTCGCACTGTGGATGGCCCCGGCCCCGAGGCCGAGCGGCATGCTGTTGTCGATCGGGAGGCCGTCGATGACGTAGAGCGGGCCGTTGCCGGCGTTGATGGAGCCGGCTCCCCGAATGCGGATCCGCACGCCCCCGCCTGGCTCCGACGAGGCTTGCGTCACCTGCACCCCGGCCGCGCGCCCTTGCAGGGCCTGATCAATGGTGGCCGTCGGGATCTTCGCAATGTCCTCTGAGGAGATGGAGCTGATCGAGCCCGTCACGTCCTGGAGCCGCTGCTCGCCGTACCCCACGACCACAACCTCCTCGAGCCCAGCCACGTCCTCCTCAAGCACGAAGTTGAGCTCGGTCTCCTCACCATCGGTGACGGGCACCTCGCTCACCTCCTCCGACCGGTAGCCGATGAAGCTCGCGCGGACGGTGTACGCACCGGGCGCGAGGCCGGGGATGCGGTAGCGTCCATTGAGGTCCGTGGCCGCCCCGGCACCCGTCCCGACGACGGTGACATTCACCCCCGGCAGCCCGCCTCCAGTATCCGCCTCGACGACACGGCCGAAGAGCGTGCCGGTTTGCGCTGGCACCTGTGCTCTTTCGGGCACCGGCTCGGCCCTCTCAGCGCGGTTCGGGTCCCTGGTCACGATCAACCCCTCGTTGCGCGAGACCTTCAGGCTAAAGTCCGTGCCTCGAATCGCCTCGTGCAGCGCTTCGAGCACGGTGATCCGGTCCCTCACCAGCGTGACCCTGTGCGCGAGCAGCTCCGGGTGGCTGCCGTAGCTCAACGTAAACCCCGATTGGTGGGAGAGCGCCTGGAGCACGTCGAGGAGCGGCGCGTCCTCGTGGCGTACCGCGATGACGGCATCGAGTCGGGTTCGATCGAACGTGGGAGCTGAAGGACGCACCGGCGTCACCACGCTCTGGTTGCTGGCGTAGGGCTGCTGCCCCCAGCCAACGGCGGGGTACGAGAGGAGGAGGGCGAGGAGCAAGAACGGCCCCGTTCTCCCCAGGCCCGCCCGCCGCGCGGAGCGCCGGAGGTTGGGGGCGTCGCATCGGGTGCGCACGGCGGCGCTTGCTTGGTTCGTCCCTTTATCAGTCGCGGTATCCATTGGGGGAGAGATTGGTTGGAAGTGGACGTTCGGCTTGTCGGGGGAGCCGGCGTCAGGAGCTGGATACGGGAAGGCGGGGGCCGTCGGGGCGGCTGCCTCCCCGTCCTCGCTACTTAGCGCCGCGGTGGAAGGTGATCGTCCGTAGGTCGCGTTCGTAGCGTAGGCCGAGCGCGACGGAGACCGTGTTCAGGATGGCGCTCAGCGGCTCGTCGTCGAACGAGGCGTTGAGCCCGACGACGGTCTCCGGAGGGAACGTCACCACGATGTCGAGGTCGTACCACCGCTCGAGCGCTCGCACGACCTCGTCGAAGGGGACATCGTCGAAGACGAGACGCCCCTCGGTCCAAGTGAGGTAGCGCTCCGGGGCAACGTCCTGCTGGAGCACCGGGGGGCGGTCGGTCGCGAACACGGCGTGATCGCGAGGGCGGAGCAGCACCGTGTCGGCGGCACTCCGATTGGAGGCCGTCACCGACACGAGCCCTTCAGTGACGACGACCTGGGTGTTCGACTCATCGGTGTAGGCCCGCATTCCGAAGGCCGTGCCCACCACCCGGACCGTCGCCTCCTCGGTATGGATGACGAAGGGGCGGCGGCTGTCGGGGGCTACTTCGAGGTACGCCTCGCCTTTGAGCCGCACCTCCCGGCGGTCCATCGCGAACTCGGACGGGAGCGTGAGTTCGCTGTCCACGTTCAGCTTCACCTTCGTCCCGTCAGCAAGGGTCAGCGCGGCACGCTGCCCCTTTTGCGTGGTGTACACCCGAGGCTGCGGAGCGGCTACGGGTGCTTCGGGTTGCGCCCCGTGGAGGGCTATGGCCACCAGCAGGGCCGCGCCCGCGATGAGGGCCGCTGCCCACATGCGCTGCGCCCCCCCGCGGCGTGAGGGGCGGGGGCTAGGGGAGCGGCCTACCCGGGAAGAGGCAGAGGGGAGGGGGGTGATCCGGGCCCGAGGCTCGGCGCGCCGGTGGAGGCGGAGGAGGAAGGCGTCCACATCCACTTCGGGCTCCCGATCCGCCGCCACCTCCCAGACTCGTTGCACCTCACCGAAGGCCTCTGCGAAGCATTCATCCGTTGAGATCCGAGCACGGGCCTCATCCTCATCCTCCCCGGTGCAGTTGCCCGTCAAGAGGCGGAGGATGAGCTTTTGGTCGCGCCGCCGGCGGCGGCCCCACACGTCCCTAAGAATATGATCCTTGTTCATCCAGAGCACGGGGATACAGGGCGGAGAGTCGATCCGCAGGATTCAGGTGAGCAGGCCGAGAGAGGAGAGGAGGCTTAGGAAGGGGCCAAGGCGCTTACGGAGCTGCCTGAGTGCCAGGCCCATGTGTTTCTCAACCGTTTTAACGGAGATCCCCAGGATGGCGGCGATCTCCGTGTAACGGAGGCCATGGAAGCGTGAGAGCACGAAGACCTCGCGGCGACGCGGGGGAAAGGCGTTGATGGCTCCCCACAGCGCCCGCTGTAACTCGTCCATCCGTATGTCCTCCCAGGGTCCCCCCTCCACCCGCGTCACGAGTCGCTCGTCAAGCGGTACCGTCTTCCTCCGACGCCGGAGGTAGTCGTAGCTGCGCCTGCGCGTGGCCCCGAAGAGGTAGACCCGAAAGGCACCGTGAGGCCGCCAGGCCTGGCTCCGCCTCCATATCGAGATGAACACGTCCATGACGACCTCCTCTGCGATAGGGCGGGAACCCACGATCCGTTCGGCGAACGCGATAAGGTCTGCGCAGTGCGCCCGCACCAACCGGTCGAAGGCGGCCCGATCCCCATGCTGGATCGCCCATAGCCATTCCTCGTCTCGACGACGCTCGTCAGGGTCGGGACGAGCAGGAGCGGTCAGCGCTTCGCCCATCGGCTCTTAAGCAGGTGAGGGGGAGGGTTTTTTACACGTCGTGCCCGGCCCCGCCCTACCCTACCCCTAACCCATGATTTTTCTGTTGCGACCGAGAGGCCCCGCCCTTCAGGCAGCGGCGTTCACTGGCTTCAGGACCCGCGCCCGCTGCCCCGGCTCTCCCGCTCCCCTTATTTGGCCGGGACGGGTGAGACGGCGCGGCGGAGGGGGCCGTTCAACCGAGGCGGATGAGGATGGAGCTGGCGCGGGCGCACAGCTTCCCGTCCTCGGTCCGTACGGAGCCCTCGACGTAGACCGTCCGGCTCCCGTGGCGGATCACCTCGGCCTCGGCGACGACCGGGCCGGGCTCGGCGGGGCGGAGGTAGTGCAGCGTGAGGTCCGTCGTGGTGAAGGAGGCCTCCGGGCCGAGGAGGCGGACGACGGCGTAGCCCATGGCGTCGTCGAGGAAGACGGCGAACATCCCACCCTGGAGCACCCCGCGCGGGTTGCAGTAGGCTGGCGTGACCTCGTAGCGGATCCGCGCCTGGCCGGGCTCGAGCGCGAGCACCTCGCCGCCGAACGTCGTCAGCGTCGAGACCTCGGGGAGGCCGTCGAGGAGGGAGGAGGCTGTGCCCGCCGCTGGATCGGTCGTCTCTGGATCAGGCATCGGCGGCGGCCTCCTGCTGGGCCTGGTGGCGGAGGGCGCGGCGGTTGAGCTTGCCGCTGGACGTGCGCGGCATCGTCTCGGCGAAGACGTAGCGGCGGGGGCGCTGGTAGTCCGAGAGCTCGCTCTGGCGCAGGAACGCGTCGAGGTCGGCCTCGGTCAGGGCCGGGTTCTTCGCCACGACGTAGGCCGCCACCTGCTGCCCCCACTCCGGGTGCGGTACGCCCACCACGGCGCACTCGACGACGTCGTCGTGCGCGAGCACGGCGTCCTCGACGCGCGCCGGAAGGATGTTGATGCCGCCCGAGATGATCATGTCGTCGAGGCGGCCTTCGAGGTAGAGGTAGCCGTCCTCGTCGAGGTAGCCGGCATCGCCGGAGTGCCACCACGTGTTGGCCCCGTCGAACTCGAAGATCTCCTCGGTCTTGGCCGGGTCGTCCCACACGAGCGAGGCCACCGACGGGCCGGAGATGACGACCTCGCCCTGCTCGCCTGGCGGGACCTCTTCGCGGACGGTGCCGCCGAGGCGGATGACGCGGATGTCGGCGTTGAGGAGCGGCTTGCCGACGCTGGCGAGGCGGCGCTCGTCGGCGAGGATGTCCTCCTCCCAGAGCAGCGTGCCGCCCGAGCACGAGCCCGTCTCGGTCGTGCCGTAGACGTTGATGACGTGGGGGGTGATCTGCTCGCGGATGTGCTGGAGCGTCGTGGGGTCCATGACCTCGCCGGCGAACCCGGCCATCTTCACGGCTGAGAGGTCGTAGCCGGCCGCGCCCTCCTTGATGAGGAGGCGCCACATCGTCGGGATGAGGAAGGCGGCCGTGATCCCCTCACGCTCCATCGTCTCGAGGTACGTCTTCGGGTCCCACTTCGAGAGGAAGACGTTCTTGGCGCCGACGTTGAAGAAGGGGAGGCTGAGGTTGTACCACCCGATGAACGAGGTGGTGAGGACGTTGAGGATGGAGTCGGTCGGCCGGATCCCGTTCCAGAAGTAGGCCCCGCCACGCGCGCTCTCGACGAGGGTGCGGTGGGTGTGGACGATCCCCTTCGGCAACGAGGTCGTGCCGGAGGAGAGCACGATCACGGCCGGGTCGTCCTCGCGGGCGGGCATGACCGGCAGGTCGGGCTCGTAGCGGCCGATGTCCTGGGGGATCGTGGCGTCGACCCGTACGTCGGCGGCTCCCCGGGCCTCCTCACCGGACGAGGCGGCGCTCCGGGCGCGCACCACGGCGGCGATGGTCCGCGTCTCGCCCACGAGCCGCTGCGCCAGCGGCTCCACGGCGGCATCGTAGACGAGCGCCGTCGGACCGAGCCGCTGGAGCACGCGGCCGAGCACCTGGTGCGACTCGCGGACGTGGAGGGCGACGGGGATCGCCCCGAGCTCGACGGCCCCGAAGAGGGCGACACAGTGGACCGCGCTCGGGTAGAGCATGAGCGCCACGCGGTCGCCTTTGCGCACGCCGAGGCGGTGGAGGAGCGTGGCGAAGCGGCGCGAGCGGTCGAGCAGCTCGCTGTACGTGAGCCGGTGGAGCTCGTCCACTACGGCCTCGTTGGCGGGGAACCACCGGGCCGCACGGTGGAGCATGGCGCGGAGGGAGACGTTGCTACTGGCGGGCATGGTCGGGAGGCGCAAGTGGGAGGGGGAAGGGGGCGGCGAGCGGGCCGGGGGCGGCGACCCCGGTCAGTAGGAGCGCGGGAGGCCGAGGTCGTGCTGGCCGAGGAACGCCAACGTCATCTCGTCGGTGACGGGGGCGATCCGGTTGAGGCGGAGGTCGCGCCAGTACCGCTCGACGTCGTGGTCGACGAGGTAGCCGTTGCCGCCGAGGGTCTGGATGGCCTGGTCGGCGGCGTCGAGGGCGGCGTGGACGGCGAGGTACTTCGCCTGGGCCGTCACGACGGGGCAGCGGGGGTCGCCCTGGTCGAAGAGCCACGCCGCGCGGTAGACGAGCTGGCGGGCCCCTTCGAGTCGGGCCTTGATCTGGGCCAGGGGGAACTGCACGCCCTGGTGCGCCCCGATCGGCACGTCGCCCCAGACGCGCCGCTCGCCGGCGTAGTCGACGGCGCGCTGGATGCAGAGGAGGCCGGTCCCGACCGTCGCCGCGGCGATGAGGATGCGCTCGGGGTTGAGCACGTCGTAGAGCGCCCGCCACGCCCGCCCCTCCTCGCCGATCCGGTTCCCGGCGGGCACGCGGAGGCCGTCGAAGGTGACGCGGTTGGTGTCGATCCAGCGCATCCCCATCTTAGGAAGCGCTTCCGCCTGGAGCGCGTCGTCGGGGAGGTCGGCCACGAGCAGCGAGACGCCCTGGGTCCGCTTCGCCTCGTCGCGCGCGCCCGTGCGGCAGTAGATCACGACGTGGTCGGCCGTCTGGGCTGCGCCGATGTAGCGCTTCTTGCCGCGCACGACGTAGTGGTCCCCGTCGCGCTCGGCTCGCGTCTCGATGGTGGTGATGTTGGAGCCGGCGTCCTCCTCGGTGAAGGCCCCCGCCCAGAGCTCCCCCTCGACGATCCCGGGGAGGTAGCGCTCCTTCTGCTCAGGCGTCCCGCTCCGCTCCAGGAGGTACCCCCCGAAGACCGGCCCGACGACGAAGATGCCGCCGCCGCCCGAGCCCGTCCCCTCGACGGCGAGGGTCTCGGCCGCCACGCAGAGGTCGAGCAGGCCGAGGCCCATGCCGCCGTACTCCTTGGAGATCGTCACGCCGGCCAACCCGGACTCGACTACGCGCCTCCAGTACGCCTCGGGGAAGAGGGTGCCGTAGGGGCCGCTGTCGGCCTCGAGCTTCCGCCAGTAGTCGTCGCCGAACTCGTGGGCGACGGCGCGGGCGCGCTCCTGGAGGTCGCGCTGGGTGTCGGTGTAGGAGAACTCCATCGGTGCGGGGGTCGGGGTCGGGGGGGCTGGGCTACGCGGCGCGTTAGGCGGTGTGCTACTCGGCCTCCACTTTGTGCGCCTCCAGGCCCGGCCGGTACTGCCGGTCGCGGAACTGCTGGAGCCCCTGCCGAATCCACGCGTCGCGGGAGTAGTAAGAGAGCTCGAAGAGCTTCGCCATCTCCCACTCGATGGCCTCGGGGAAGTCCATGAAGACGGTCCGCTCGTAGACCTCCTTCGTGGCCCGGAGCGTATGGACGTTCTTGTCGACGAGCTTGGCGACGAGCGCGTCGGTCTCGGCCTCCAGCTCACCGGCCGGGACGGCCTTGTTGATGAGGCCGAGCTCGACGGCGCGGCGGCCGTCGAAGGGCTCGCCGGTGAGGCTGTAGTAGAGGGCCTCCTTCCGGGTGAGGTTGTGGGCCGTCGCCCACATCGTCCCGCCGCCGGGGAAGATGCCGAAGTTGACCTCGGAGAGCCCGAACGTCGCGTCCTCGGAGGCGATGGCGAGGTCGCAGATGCCGACGAGCTCGAACCCGCCGCCGAAGCACCAGCCGTTGATGCTGGCGACGGTCACGGCCGGGAACGACTTCAGCCGTAAGAACCAGTCGAACGTGACGTCGTTGAGCGCCCGCATCTGGTCCGGGTCGTCGAAGGGCTCGAAGAAGCACTTCTCGAGGTCCATCCCGGCGCAGAAGCTCTCGCCGGTGCCGGTCAGCACGAGGACCTTCACGTTCCCGTGGCGCTCGACCTCAGTGAGGGCCTGGCCCATGTCGCGGTGGAGGTCCGGGCTCATCGCGTTCTTCTTGTGGGGGCGGTTGAGGCGGAGCGTCGCGCGCGGCCCGTCGATCGTTAGCTCGGCGTTGTCGTAGGAATGGGTGTCGGCCATGGTAGAGGAGGGGTTGAGAGTGGAGAGGGTTGGGGGGGAGAGGGTTGGGGGGGAGAGGGTTGGGGGATGGAGCGCGTCCGCGCCCTGGAGGCATCGGTGCCCTCAGGCCGGAACGAGCCCGTACATGAGGAGGTCGATGGTGGCCTCGACGAAGTCGCGCTGCGCGATGGCCCCGTCGGGGCGGAACCAGCGGTAAGGCCAGTTGCAGGCGGCCAGGAGGTGGAGCGTCGCTACCGTCGGGTCGACGTCGCGGAAGACGCCCCGCTCGACGCCCTCGGTGATGAGCGACTGGAACACGCTGCGGAGGCCGTGGTCGAGCGCGGCCACCTCCCGCTCGACGTCCTCGGGGAGGCCGCTCCGGTCCTCGAAGAAGACGCGGGCCGCCTCGCGGTTCTCGATGATGCCGTTCATGTGGCACCGGATCGCCATGCGGAGGCGGAGGTCGACGGGCTCGGGAAGGTCCCGGAGCCGTTCGAGCTCGGCGTGGATCGGGCGGAGGAGGTCGTAGACGATCTCGGCGAGGAGGTCGGCCTTGCGCGGGACGTGGTAGTAGATGGCCCCCTTCTGGACGCCGATCTCGGCGGCGATGTCGTTGAGGGAGGTGGCGGCGTAGCCGCGCGCGCTGAAGAGACCGCGCGCGGCGGCCACGATGTCGGTGCGACTCAGGGGAGGAGTGGACACAGCACTGGTTGTGTGGCTAGTCTATTTGGCCGATTGGCTAATAACATTATACGAACGGCCAGCAAACACGTCAAGCTTTTTTTGCTACCGGCTGGCCGGGCAGCGAGAGCTTCGACGGGCGCGCGACGTTCAACATCGAGCGGATGGAGCCAACATCGAGCGGATGGAGCCGCGCGGCGACAAGCCCGACCTCGGCTTCGCGAGCCCGACCTCAGCTTCGCGAGCCTGAAGGCGGCCGTGCAAAAGGGCCAGGAGTAGTCGCCACATCCGGTCGCGCCGCCGAGAGGCCGGTTCTCTCGTTCGGGTGACGCCTGGGTGCGAGCGGCGCGACCGAGCACGGCGGGGTGGCCCCAGCCGGGGGCACCCGGTAGGAGGGGGCAGAGACTCGGAAGTCACCCTTTGCTTCCACCTCAGAACTAGACGGCTGCTACAGAATCGGATAAACAGGTTGTGCACAACTTTATTGGAAACAACTCGTCATCTCCGCCGTACCTCGCTCCCTCCCGATCAGACGTCCAGCCCGCCCCTCTCGTGGACCCTTCGCTCCGACTCGACGACCAGCTCTGCTTCCCGCTCTACGCCGCCTCCCGAGCCGTGACGGCCCGCTACCGCACGGTGCTCGACCCGTTCGGGCTGACCTACCCGCAGTACCTCGTGCTCCTCGTGCTCTGGGAGGCCGACCGTGACCCGTCAGCCAGCGACGGCCCGCTCAGCGTGGGCGACATCGGCGAGCGGCTCCGGCTCGACTCGGGGACGTTGACCCCGCTGCTCAAGCGGATGGAGGGGGCCGGGCTCGTCCGCCGCCACCGCGACGCCCGCGATGAGCGCCGCGTTCTCGTCCGGCTCACCCCGACGGGCCGCGCCCTCCGCACCGATGCCCGCCGCATCCCCGAGCAACTCCTCGGCGGCCTCTCGGTGGATCCCGCCGACCTCACGGCGCTCCGCACCCACCTCCGCACGCTGCTCCGGGCGCTCGACGCCCAGGCGTGACTCGTTCGCCTCACCTCCATCACCCCGCCCTCATGCCCCGCCTCCTCCCCGCCCTCGCCGCCCTCCTCATCCTCGCCCCCGCCGCGTCGGCGCAGGTCGTCACCGAGACCGTCCGCTACGAGCAGGGCGGGACCGCGCTCGAGGGCTACCTCGCCTACAACGCGGGCTACGCCGAGGCCGAGGGGCCGCTCCCGGCCGTCGTCATCGTCCACGAGTGGACCGGGCTGGGCGACTACGTCAAGGAGCGGGCCGAGATGTTGGCCCGGCTCGGCTACGTCGCCTTCGCCGCCGACATCTACGGCGTCGGCGTCCGGCCGGACGGCCCGCAGCAGGCCCAGGAGGTCTCGGGCCGGTTCTACCAGGACCCCGCGCTGCTCCGCGCCCGCGCCGCCGCCGCCGTCGACCAGGTCCGCTCCTACGGCTTCGTCGACGGCGAGAACGTCGCCGCCATCGGGTACTGCTTCGGCGGGACGACCGTCCTCGAGCTGGCCCGCAGCGGGGCGCCCCTCGCCGGCGTGGTCAGCTTCCACGGCGGCCTCCAGAACCTCGCCCCCCAGACGCCCGCGCGGATCGACGACGGCGTCGAGGTCCTCGTCCTCCACGGCACCGACGACCCGTTCGCCCCGCTCGAGCAGGTGACGGCGTTCGTCGAGGAGATGCGCGCGGGCGGCGTCGACTACGACGTCAAGCTCTACGGCGGGGCCGTCCACTCGTTCACGAACCCCGAGGCCACGGGCGAGATGGAGGGGGCGCAGTACGACCCCGAGGCCGACGTCGAGTCCTGGGAGGACATGCAGCAGTTCTTCGCCCGCATCTTCCAGTAGTCCGCCTCCCGTCGTCCGCCCAGGCCGCTTCCTCTCCTTCTCCCATGTCTATCCCGCCGCTTACCGAGCGCGTCGCGCCCGGCGTGCTCCGCATCCCCATCGCCTTCGTCAACGCCTACGCCGTCGGGCCGCGGGGCGGGCCGTGGGTGCTCGTCGACACCGGGCTGCCCGGCGCGGCGGGCTACCTCCGCGGCGTGGCCGAGCGCCACCAGGGCGGCCCGCCGGAGGCCATCGTCCTGACGCACGGCCACGCCCGCGCCCTCGCCGACGCCTGGGGCGTCCCGGTCTACGCCCACGCCGCCGAGCTCCCGTTCCTGACCGGCCGCTCGGACTACCCGCCGGCCGACCCCTCGATGGGCGGCGCCATCGCACAACTCGCCCGACTGTTCCCCTCGGACGGGTTCGACCTCGGCGACCGCGTCCGTGCGCTTCCCGACGACGGGGCGGTGGCGGACGTGCTCGGCTGGCGGTGGCACCACACGCCTGGCCACACGCCCGGCCACGTCTCGCTCTGGCGCGAGGCCGACCGGACGCTCC
>CAYTJT010000019.1:0-223 GCA_964438105.1 uncultured Rhodothermales bacterium | reverse complement strand
GGCGACGCCGTCGCCGCGATGGACCTCGACTCGTGGACGACCCAGCTCACGCACGCCCGCGAGCTGGCCCGCCCTCCCGTCCCGTTCACGCCCGATTGGGACGCCGCCGAAGCCAGCCTCCGCGCCCTGGCCGACCTCCGCCCGGACGCCCTCGGGGCCGGCCACGGTCGCGCCCTCGCTGGCGACGACCTCGCCGACCGCCTCGACCGCTACGCCCGCGGCG